>NZ_JBHIRL010000022.1:0-16341 GCF_042197145.1 Bartonella sp. AA56HLJMS | reverse complement strand
CTTAAAAACTCTTTGAGAAAAAATAAATTGGTACAAAACCTAGTGGCAAAATATACAAAACCTGCTGGCAAGCTACAGTGATGGAGCTTAATAATTCATCTCTGATGAAAGAAATCGTAATTTATAATGTGCAAATAATTGCAGTGTCCTCTTATAAAGGCGCGGTAGTTTGAAAAAAGTAATCTTATTTGTGCTATTTTAAAATGAATCAATCGCTTTTTGCGTTCATTGCAAAAAATACATCCCGTAGGATATTGCGTTTCTACTTTATTGCAAAAATCCTATTCCATTACTTTTATTAACGAATCCCTCATGTCTAAAAACTTTAGAAAAAACAATAAATTACGTAGAATAAAAGAAAAGTGGCTCCCCGGGCCGGATTCGAACCAGCGACCAACCGGTTAACAGCCGGTTGCTCTACCGCTGAGCTACCGGGGAACGGTGCCCAATCATCTCATTGAAAAGGCTATAGCAAAGCAATACTGATTTGCAAAGGATAAAATTACTTTTTTTAAAAAAATATGATAAATTGTGTAATAAGAGGAAAAAAGGCGAGAGAAGATTTCTACACCTTGACGGATGCGTTGCCTTCCCTTATTGAAACCTTTATGTTTGTTGACGAGGCCTCGTGGCGGAATGGTTACGCAGAGGACTGCAAATCCTTGTATCCCGGTTCGATTCCGGGCGAGGCCTCCAGCCGATTTTAAACGAAACGGCTTTTAAGGGAGATGAGGTATAGGAAAATAGATTATTTCCCTCTATTCTTGTGAAGACACTTTTGTATGAGAGATTATACAGTTAAAATCTAATTGTTGACTGTAGCATCCTTTTTTGTAACGCCCATAGTTTAAGAGATCTTTATCCCTTATTGTCGCTGTTTTGTTTGTTTTTTGTAGGTTAGGAGAAAATATTCGTTATGGTTGCAGATTTTGCTGAGCTTCGTCGCAAAATGGTTGACAATCAAATTCGTACAGTCGATGTAACGGATTTATCAGTTCTTGAAGCCTTTTTAACGGTGTCTCGTGAAGATTTTGTATCGGAAGATATGAAAGTGTTAAGTTATCTTGATACCGATATTGTTCTATGTCCAGAGCAAGATGGGGTTCCTGCACGCTATTTGATGAAACCTGCATCTCTAGCGAAATTACTACAGCTTGCCGCTTTAAAATCATCAGATGTTGTTTTAGATATTGGTGCAAATAGTGGTTATTGTGCAGCGTTGCTTGCAAAACTTGCAGGGTCTGTGATTGCGCTGGAAAGTAATAAATCTCTCTTTGAATGTGCTCTTGAAGCTTTAGAACGTAATCAATGTGATAATGTGGTTGTCGTTCATGGTCCATTAGAGCAAGGATATGCTGTTGAGGGACCTTATGACGTGATTTTCATTGAGGGATCTGTTGATTTTATTCCTCAAGGTATCTTTGATCAAATGAAAGACTGTGGACGTCTTGTGGTGGTTGAAGGGTATGGAAATGCTGCTGTTGCACAAATCTATATAAAAGAAGATGGGATCATCTCGGCTCGTCGTGCTTTTAATCTCGCTGTAAAGCCTCTTCCTTGT
Organism: Bartonella sp. AA56HLJMS; assembly: GCF_042197145.1. NCBI lineage: Bacteria > Pseudomonadati > Pseudomonadota > Alphaproteobacteria > Hyphomicrobiales > Bartonellaceae > Bartonella > Bartonella sp. AA56HLJMS. The sequence goes on along the minus strand of NZ_JBHIRL010000022.1, from coordinate 14,780 downwards.
TTTTTCAAAACACTTGGTTTTGTGTTTTAGTGCTTGTTTGTTTTGTGAATAAAAGATAATTTTGTAATTTATTTGGGGTTTGTTATTGTGTGTATTATGTTTAGAGTAAACAAGAAGTTTCAGGCGTGTTTATTGCTGGTGTTGAGTGTTTTACTATCAGAGACTGTTTGTGCTGAAACATTGATGGATGCCTTTTCTAAGGCTTATAAATATAATGCTAAGTTGAATAGTGAACGTGCAGCTGTGCGTATATCCAGTGATGATGTTGTCATTGCGCGATCGGGGCTATTGCCACAAGTTGAGGGGGTTGGGAACTATGGGCGCAATAAGTCTTTTACAGGTCCTTATGTCACTTCTGGATCTATAGGAGTGAGATTAAATCAAAGATTATTTGATGGTTTTATCACGCAAAATATCTTTTCTTCAGCTCAAGTTAAGTTGCAGGCTCAGCGTGAATATCTTCGTAATGTTGAACAAAATACGTTTCTAGAGGCGGTGACCGCTTATGCTAATGTCTATCACGCACGTCGTGTTGCCGATCTTCGGAGAGAAAATTTGGCAGCTCTTGAGGAACAAGTTCGTTCTAATAAAGCAAAATTTGATGTGGGTGAAGGAGGGCATGTTGATCTTGCTCAAGCTCAAGCTGCACGTTCCGTGGCGGTTTCAGAGCTGAGTCTTGCTCGTTCTGATGTAAAAGCAGCAGAGGCAGTGTATCGACAAGTTATTGGTTCTGATCCTGAAAAGTTAAAACGCCCACCTCTAGCCAAAGATTTTCCCGTCAACCTTGATATGGCTTACCAAATGAGCGTTGTGATGCATCCAGCAATCCTTTATGCTAAATATTTAGTTGATGCGAGTGCTTATAATGTAAAGGCGAAAGAAGGGGCATTGCTCCCTAAAGTTGATTTTTCTGCAACAGCATCTTATAATCGAATCTACAGCGGGGTTGGAGAAGATGGCGTTTCTAAATCTGTAGGATTGTCAGTAAGTGTCCCAATCTTTGAAGGAGGGCGTACATCTGCGCAAATTCGCCAATCAAGGGAACAGCTTGGACAGGCGCAGCTTCAACTCGATTTGGCGCATAGTAATACGAGGCAAGCACTGACTTCTGCTTGGTTTCAGTTGGAGGGCGCACGCTCATCTGTGGTTGCTTACCGTGAAAGTGTTCGTGCTGCTGAAATTGCTCTGAAAGGTCGTGTTCAAGAAAATCGCGTAGGGCAAGCAACGACGCTGGATGTTTTAAATTCTCGTACTCTATTGATTAATGCTCAGATTGCGCTTGCAATGGCAGAGCGTAATGCTGTTGTGGCGAGCTATAGTGTTCAATCTTCTATTGGTAAATTGACTGCGAGTTATTTAGGTTTAAAAACAATTAAATATATCCGATAATGTATAAAAGTATCTCTTTAATCTTAAATTATTTTAGTTTTTAAAAGATTAGTAAATCAACAGTTGAATATGTTGAAAGATATTGCGGCGAGATATTATTTTTATAAGTGTAGAAAACTGTGTGTAGCGCCCTCTTTATGACAAGCATATTTGAAAATATCGTAGGAGGCATGTTGATCTTATAATTCTTTTGCATACACTGAAAATATGATTCTATTTGTTGTTGCGTCTTTGAGAGGTTGTAAAGTATGGTACAGAGTTCAAGCGTGTTACGTGAGCCAAGTATGGATGAAATTTTAACATCTATTCGTGAAATAATCGAAGAAAATGCGGTTCAATCTGATCACTTTTTAAATGAAGATGTTGCAGTGAATGCTTCAGAAGTGGCATCCGAGGGTATTTATGATACAACCTTATCGGTTGATGATGCTATGAAAGCTTTAGCTGATCGTATTGGTCTTTCTTCTGAAAATCAAGGAGGGAAGATAACGCAAGAGAAAGAGGATATAGAGGCAGAAAATAATACAGTTGGTATGGATATGCAAAAGATGAAGCTTTCTTCTGAAGAACGGAATTCTGTTTATAAAGCAAAAGAATATGAAGATGAGATAAGGAAATCACAGTCAGACGCTGGAAGGGATGGTCATGTGGAATTGTCTGCATATTGTATTTCTTCTGCAGAAAAGATTGCAAAGGATGTGTTGCGTCCTGCTATAGCAGAATGGTTACAGTCTAAATTGCCTATTTTGCTGGAAGATATTTTGCGTGAAGAGATTGTGAAGGCGATTAAAAAATCGTCTTAATTATTTTTTACATTATTTTTATGTTTTTCATTTTATGGGGATTTTGTTTGCGATTTTGCGAGCTCTCTAGTTAATGACTGAGATTCACGAGATTCTGATCAGGTTTTGATCGTATATTGTGTTTTTCAGCGGCGTTATGGATGGATAGAATGTTAGAAAAAAACTATGATGCTGCCTCTATAGAGCAACGGGTTGCAAAGAGATGGGAGACTCGTGGGGCTTTTAAAGCGGGAGCTGGTTCTAAAAGCGGTGCAGAACCTTTTTGCGTTATGCTTCCTCCTCCTAATGTTACGGGCTCACTTCATATGGGGCATGCGCTCAATACGACAATTCAAGATATAATAGTTAGATTTCAGCGGATGCGTGGCAGAAATGTGTTGTGGCAGCCTGGTATGGATCATGCTGGAATTGCTACGCAAATGGTAGTGGAGCGTCAACTTGCAGAACGCCAAGAGCCAACGCGTCAAGAAATGGGGAGAGAAAAGTTTATTGAGCGTATTTGGGAATGGCGTTATGAAACTGGAGGCGTTATTGCAAACCAGTTGCGTCGCCTTGGGGTTTCATGTGATTGGTCGCGTGAGCGGTTTACAATGGATGAGGGGTTGTCGCAGGCGGTTCGTGAAGTCTTTGTCACGCTTTATAAGCAAGGGTTGATATATAGGGATAAGCGCCTCGTCAATTGGGATCCTAAATTGTTGACAGCTATTTCAGATCTTGAAGTTGAGCAAAAAGAAGTTCAAGGACATTTGTGGCACTTTAGATATCCACTTGAAGGTAAAATTTTTGATCCAAATGATGCGACAACTTATATAACAGTGGCGACAACACGACCAGAAACAATGCTTGGTGATACAGGAATTGCTGTTAATCCTGAAGATGAGCGTTATAAAAATCTTATCGGTAAAAATGCTCTTTTGCCGCTTGTTGGTCGTAGGTTATTAATTGTTGGTGATAGCCATGCTGATCCTGAGGCTGGAAGTGGTGCTGTAAAAATCACACCGGCTCATGACTTTAATGACTTTGAAGTAGGACAGCGTAATCATTTACGCTTGATTAATATTTTTACTCAGAAAGCCGAGATTTTTCTTCGTGAAAATGAAGCATTTTTCGATGGTTTGATTTTATCAGATGAATTAAAAATGTTAGTAGAAAATCTCGATAAATCTGATCGTTTTGTTGCTCGCCAGAAGATTGTTTCTTTGATGGAAGAACAGGGATATTTAGCTTCTGTCGATGATCATACCCATATGGTTCCTCATGGAGATCGCAGTGGTGTCCCTATTGAGCCTTTTTTGACAGATCAATGGTATGTTCATGCTGCTGAATTAGCAAAGCCAGCGATAGAGGCTGTTCAACAAGGCAAAACGCAGTTCGTTCCCGATAACTGGAAAAAGACGTACTTCAATTGGATGGAAAATATTCAACCTTGGTGCATTTCTCGCCAATTATGGTGGGGACATCAGATTCCTGCTTGGTATGGTCCTGATGGAACGGTTTTTGTTGAAAAAAGTGAAAAAGAGGCTTTAGATTCAGCTTTTGCTCATTATGGTGAGGTTGTTGAATTAATCCGTGATCCGGATGTTTTAGATACTTGGTTTTCATCAGCTCTTTGGCCTTTTTCAACATTAGGATGGCCAAATAAAACGACTGAATTATCTACTTTTTACCCAACATCTTTATCTGTGACAGGATTTGATATTATTTTTTTCTGGGTTGCTCGTATGATGATGATGGGACTTCACTTTATGGGTGACGTTCCTTTCCCAACGGTTTATGTGCATGCTCTTGTACGGGATCAAAAGGGTGCAAAGATGTCAAAATCAAAGGGAAATATTATTGATCCCTTAGAGCTTATTGATCAATATAGTGCTGATGCACTTCGGTTTACTTTAGCTATTATGGCAGCACAAGGTCGTGATGTAAAACTTGATGTTTCCCGTATTGCTGGTTATCGTAATTTTGCTACGAAATTGTGGAATGCTACCCGATTTGCACAGATGAATGGTGTGAAGCATGATCCAGCTTTTAAACCAGAACAAGCAAAATTGGCGCTTAATCGTTGGATTTTAACAGAGTTATCTAAAACAATTTCAGCAGTTACGACTGGTATTGAACACTATAAATTTAATGAGTCTGCTGCGACTCTTTACCGTTTCATTTGGAATACATTATGTGATTGGTATTTGGAGCTTCTCAAACCTATTTTTCAGGGGGAAAATGAAGATGCTAAAAATGAGGCTCAAGCTTGTACTGCTTGGGTTTTAGATGAAGTTTATAAACTTCTTCATCCTTTTATGCCTTATATGACGGAAGAGTTGTGGTCTCTTACAGAAACGCAAGCCATCAAGCGTGAGGATATGCTCGCATTGACAAAATGGCCAGAGGAAACATTGATAGATGAAGAAGCTGCTGATGATATTAATTGGCTTATTGATGTCGTCACAGGGATTCGGTCTGTACGTTTTGAAATGAATATTCCAGTGGCTACACAAGCACCTCTTGTTGTTGTCGAAGGAGGGGAAATAACGCGAGAGCGTGTGAAGCGTTATGATGCACTTCTTAAAAAATTAGCGCGTATTGAAGTTATTGATTTCTCTGATAAAGTTCCGGAAGTATCAGCACAAATGATTTTGGGAGAGGCTGTTTTTTGTTTACCATTAGGACAGTTGATTGATTTGGAGGCTGAACGTGTTCGTTTGAGGAAGGATGTCAGTAAAATTGAACAAGATATTGAAAAAATATCGCTTAAGTTAAACAACCCCCAATTTATAGCAAATGCAAAAGCAGAAATTGTTGAGCGTGAGCGGAATAGGGTTGTAGAACTGCGTGCAGCGCAGAAAAAAATATTTGTTGCTTTAGAGCGGTTAGATTGATTTCAACTTTTTATTTTTTTTTGATAGATAATTGCATACCAGTAGGGCTAGTATAGATCTTCTTTAAAAGGAAACTTTTTCTTTTGTTAGTTTTTCATGAACGATCATAAAATCTCTACTGAAATCCATTGTTTTATGTTTATCATTAAAGAGACATCTTTTAAGGCATCCAAGCTTATTCCACGACGTAGATCATGAATGGTATAACGGTAAATCCATTGAGCTTCCCTTCTTTATGCTTGTGAAGTAACAAGCGCTGGGGGCGCCATTCTGTCCAATATCCGGACAACCCTTAGCTCAAACCGTTCGTAAGAGGCATTTTTAGTTCTTTCTTACACAGAGTTTTTATCCACATAGCTCTCTCTACTTGTAATGTGCAAGCGGATGGTTTTGATTGATTTAACATGGAACAAGTTTGGAATGAGAGAATCTTACGATATTCGAGGTCCTCATTCAACATGCAAAATGGTAAAGTATCATTAAAATCAATATCTTGTTTTATTTCTGTAAAATATCATCATTTAGAGTAGCAATATAAGGCATGTAAAATTACATATGTGGTATTTTTTGTATGTAGTGGTGAGTATTCTGAGGTAAAACTTGTGTGTAAAGTATGAAGTAACCCCATGTGAAATGATGTTAGGTGCAATCCGTTAAACAAAAAGCTGTATTGTTTATAGATTGACGGAGGCAAAAAAACTTCATCTTTAAGGTGGTAAGGCAGTCGTGAAGTTATAAGTTAACTATCATCATTATATTTATCCATCTTTCGTATTGTTTTTTATACTCAAACGTTTACCATTCATCATGTATTCTCTTCGTTCTCAAGTTGCTGTTTAATGCACGTTATTCTATTGAACGATTTTTGCTCATACGTATAAAATTTTAAGATCGATAAATCCTATTGGATGGTTTTTATCTATTTGTTTTTTCTTTTAAAATTTTTACTTTAAAATTGCGTATGCTTCTTACTAAGAAAAAGAGTTTAAATACCTACAAAGAAATTTGTAACAGATATAATCATTAAAATTGAGGTAGGGGGAATGGTTAATAGGTTTCAGATATGGAAAAAAGTCACGATTGTTGTGATTTTAGAGGGATTCTTTTCGACTGTTTATGTAATAGATGTCAATAGCTTGCAAGAAGCGAATGATGGTTCGTTTTATTTTTTAAAACGTGGCATGTCTGTTTATAAAAATGGGCATATAACTCAGGCTATTGCAGCATTACGTTGTGCTGCTAAGAGAGGCTATATTGGTGCGAATTGGAAACTTGGCTCTATCTATGCAAACGGTGATGGTGTCCCTAAAAATGATTATAAGGCATATAATTTTTTTGCATATATTGTTGAAAAAGGTGCTGATCTTGGTTCAGAGGATGAAAGTTATGTTTCTGATGCATTGATTAAACTTGCCGGATATATAAAAAAAGGTATTCCTCAATCACCTGTGAAACCTGATCCTTCTTATGCTTCTCATCTTTATATGCAGGCTGCGGTAAACTATGGAAATCCTAAAGCTCAGTATCATTTAGGAAAAATATTTTTAAAGGGAGAGGGAAGGGAGTAAAATCCTTTACAAGCAGCACGATGGTTTCAACTTTCAGCAAAAAAAGAAAATCCTTCTGCCCAAGCAATGCTTGGAAATATACTGCTTAAAGAAGGAAAAATTGTCCGTGGGGCAGCAATGTTAACTGCTGCCTATAAAAAGCTAACGTAAAAGACGAAAATTGGATTCACCTTTGCAAGAAGAGGCTTTTGCTCTTTGTAATGAATCTGAGAGACGTACAGCAATTTAACTGATTGCTGAGATTTTAAAGAATAACAGTTTTTAAACATCTGATTGTAATATTTTTACATTCTCTCATCTTATATTAAACTCTATTTTCTTGTATACAAGTTCATAGTAAAGATAGCTTTTTTTGATAATCTAACGGCTAATGACTTAGGATTTTAGACAAAAATTCTTGCGTTCTCGGTTTTCTTGCTTGCGGATCAGAAAAGAACTCTTTAGATGAGCAGTCTTCAAGAATTGTTCCTTGATCTATGAAAATAACACGCTCCGATACTTTTTGTGCAAATCCCATTTCATGGGTTACACAAATCATCGTCATACCTTCTTCTGCTAAGCTAATCATGACATCGAGTACTTCACCTACCATTTCAGGATCTAGAGCAGATGTTGGTTCATCAAAAAGCATGACAAGTGGATCCATAGTTAAGGCACGTGCAATAGCAACACGTTGTTGTTGCCCTCCAGAAAGTTGACCAGGATATTTATCTTTGTGTTCAATGAGTCCAACGCGCTCAAGATATAACAATCCACGTTCAAGTGCTTCTTTTTTGCTTCGTTTTAGGACTTTGATTTGTGCAATTGTCAAATTTTCTGTGACAGATAAATGGGGGAAAAGCTCGAAGTGTTGAAACACCATTCCTACCTGACTTCGCAATTTAGGCAGATTCGTTTTTTTTGAATGAACTGGTATTCCATTAATCCAAATTTCACCTTTTTGAAAAGGGACGAGAGCGTTAATAGTTTTAATGAGTGTTGACTTTCCTGAGCCTGATGGACCACAAACGACAACGACTTCTCCTTTATTAATGTTGGTTGTACAGTTTTTAAGGACTTTAATTTCGCCATACCAATTAGAAACATTTTTTATTTCGATCATATGAGTAGACATTTTTTTTCCTGTTAGCGAATAATGGATACTTTTTTTTGTAAAGACAAAACTATTTGTGACAGTGTAAAACAGATAACAAAATAGAAAATAGCTGCTAAGATATAAGCTTCTTGCTTTACACCAAAATTATTAGCAGCAATATCAAAACCATTCAAAAGGCTATGACCACTGATGGCATAAACAAGGGTTGTATCCTGAAAAAGGATAATAACTTGTGTTAAAAAGACTGGAAGCATATCTCTAAAGGCTTGAGGAAGAATGACAATGTACATACTTTGCCAATATGTCATTCCAAGAGCTTGTCCTGCATATTTTTGTCCTTGCGGAACTGAATTGATTCCAGCACGCATAATCTCAGCAAAATAAGCCGTTTCAAATGCGGTAAAGGTAATGAGTGCTGATTTATTTGCACCAATGGATATACCAGTTAAAAAAGGCAGAAGCACGAAAAACCATAAGATAACCATCACAAGTGGTATTGAACGCATAGCTGTTATGTAACTGATTGCAAACCAAGAAAGAAGTTTTATGGAAGAAAGGCGCATCATTGCTAAAAGTGTGCCGAAAACAAACCCCAATACCGTTGCAAAAAGAGTTAGAAAAACGCTAAAGAGTAAACCTGATAAAATGTAAGAACGAAATACATCAAAGGTAAAAAAGGAAAAATCAAAGTCGGAAAAATTGAAAGGAAAATAAAGTCCAAACTGAGAGCTTATGAAATTCACCATATTCAATTTCCCTTTGTTTGAAAATTAGGAATTTTGAGTATTTGTTCAATGACTGTCATCACAATGAATACGAATAAGGCTATTAGAATATAAAGGATCGTAACAAGCAAATAATTTTCGTAAACATGGCTTACTTCTTCAATTGTTTGGTATTGAAATTGCATGAGCTCATTTATTGAAACGGCGAATGCTATAGATGAATTTTTCACAATCCCCATTGCTTCTGAAGTAAGAGGTGGCATAATTGCACGTATAGCACGTGGTAGTATAATATAGCGATAACTTTGATAAGTTGTAAATCCCATTGCCATAGCAGCATAGCGTTGTCCAGAAGGAATCGCTTCAATGCCTGAACGAACCTGTTCAGCAATGCGTGCAGATGTAAAGAATCCCAATGCGCATGTTATTAAGAGAATGGGGGAAAATTTCATCGCTGGTGGATAAATCTTCGGAACAACAAAATACCACAAAAACACTTGTACAAGGAGGGGAATATTACGCATAATCTCTACCCAAATAGTAGCGATAGTGCGAAATATATAATTGATTATGGATGTTTTGGGTAAAGTGCGCATTGTTCCTATAATAACACCACACAATACAGCTAATATAAGTGAAGTGATAGACAATATAATTGTATTTTTTAAGCCATCGAGAAGTGTATCTAAATAGGTATGACTTACGCCGGGAGTTCCCAAGCATCCTGTTACCAATGTTTGAGTAAGGTCATCTCTACAAAGGAAAGAAAAGTCCATTAATTGATATTCCCTCAAATTAGTCATTCACAAATAGGACAATAAACCACGCGCATCTACATAGTCCAGATTTATTAAAAAGTGAATTAAAATATAAACCACACTCAATTTCAAAAGAGTGTGGTTCTTCTTTATTAAACTCTATAAATCTTTTTCTGCGTAGCTTTCTCGAGGCTTATTATTTGGGTGATCCCAAGCATATCTTGTTTGTTTTGATAAGGGAAGGTTCATAACAGTGTTAGCAGGTGGGATCGGTTTCATAAACCACTTATTATAAAGCTTTTCCAGTGATTCATCTTTAATCTGACGTACGATACTATCGTTGATTGTTTGTTCAAATTTTTTGTCATTTAATCTGAGCATACAGGCAATAGGTTCGACTGAAAGTACAGTATCAAGAATGACATAATCAGATGGATTCTTTGATTTAGCAATATGTCCAGCAAGAATTGAAGCGTCCATGACAAAAGCATCTGCCTTACCAGATTCTAATAATAAAAAACTATCTCCGTGATCTTTCCCCTTTAAAACTTTAAACTGAATGTTTTTTGCACGTTTATTTTTACGAATAAGTTGAACAGATGTTGTACCGGTGGTCGTTGCAACTGTTTTTCCATTTAAATCCTCAAGAGATTTAATGTTAGAGTTTTTCTTTACAGCAATCCGAACCTCTTCAATGTATGTCGTATAAGCAAATGCTGCTTCTTTACTGCGGGCAATATCATGTGTTGTTGAGCCGCACTCAAAATCATAGGTTTTATTTTTTAAGAGAGGAATTCTATTTTGAGAAGTGATGGGAAGATAATGAATTTTAATTGGTTTACCAATTTTTTTTGAGATATCATCAATGATCCGTTCTGCCATTTCTGTATGAAAACCTACATATTTATTATTACCAAGGGCGTAGGCTAAACCAGATGATTCACGGACACCTAAAGTAATTTCCCCTGTTCGTTTTATTTTTTCAAGAGTATCATGTTCAGCATGCGCGAAACTTGAGAATCCAATGGCCGTTGCTGCAATAAGCATTAATAATGATTTCTTCATTTATGTCCTCCATTCATTTATTTTTATTTTATTTGCTTAAGATATACTGTTTATATGCTGTAGCATAGTTATTATTTTTGAGTGGAATTTTTTTGTTGTCTCATGAAATGAGGATTTTACTTTCTTAATTGATATTAAGGTGAATCCAAACAGGAACGTGGTCGGATGGTTTTTGATATCCCCTTACTTCTGTTTGGCTATGAGCGCAAATTAATTGATCAACAGCTTCTGGTGATAATAATAAATGATCAATGCGAATCCCATTATTCTTAGGCCAGGCACCTGCCTGAAAATCCCAAAAACTGAAGGAGGGAGTATCGGTGACATTCCGGATAGCATCATAAAAACCTAAATGAAGAATACGTTGGAATGCTTTTCTTGTTTCTCGAAGAAATAAGGCATCTTGATACCATTCTTGAGGTTTTTTTGCATCTAATGGAGTGGGGATGACATTATAATCACCTGCTAGAATAAGAGGTTCTTCATACGCAAGCAATGATTTTGCATGTGTATATAATCTTTCCATCCATTCTATCTTATAGGAATATTTTTCACTCTCAATAGGATTCCCATTTGGCAAATAGAGAGATGCAACACGAACAACACCTTTGTTTGTTGAATAAACAGCTTCAATGTAACGTGTTTGTTTATCATTATCATTGCCTGGTAATCGACGGATCACTTCATCTGGTGTTTTTTTAGAGAGAATCGCAACGCCATTAAAACTTTTTTGTCCGTGTGTTTCTATATGGTAACCTAAATTTTCAATTGTATCGCGTGGAAAATTTTCATCAATACTTTTAATTTCCTGTAAACAGACTATGTCCGGTTGGCTTTGCTGCAGCCATTGACATAATGTTTCATGTCGCGCTTTTATTCCAGCAATATTCCACGTTGCTATTTTCATGGTGCTCATCATTAGATATCAAATATGCAATTCAATTTACTGCTATGTTTTACTACAGTCACATCGCTGTTTTTTTGTTTATAGGGGATATTACTATGGTAAATTAATTTATCAAGAGTAGCGGTAAAAGCAAATTTAAAGCTTTAAAATTTAATTTATTTTCATTTTTAAAAACTTTCTGCTGTTTAGTTCTTGACGAATGTACGTGTTCTCGCTATTAGAAATGAACATAACCGATGTGGATGTAATCAGGTGTTTTGGATATGAGCCGGAAAATTATTCACAGGTGTTAAGAAGATTAAAAGCAAATGCTAGTGCAAAAGGCTATTGCCTTCTCTGCTTATGGTCGGGTAAACTGTTTTGTACAGGTATGCCCGATTTTGTGTGTAGACTTAGATATCTGCTCCGATTTTGTTGGGGTGGATAGAAATAAAAATAGAAAAGCCCGATTGGGTGAGACGAATGTAGATCAAAAAGAGGAAGGTTGCATGCCTACCGTAAACCAGTTGATTCGCAAGCCGCGCGTGGCGCCAGTTAAACGTAATAAGGTTCCTGCTCTGCAGTCGAATCCGCAGAAGCGTGGTGTTTGTACGCGTGTTTATACAACAACACCAAAGAAACCTAATTCTGCTCTTCGTAAAGTTGCTAAAATTCGCTTGACGAATGGATTTGAAGTGATTGGTTATATTCCTGGAGAGGGACATAATCTTCAAGAGCACTCTGTTGTAATGATTCGTGGTGGTCGTGTGAAAGATTTGCCAGGAGTTCGTTATCACATTATTCGTGGTTTGCTTGATACGCAGGGTGTCAAGAATCGTAAACAGCGTCGTTCAAAGTATGGCGCAAAGCGTCCAAAATAATATTGAGAGACAAAGCCAATGTCCCGTCGTCATAGAGCAGAAAAGCGTGAGATTAATCCAGATCCAAAATTTGGTGATTTGGTTATTATGAAATTTATGAATGCCATTATGTTTGATGGTAAAAAATCAGTTGCAGAGCGTATTGTTTATGGTGCGCTCGATTCTGTGGAAAAAAGAGTAAAAACAGATCCTGTGGCTCTATTTCATCGAGCTTTAGAGAATGTTGCTCCTCACATTGAGGTTCGTTCACGCCGTGTTGGTGGCGCTACTTATCAAGTTCCGATTGATGTTCGTCCTGATCGTCGTCAGGCTCTTGCTATTCGTTGGTTGATTGCGGCGGCACGTGGTCGGAATGAAACGACGATGGTTGAGCGTTTATCTGGTGAATTGATGGATGCGGCTAATAATCGTGGTTCTGCCGTGAAAAAGCGTGAAGATGTTCATCGTATGGCTGAAGCTAATCGTGCTTTTTCTCACTATCGCTGGTAGAAGTTTTAAACTAAGGCAAATATAATGGCTCGCGAATATAAAATTGAAGATTATCGTAATTTTGGTATTATGGCGCATATTGATGCTGGTAAGACTACGATGACTGAACGTATTCTGTTCTATACCGGTAAGAATCATAAAATTGGCGAGACCCATGATGGTGCTTCTACAATGGATTGGATGGAGCAGGAGCAGGAGCGTGGTATTACGATTACGTCTGCTGCGACAACGACATTTTGGGAAGGGCAAGACGGTCGGAAGCGTCGCTTTAATATTATTGATACGCCAGGGCACGTTGATTTTACGATTGAAGTTGAGCGCTCTTTGCGTGTTCTTGATGGTGCAATAGCCTTGTTGGATGCAAATGCTGGTGTGGAGCCTCAGACGGAAACTGTTTGGCGGCAAGCTGAGAAGTATCGCGTGCCTCGTATGGTTTTTGTTAATAAAATGGACAAAATAGGAGCTGACTTTTATCGTAGTGTGGAGATGGTTGGTTCTCGGTTAGGTGCTAAAGCGCTTGTTTTGCAGTTGCCGATTGGTGCTGAAAATGACTTTGAAGGTGTTGTTGATCTTGTAGAAATGAAGGCTTTAAAGTGGGATGGTTCTATTGGTGCCTCGGCAGTGATAAGTGAAATTCCCTCTGATTTAAAGGAGAAAGCTGAAGAATATCGCGAGAAATTGATTGAGATGGCTGTGGAGGTTGATGAAGCTGCAACAGAGGCTTATTTGGAAGGTGTTATGCCAACCAACGAGCAGCTTGTTTCTCTCATTCGTAGGGGGACAGTAGAAGTTCAGTTTCATCCGGTTCTTTGTGGTACGGCTTTTAAAAACAAGGGGGTGCAGCCACTTTTGGATGCTGTTGTTTCCTATCTTCCTTCTCCAATTGATATTCCGGCGATTAAGGGTATTGATGTAAAGACTGAGGCTGAGACGACACGCGAATCTTCTGATGATGCTCCGTTATCTATGCTTGCTTTTAAAATTATGAATGATCCTTTTGTTGGTTCATTGACGTTCTGTCGTATTTACTCAGGTAAAGTTCAGAAAGGTATTTCTCTTGAGAATACTGTGAAAAAGAAAAAAGAGCGTTTGGGGCGTATGCTTCAAATGCATTCAAATTCTCGTGAGGATATTGAAGAAGCATTTGCTGGTGATATTGTTGCTCTTGCAGGACTTAAGGAGACGACAACAGGGGATACTCTTTGTGATCCTTTGAAGCCTGTTATTTTGGAGAGGATGGAATTTCCAGAGCCTGTTATTGAGATTGCAATTGAACCGAAGACAAAAGCAGATCAAGAAAAAATGGGTATTGCTCTTAACCGTCTAGCCGCCGAAGATCCTTCATTTCGTGTTAAATCGGATGAGGAATCTGGTCAGACTATTATAGCTGGAATGGGTGAGCTTCATCTTGATATTATTGTTGATCGTATGCGGCGTGAGTTTAAGGTTGAAGCAAATGTTGGGCAGCCTCAAGTTGCTTATCGTGAGTCAATTACTAAAATGGCGGAAATTGATTATACGCATAAGAAACAATCGGGTGGTGCAGGTCAATTTGCTCGTGTGAAAATTGTTTTTGAGCCTCATGATGGTGATGACTTTATTTTTGAGTCAAAGATTGTTGGTGGTGCTGTTCCTAAAGAATATATTCCCGGTGTCCAAAAAGGGATTGAGAGTGTTATGGGGTCAGGTCCTCTTGCGGGCTTTCCTATGCTTGGTGTAAAAGCGACTCTCATTGATGGTGGCTATCACGATGTTGATTCTTCGGTTTTGGCTTTTGAGATTGCTGCTCGTGCGGCTTTTCGTGATGGGGCAAAAAAGGCTGGTGCACAGCTTCTTGAACCGATCATGAAGGTGGAAGTTGTTACACCAGATGATTATGTTGGTGATGTTATTGGTGATCTCAATTCTCGTCGGGGACAGATTTCAGGAACTGAAGCGCGCGGCATTGCAACGGTTGTGAATGCAATGGTTCCTTTGGCAAATATGTTTGGTTATGTGAATACTCTTCGCTCTATGAGTCAGGGGCGTGCGCAGTATACAATGCAGTTTGATCATTACGAGCCTGTGCCTTCAGCTGTTGCTTTGGAGATTCAAAAGAAATACGCGTAATTTCAGGTTGGTAATTAATTTTTAACTTAGTCCTTGGCTTGGACGGAAAATGGAGAGCTCAAATGGCGAAGAGCAAGTTTGAACGAACAAAACCGCATGTTAATATTGGTACGATTGGTCACGTTGATCATGGGAAGA
>NZ_JBHIRL010000021.1:0-19227 GCF_042197145.1 Bartonella sp. AA56HLJMS | reverse complement strand
GGAATACCAATGCGAGGGCGCTCGCAACCGGAGGGGGGCTTGAAGTGCCAACTAAAAATCCACATTTTATCGACATTCTGATAGGCAAAAGAATCCGTCACAGACGCATTTCAATGAGCCTTTCCCAAAAAGAATTAGGAAGCCATTTAGGTGTCAGTTTCCAACAAATCCAAAAATACGAAAAAGGCTTAAATCGTGTAAGTGCCAAATGTTTACTGGAAATCGCTCAAAAACTGGAAGTTCCTATAAGCTTTTTTTATGCAGACATTGCCACAAAAGAAGATCTTTCAACAAAAGAACCTCTCTTACACCACAATCAAGAAACCTATAGCGAAAAAGAACACACCCTTTTAAAAAATTTTAGAGACCTCCAGCCGAAAAAACAAAAAGCAATCTTATGGTTAATTTCTGATTAGGAAAAAGAGCAACAATTAACATACCCCCTGCCTAAAGTTTCCCATACCTGATATCACCATACCTCCAAGAATGATATTTTACGGCATATAAGATAATTCACACTATAGCTCCTCGTTTTCTGTTTCCATTATTGCTTCAAGTCAAGCTGATTAAGGATTGGCAGCTGAGTTTTTTAAGTTTGGCTATTCGTAGCAAAGCGGAGTTAAACAAAAATGACATTGTTACTCAAAACCATGCCCCCTATTGCGTTTACGAGACGGTAGAACAGCGTCAAGAAGGCAAAGCCCCGAAAAAAACATATGAGCGTTTAAGTAAAAATCAAAGATTAAACCTATAACGTCAAAAAAGCTGCTCTATGTTGGATTATCTCCACGTCCTCTAAATCTCAGAAAAATGATTTAAAACATTTGTTTTATTGATGAGCCAATCATTGAGATCGAACAATTAACAAAGAACGGTTCAGCAATATCCTGATAGCCAATAAACAGCATAATCCACTCAATCCAGAAAGAAGGAACAATTTTCCAGCCGAAGTGTGACCTAAAACAAACGCTCCAACAAACGGCGCCACCAACATAGCTAAATTTTGTATAGACTGCACCCATCCGGAAGCCAATCCAATCTGTTCATTGAAATTGCTTACCAGATAAACATTAGAAGATATGGAAAAGTAAGCGCTAACCATTCCAATAAGGAAAAAACAGAGCAACAAAGTCTCAATACGGAGTAAATCAAAGTAAAAAAAGCACACTGAGATCATGACAAAACCAATCATTGTTGACATTGCCGGCATTAACAACTCTGATATTTTGCCTGTAAGGGGTTTATGCTTTGATTGTTTCACACTCCAAAATCCATAGAGAAAATTACCGATTGCCGAAGCCGATACCAGCATCCCAAGAGCCTGTTTATTCATTTTCATTGCACTAAGAATAACCGGCAACTGATTATTCACCATAAAGATCATGGCAAAATACACAAACATCACCGCCACATAGGCATACCAAGTTGTCCCATAAAGCCTCTGCTTTGATTTTATGGTATTCGCTGTTTTTATCATGAGCGACGAGACAGGTTGTGCACCAAGACAACAAAACACCATAAAGCCTAGCAATGTCAAAAATCCAGAAAACAATAAAGTATAGGTATCTGATAAAAGTACAGACAGAGCACTCCCCAAAGCAGGTCCTATCATCTTTGCCGCGCTATTGATCATGTTAAGCACAGAATAGTAACGAGTCCGTCCGTTTTCAGGCACCGAATTTGCACTAAGAACGGAAATTGCAGGCATGGCTAGACTGTTGAATGTCGCTCGAATAACTGCCAGTATAATAAATCCTTGCAGACTCGTCGCCATCAATAAACCGACAGTACAGAGTGCTCGTAACAGCAGTGACGCCCGCAACCAATGGATCATAGAACGGTGACTGACCACCATTCCAATTGGCTTAGACAAAACGATACCAGGTAATAATGTTGCCGCTCCAATAAAAGCGACATCATATTGATCAGCTTTCCACGTGAACACAGATACGGTCACAATCACGATATAATCAATCCACCCCCCAAAGGACACCACGCCATTACCCAGCAAAAGCACCAACAAGCGATTTTTTACTGCCTCATCTCTTTGCACCAAAACACGCGCCCCTCTTTTTTGTTAGCAATACTGATTAGATGATCAATTTTTCTCTCACACCCTAAAGGCACCAACAACTTTCACGCAACAAAGCACCAACAAGCAACTTTTTATTGCCCCGTCTCTTTGCACCAAAACACGCGCCCCTCTTTTTCCTTAGCAATACTGCTTATTTGTTAGCAATACTGCTTAGATGATCAATTCTTCCTCATACCCTAAAGGCACCAACAGCTTTCACGCAACAAAGCACCAACAAGCGATTTTTTACTGCCCCGTCTCTTTGCACCAAAACACGCACCCCTTCTTTTTCGTTAGCAATACTGATTAGATGACCAATTTTTCCTCACACCCTAAAGGCACCAACAACTTTCACGCAACAAAGCACCAACAAGCAACTTTTTATTACCCCGTCTCTTTGCACAAAAACACGCACCCCTCTTTTTTGTTAGCAATACTGATTAGATGACCAATTTTTCCTTATACCCTAAAGGCACCAACAGCTTTCACGCAACAAAGCACCAACAAGCGATTTTTTACTGCCCCGTCTCTTTGCACAAAAACACGCGCCCCTCTTTTTTGTTAGCAATACTGATTAGATGACCAATTTTTCCTCACGCCCTAAAGGCACCAACAGCTTTCACGCAACAAAGCACCATCGACCTTCATGCAACAAAGCAATTTATAATTATCCATGGTAAACAAAACCTTTGGGGATAAGTCTTAGATATGTATTAAAACTTCCATCGTTGATTGAACTTAATCTGCGTCTTTGCGAATGACGATAATAAGCAAGCCGTTAATCCAGCTCTTAAATACATTTACGATAATCCCGCGCGCCTCCCCTTCAGTTTCCACACAAAAAAAACGCTTTAGCGTTCTTTTCTCAAGAGAACTCTTTATTCTTCTTCATCACTTACTTGTGGTGGGGGTGGTAAAATATAAGAGCCTGAAAGCCAACGATTAAGATCAATAGCTCGGCACCGTGTGGAACAAAAAGGATAAGAAGATTTTTGTGACATCTGACCACAAATAGGACAAGGATGCGGAGGACGGGTCTCTTTTTGCAAATTTAGCTCTTTTTGTTCTTGGCACACCTTTGTCATTGGCTTCTTCATTAACTTTTCTTCTGTTGCTTTTTTTTCATTTTTGCTTTTCTCTTTTTGTTGCTTTTCACCTTGCATTGATCTTACCTTAAAGTTTTTCTAATGCGTTTGTTCAGCCCAGTGAGTGAAAAGTGGATAGTGATAAGCGGTCAAGAGATCGGCTGTTTCAGCCAAAGGCAATCCCACAACATTAGAATAAGAACCCGTGATATGGACAACAAAAGCCCCTGCTTTTCCTTGGATAGCGTAGCCCCCCGCTTTCCCTTGCCATTCTCCTGAAGCAAGGTAAGCCTTCATCATGGCAGAGGTTAAGCGTCTAAAGCGAACACGACTTTCAACCAATTTTACGGTTATTTTTCCACGTTCATTGAGCGCACAAATGGCACCATAGACCTTATGCGAACGCCCAGAAAGGTATCGTAAACATTCATAAGCCTCATCCTCGCTTTCTGGTTTGGGGAAAATGGTCCGCCCAACAGCCACCACGGTATCAGCCGCCAAGATAATCATTTTCTGTCCAGGTAATTTTTCTTGACCATTCTGCAACTCGTCTTGACCATTCTGACTGTACCAGCGCAAAATTTTTTGGGCTTTCAGTGCTTTTTCTTTTGCCAAACGTTTGGCAAGGTTTGCAGGATGTTCTTTTAATTTTGGCGTTTCATCAATATCGCTTGCATAAACCTGCTGGGGATCAATCCCTATTTGTGCCAAGAGCGCTAAACGCCTTGGCGAAGCGGAGGCAAGCACCAAATAAATTTCTTCTGTAAGAGTATCTGCCAAACGTTTTTCCCCCCACTCTCTTATATTTCTCATTTCCACCCCTTCACAATTGACTTCCCTCTCACCTCCTTTTAAGCGCCCCTTTAGCCTCCCTTTTAAGCGCTATTGATCTCCTTATCCTTTTTCCGCATCGATTTTACAGTTTTTCAAGGCTCTTCAAACACTCCCCTTTTTTCACTCATGAAAAGCAAACTAAAAAACTGTTAAAAAATAATAGAAATAATATGATAGCTTTTAGAAAAAAGTGCAAGCCACCCACGAGGCTACTTATAGCGATATGTAATACGCCCTTTTGTCAAATCATAAGGTGTCATTTCCACCATGATTTTATCACCGGCCAACACCCGTATACGATTTTTCCGCATTCTACCAGCGGTATGGGCAATAATTTCATGATCATTTTCCAGTTTCACACGAAACATCGCGTTAGGTAAGAGTTCAGTAACGATACCAGAAAATTCTAAAACTTCTTCTTTTGACATAAACAAACATTTCCTTTACAGTGCACATATTTTGTTAAGCTGCGCGTTATTTCCAGCGTTCATACCCTATTTTCTTAAGTTTGTGAATAAAAATTCCACAAAAAGGGAAAGGTTTTTCAAGTTTACTCTCTCATGTTCTCAAAAAACGTCATCCCACACCTTAAGAATCAAAACTTTTTTTTCACCAATTTTACCCGCTAATTTCCTTCAATTTTTATGATGATTTTGGTTTCAGTGTGACAAGAAATTACGCTAATTTTTTCCCCTAAAGCATTTTCCCAACACCTCTGACTAATCCCTCCACAACTTACGAACAATCATCCTCTCTCCAACTTTTCCTCACCTTCCACACCTTAAACATGCGCCCTTCAGATAAACACCACTCCCCCCCCCACGCCAGAAGCCCTTCCTTTTCTCAAAAACCTTCTCCATTCTTCACACACCATTCACAACATGCTTCACTGCCCCACACTTCATACTCTATGCATTTCCCATACAGCCTTCCCCATTTTCTCTCTCTTCACACGCTTCCTCTAAGCCACTCTTTCCATTTATGTTGTTCTTCCTACCTTTGAAAACACGATCCCTATACATTGCGTATCATTAACCACAACGCCTCTAACGACATAAAGCCTTTTCCTTTTTTACACATTTCCGTTTTTACACTTTTACGTATTTACAGAATAAAGCCAAATGAAACTTCCACCCCGCACCACTCTATAAACAATAGTATTACCCCAGCTTCTTGCCTAGCCAATCTCCCCAAGCACTTCAGATCACCCACCCACGGACTTCAGATTCCCCTCAAATGACACCACTTCATCAAGTACCATAAAAACAAAGCGCTATCTCCTCACACCATCCTTTACGCATCCCTTCGCACCACCGCCTCTTCCCCCTCTAGTCTGTTCATTCCTATTCCGCCCCCACACTCTCTTCTCCCTTCAATCTCCCGCAGGCTTCATCCCAGCTTACCACTCCATTCACAAAAACTCTTTCCCCCATTTATCTCACCACATTCCATGCCATGCCAAAAGCATACACAATGCACAAATCCTCTACTCCTTTTTCACGAATATACGTTTTTAAGCTCCCCTTCTAATCATGATTTCGGAGCCGCGTGAGAGGGACAAAACAAGCCGTTAAGTTCTGGGGGTCAAGGACGCCGTTAGGCGCCATGTAATGGTCTCCTTGACCTTAAGAACCTAGGATTGTTAGTCCCCTCATTAAAAGCGGGTCTGATCTCATGATTTTGGTGAGCGTTCCGGAGAGTTTGAGAGGCGGAAAGCCTCTCATTAAAAAATAAAGTTTATAAATAAAAACTATTTTCATTTGCCAATCTTCTGAAATTACTTTATCACTTAAAAGATATTTTGATCGTCTACGCAGCGATCAAGAGGGATTCAAAAACCCTAAGCTCTAGCGTAAAATGAGCCCACTCTTGTGGGTGTCTCGGAATTCTGGGAGTTTTTGCCATGTCCAGGTGCTTTAAGCACTAAAAGCAAAAAAACTGACTAGAGCTCAGTATTTTGACTCCCGGAATACCAATGCGAGGGCGCTCGCAACCGGAGGGGGGCTTGAAGTGCAAACCAAAAATCCAAATTTTATCGACATTTCTGATTAAGCAAAAGACGCGATTTATAATCCATATTTCGCACTTTTTTAAAAAGTACCCAATCTTATAGACTTTGAGATTATTTTGATTTCTCTTGCCAATTTTCTGAAATTGCCTTATAAATGAATACTGTAATTTTGGTCGTCTACGCAACGATCAATAGGGGATCAAAAACCCGAAACCTAAAACATGAATTTATCCCACTCTTGTGGGTATCCCGGAATTCCGGGAGTTTTTGCTATGTCCAGGTGCGATGAGCACTAAAAGCAAAAAAGCTGACTAGGGTTCAGTACTTTTAGACTCCCGGAATACCAATGCGAGGGCGCTCGCAACCGGAGGGGGGGCTTGAAGTGCCAACTAAAAATCCAAATTTTATCGACATTTTGATAGGTAAAAGAATTCGTCAAAGAAGAATTGCCATGGGACTTTCCCAAAAAGAATTAGGAAACTATTTAGGTGTCAGTTTCCAACAAATCCAAAAATATGAAAAAGGCTTCAATCGTGTAAGCGCAGGGTGTTTACTCAAAATCGCCCAAAAACTGGAAGTTCCCATAAGCTTTTTTTATGCAGACATTGCCACAAAAGAAAATCTTCCCACAAAAGACACTCTCTTACACCACAATCAAGAAACATACAGCGAAAAAGAACATTCACTTTTGAAAAATTTTAGAGAGCTCCAGCCGAAAAAACAAAAAGCAATCTTGTGGTTGATTTCTGATTAAGCAAAAGAGCACACAAAGCATAAATCCTCCGCATCATTTTACGGACATACGTTTTTATTTTACGGATCAACGTTTTGATGCTTCTCCACATTTACAGAAAGCAGCCAAATGAAACTTTCAAATTCCCCCCGCACCACTTTGTAAACATAGGTTTGTCAACAATACAGCTTCTTACTCTAGCCAATTCCCCTGCTGATTTCAGATCACGACACCACAAAGGATAATGTTGCATCAAACGCGACAGATACCTCCTATTTTAAAATATTCTTGCCCCTTCACCACCCTAAAGTAAGATCACGCAAAGCACCGGTCAATCCCACTTCAAAAACAACTTTCCCCACACCCTCTCTCCTCAACACCCCCGCCTCTTCATCCCCCCCAATCTTCTCTCCACATTCCATGCCATGATAAAATCATACACCACGCATAAAGTCCCAGCTTCCTTTTTTGCACATTTCCGTTTTTACGCTTTTACGTATTTACAGAAAGCAGAAAATCTGCAAAAAATGCATTACACAATAACGTTTTCAACAACTGTCATTAAAATCTCACCTCCCTTTTCATCTAAATCCCCCTATTTTCACTTAAATCATAGATATAAACCGCCCTATTATTTGTATTAACCAGCATAAAATTTTTCGAAAAATTCTAACGATCAAAAGGGGTCATAAGAAGCATTTTACGACTTTTAAAAGAATTTTTATTTACACCCAGTGCTTTTTTGTAACGTAGAAGAGCACATTTAATTAATTGACTATAAGAAAGTTTGAAATGAGAGAAGCTCTTCGTTTTTCTCATTCAACATCCGCAACGATAACTCCTTCTTATAAATCAATTTTTTTCGTAATACAAAACGTGCCAAAAGGAATATACTTATGTTGCATATTCACGCGCTTGTTTTAAAGAAAGATCTCTCAACGCTCCATCACACCCATTTTGCAAAACGCTACCCGTAAAGGAATGGTAAGCTCCCATGAAGGATATAAAATCCATTCAGCCCCCCCCTATCTTTACGCTTATGGAAAAACAAGTTTACGCTTATAGAAGAACAAGCCGGCATCATCACAAAAACTCTGCCAGCTCCCAATGTTGCAGACAGCCTTCGGTTCAAGAGACACTTCATTAAAGGCATGCCTTTCTTGTACAGTTTTGACCCACATGGCCCACTCACTTATGATGTATAAGCCAAGTAATTTTAATTGATTTAATATGAGAGAACTGGTGATGAGGAATTTTATTATATTCAGCAACGCGCTTCACGTTAAAATGGTTATTTATTATTATAAATCAATATATTAATAAATAAGAGAGTCATCATCAAACCGCTTACCTTTTTCTAAAAAAAGCTTCACACTGAGAGAAAACATCTAAAACTTAGATAAAAAAAAAAGGTTTGCCTCTAATAAACAAACCTCTACAGAAAATTATTCACATAACTTTCAAAATTTTAAATTAATCCCTCTAGAAGCAATAAAAACGCTTTAGAAGCACCAAAATGAATACAAAGATCAATTTAACACAATGTTAAGAAAAATCAAGAACAAAAAATTTTTATCGTTAATACACCTTTAAAAAACGAGGCTTCTTAACCTACGCGGCTCAAAAGTCTGGGGCTTCTTCTACAAACGCCTCCAAGCCAATCAATCCCTTCATCTCTCTCAAAAGACAGCATAAAAGATTCACAGTACAAGTCTTCGCTAAAAAAATATCAATCGCCAGCGCTCATAAAAGCCAGCGTTGGTATAAAAGATCAGATTATCGAACAATCTTGCTAAAATGTCTTCCCAATAAATAAAAAAGAAGCGGATTCTTAAATATTTCCGCCTCTTTAACAATAAAAATTATAATGAGGGATTATTAAAAAATTTCAAGACTGTGAAGGGAACCAATTTGATAACAATTCATACCTTACAGGATCATCGGCACATTGCCCACCACCACATTCCAGTATGGTAGAAATCAAATTTGCCGCAATCAAAAACACAAATAAGAAACTTGCCGCTTTACTCAAGACTGGAAAAGGAGAAAATTCTTTGAACTTGTGTGCCAATTCGCCTAAAATCATGACAAATGAGACAGCAAAGATACAAAGGACAGAAATAATGAAAGCCCAAGTATAAAAATGCAATCCAAAGAACGTTGAACCATATCCTAAATCATCGGGTGTGATATGCAAAAACACTTGCCGTGCTGCCACAGCACTGGTTACCATACAACCAAGAATAACCATACCATAATGGGTATTTTTCACCTTATGGTGAATATTGAGTAAGAACCCACAACCTGCCAGCATCAATCCAACGCGCTGCAGCAAACAAAGGGGACAAGGTAACTCAAACTTTACCAATTGATAATAAAAAGCCACCACCAAGACAATAGATAACCCAAAGAGTCCTAGCGTATTCATAAAGATGACGAAGTGAGGATTTTTTTGTTCAACATGTTCCATGGCTATTCTCTCAAAAAGATAAATTTAAAGTAGAAGTTGCGTGATGATTGAAAGTGAGAAGAATGACAACGAATAAAATTGCCCACAAAGCATAACTTATATTTTTTTTACCACACATAGTCGTTACTGCAGTACCTAAAGCGATTAAAAATGGAAGAAACATAGCTTTTAAATCTCCTTTACATCCGTTGTTTAACTCTTATTTATTTCAGCGTTCACCATATTACAAAATTGGGCAAAAAAGAGACCATGGATTTATTATTCACAATTCGTCACTCGCGATTGATATTACCATTATATTTAAGTGAAAAAACGATATAATCGCTCAGAAGCACATCTCAACAAAAGCGTTAAAAGCACAAAAGCGTTGATTATTCGCTTCCCCTTATATCAGCCATTGTTAAAGATATATCGACAATTATAAAGATTATATCCCCTATAAAGATTATATCCCCCACTCACAAAAGAATCACTTGAACAACAAAATAAATAGGCTTTGAAATCGAGAGATATACATCTCTTTTTTTCTCAAAAGAATATCCTCATTTTGCAACACATTTTTGACATAAAAATCTCTTTTTCTCATAAGCAATGTTTCAAATTGCAACAGATTTTATATCATATGGTGATCTTGTTTATTTTAGCAAATAAAAAATAAGACATTTTTTAAAAAAAACTTATAATCAATGGCTTTTCCTCAATGCATTTTTCCCTCTTATCTTAAATAAAAGACAATGCCGCAAGCTCAACAGCCTCATGGGTCCCACACCACCCCGTGGCATTCCCCTCCCCCCTCACAAGAAGTGCTTCATGCCTTCAATACTTTAGTTTTTCATCTCTCGAGATCCCCTTTAAATTTTTAGCTTTCCGCCTTATTTGAAAAATAACTGTTTCTCTGTCATCAATTGGCTTTGCAAAAAGAATATAAAACTTTAAAAAAATAATGATAAAGAATCGCATTGAACCTTTGAAAAGGATAGAGAATGATGAAAAAATCATGTGATGTGGCGATTTTAATGGGGAGCCAATCGGATTGGCAAACGATGTGCCATAGTGCAGATATTTTGACGAATCTTGGTATTTCTCATAGTTCGCATATTGTCTCAGCACACCGAACTCCTGAACGCCTTTATCAATTTGCAAAAGAAGCAAAAGAAGCAGGGTTTAAAGTTTTAATTGCCGGTGCGGGGGGTGCAGCGCATCTTCCAGGTATGTTAGCAGCCCTTACTCCTCTTCCTGTTTTTGGCGTTCCAGTGCATTCTCACTCTCTTTCTGGTCAAGATTCTTTGCTTTCAATCGTGCAAATGCCAGCAGGGATACCCGTCGGCACATTAGCAATTGGCAAAGCAGGCGCAATTAATGCAGCCCTTTTAGCCGCAGCCGTTATGGCCATTTATGACCATGATCTCGCCCAACGATTAGAAGATTGGCGTCAACAACAAACAGCCAATGTCGCCCAAACGCCTGTAACGGAGGTTTAAAATGGCACCGTTTTCCACCCCCCCCTCAGCCAACACCACCTCATCCAACACCACTCCCTTCACCATGTTACCTCCAGGCAGCGTCATTGGTTTAATCGGGGGGGGACAATTAGCACGGATGCTCGCCATAGCGGCCGCAGAATTAGGATTTCGAACCGTTATTTTTTGCCCTGAAGCCGATTGCCCAGCCGCTCAAACAGCAAACAACCATATTGTTTCCGCCTATGACGATATATCAGCTTTAGATCATTTTATTTCTCAGTGTGATGTTGTCAGCTATGAATTTGAAAATCTTTCGCTTCAAACGGTTCAATATGTAGAAAAGAGTAAGCCTGTTTATCCTTCTTCCAAAGCATTAAAGATCACGCAAGATCGACTTTTTGAGAAGCAATTTTTGCGTGATCAAGGGATTGGCACCGCGTTATGGCACGCTGTTGACAATTCTTCTTCTCTTCTTTCCGCTCTTGATACCTTAGGCGGACGTGGTCTTTTAAAGACGCGTCGTTTTGGTTATGACGGAAAAAACCAGATCAAGCTTGATCACCCAGATGAACAAACCCTTGACGAAGCCTTAAGGACTTTTCAGGAACAGCCTTGTATTTTGGAAGAAATAGTTCCTTTTTTATCGGAAATTTCGGTTCTTTCGGCACGTACAAAACAAGGAGAACATATTTTTTATGACTGCCCTGAAAATCAACACAAAAATGGTATTCTTCATAAATCCTTTGTTCCATCACATATTCCACCTGAGGTGCAAAAAGCAGCTCAAGAAATCAGCTTAACAGTTATGGATGCCCTCAATTATGTTGGTGTTCTTTGCATTGAATTTTTTGTCTTAACGAATGGTCATCTTTTAGTGAATGAATTAGCACCGCGTGTCCATAATTCTGGTCATTGGACACAAAAGGCATGCATAACTTCACAATTTGAACAGCATATCCGTGCTATTTGCGGACTTCCCTTAGGCAGTCCCTATCGCCATAGCGATTGCCAAATGACCAATCTTATTGGTAACAATTTTAGCACGTTAAAATATTTCCTCACACAAGAGCGCACCTCGATCCATTTATATGGCAAAAGCACTGTTCACCCCAACCGAAAAATGGGGCATATCATCCAATTACTGGGACCAGCCAACAAATCTTAAGCCCACATATATACAAATACTTTTTCACACTTTTCCCCTAAATGAACTGAAAAAACAACATCTCCCCCCACACCGATATCCATCGGCTTCAAAAGCGCCCCTAACCTTTTAATTCTCCCCTGAAAGGGCGTGAAGCCCTCCTAAAAGCTCCTTCTCTCTTAAAAACATCACCTCTTCCCCCTCCAAACCGCTTCATCCTACACGAACATCTCATCCGCCCTCAAAAACAAAGCTTCACTCCACACCAATATCCAAGCAGCACAACAAGCGCTCCCAACCCTTCAACTCCACCCCCTAGCTCTTCTCCCCTTCCTTTTCTCAAAAATATCCCCCAGCTAAAAATAATCCACCAGCCCCCAATTTCACTACCCCTCCACCTCCCACAGCATAAATATTCCCCTATAACATACGCAGCCCCTTCATTTTTCTTTTAATGCCAATCTTTAGGCCTTTAATTGCAACCTTTAGAGGATAAACTTACCTCTTGCGGCCTATAGAGAGCATTCTAACAATGCGTTCTCATTGCCTCTAGTCTCCCTTTTTATGTTCATTTTTTCACAAAATTCCCAAGCGCTCCGCACCACCCCTTGAGTTTCATGTCAAAGATATCATTACAGTACTAAGCTTATCCATCATAGCAATATCCTCTCTCCCCTCATAAGGCGATATTACCTGTGTCGTATTTTCTAGGGCTTGAAGCGTCTCTCCTTATTTCATTTCGCGATAAGGCTTAAAAGAGCAGATGTACATACACTCCACACTGAAAGAAAACCGTAAATTTAGCTTACACGCTAAAACACCAGCCGCTTAAAATATCACTCACTTTAACATTTGTAATATTTGTGACCTCCGTTATGTCTATCGCCTTCGTTCTTTCCCCTATAAAGTTACATTATTCAAATTTGCGCGCCTAACAGCACTCAAGGACGAAGATTTCTGTGCCGATCTGTCAACAATCAAGCTTTTCTTAAGTAAATTCTAGCCAATATGAACACTTCATATTAAATGCCTCTTCGCCTATAGTTTAGTGATAAAATATAATTGTACTCACAAAACGAATCTTTTATACAGCGGCACGAAAAATTGTACATGCCTCATAATAATAAAGGGAAGATGCGCTACAGACGTAGCAAGTCATTCGTATTATAATTATAACAAGTACAGAAATCTTTTTTCATTTCATAAAAATAGTCTGAGAAACTGAGTTATTCGCTTTATCAAAAGACAAGACCTTCAAGAAACAAACGAATATCAACATGACAAAACCAAACCTATCAAATGCATCACCAAAAGAACAAAATGATACATCTTCTCAATGGGACTTAGTCCTCGATATCCAAAAAGAAGTTAAGGAAACATTAAAGGCTGGTGTTGTTTCACTGGGAGAATTTATATTCATAATCTTTATAAGCGTCTGTTTATACATTTTTCTCTCAATATTAGGCAGTGCGGATAAACCTCAAATGGATGCTGCAAGTTTAATCGGGCTGATATGCGGATTAATTCTGTACGGTTCGATACCAATCTCTTTGGTGCTACGGATCATAGTAAAGAAGAAACTGAAAAAAGTAATGAAACAACTAGACGAAGCGGTTGCTAATCAAAATATAATAAGGAGAGAAAATGACTGAAGCTATAATATTAGGGCGCATTCTAGGGATCATTGTCGGTTGTGCAATAATAACATTATCCGTTTGGCTTGTTTATTCTACCATTAAATATCGAAAACTGTACCGTAAAGCGCTTACAGGACTAAACTTAGCAATTCAAAAATGTAATAAAGAAATTAATAAATAAAAAAAGTCGTGAAAAACGTGGTATTAAAATACCATAATCCTTATTTTCATATTTCTAGACGTATTTAATGTGATTACCAGTTATTGATGACCCATATTGAGGGTATGAGATTTTTCATAAGGGGACGTTTGAAACTATAGGCATGATATTATGTGCGTATAGCCAATACAAGAAACAATTCCAACGGCTCCCCCTCTTCCCCCACTTCAAGCATTTCAGCCGGCGCACGCACCTGACAGGGCTTCACGAGCCCCCACAAACAAGCCTCTTGCGTTTTAAGAAGTCCCCCTTTGCCCTTAACGACAAAAACCCACACCACTTCAACAATCCAACGGCGTCCCCTCTTCCCCCCACTTCAAGCATTTCAGCCGGCGCACGCACCTGACAGGGCTTCACGAGCCCCCACAAACAAGCCCCTTGCGTTTTAAGAAGCCCCCCCTTGCCCTTAACGACAAAAACCCACACCACTTCAACAATCCAACGGCTCAACAGCGCTCCTGTTCTTGCAACACTCCCTAACAGAGCTTATTTGTTTAAAGCTGACAAGGCTTTTACTTTTTTCCACTCTTTGTGCTTTTTTATGTCCTTTTTTTTACGAGAAAATTTTTACCTTCAAGGCAACCATTAACACACCCTAAGGAATTTGTAAGGGATATACCCTTGACAAGAATAAGACTTCTTGTTAAATCTCTATTACTTTTTTGCAATTTTCACTTATCGTTGTGCTAATGAAGTGGTTAATGCGTACCTTAAGAGTGCGCTTTTCTTTTTGTGATCACAGTGAAAAAGTGTATCGTGTGATGTTATCATGCAAGTACGATATCGCAATGCAATGCTCATAGAGTAAGCAGTCTATTGGGGTTGTAATATTGTATTTTCGTGTTTTAATATTGTATTATAGTATTGTGTTACGTAAACTATTTAAACGGTGAATATGATGAAAATTAAAAATTCGCTTAAAGCACTAAAAGAGCGCCACCGTAACAATCGTTTGGTGCGTCGTAAGGGTCGTGTTTATATTCTTAATAAAACGAACCCACGTTTTAGAGCACGTCAGGGCTAATTCTTTTAGGACTAATTTCTTTAGGATCAATGTTTTTATGCCTACTTTGATTGTAGGCTTAAAAAGATTTTCTTGCGTTTTTTTGGTTATAAGTCCGTTGATTACAAGTCTAGTATTTGATAATATTTGGTGATTTATCTTTTGGGGGCTTGTTTTTATGGATTTTTCTATTTTTTTAAAAGCCTTTCGATTTTTTCAGCTGCGTTTTTTCTGTATTTTTCAGCGCGCGTTTTTTCTTTTTTTTGTTGGCGTTTTTTGTTTTGTTCCCTCGAGCTATGGGCAAAATCCTCCTTCTCTTCCTGAAGATCGGCCTTCTCCACAATCGCTTTTACCGTTAGATGATCTTATTCCCAATTCTCCTCCCCCTTCCTCAACGCCCTCCGATTCTGATTCCTCGGCGGTTATTCTTGAAGATCTTGACAAAGAGCAGCTTTCCCATGTTGACAGAGTTAAGCAGCGCAAAGAAGCAGAAATTTCACGTTTACTCAAAGAATTGAAATATTGTGCTGATGTTGCTAAAGCGAAAAAGATCAGTCAACAACTTCAACATTTATGGTCCCAATCGGGGAGTGAGACGATTGATCTTTTAATGTCATGGGCTGAAAATGCACTCAACAGCGACGATTATGGACTTGCGCTTGATTATATTGACAATGCTCTTGCACTTTTACCTACTCATTCTGAAGCTTGGATAAGACGCGCTTGGATTCACATTCAACTGAACGATTTCAAACTTGCCCTGCTTGATCTCAACCATGCTCTTGAACTTGAGCCGCGCAATTATAGTGCTTTTTTTGAACTTGGCGTTGTCATGGAAGCAACGGAGCGTCCAAAACTTGCTCTTAAAGCTTATGAAACAGCATTGGATTACTATCCACAAATGCGCAGGATTCAAAAGCGCGTGCAAGCTCTGTTAGACGAACAATCACCCCAAGCTCTTTAAAACCATTCAAGAACAAGACACTTTACGGCATCCTTTCAAACCTAGATAAGACGCAAGCCGGCTTCACATTCCACTCAATAAACTGCCCCTGCTTATAACCACACCATCACCCCCCCACACAATTGACAGTGCCTTTTTTTGAATTTGGACCTTTTTTGTATTGAAGGCATCTTCCAAACACTGCCAATATGCCCCTTACAGAATTTCTTCTCATAGCAAGCATACGGGCTTCACGCCTAAGTCCTCTTCAGCCGTTTCTTCTTTTCACACCTTCCATCATGGATAAAAAAAATTGTAAACACGATCCTCAAAAAATACTTTTTGAAAAAAGCTTAAAACATCGCTTAGCGCCTCTAATAAACTATCACCGTCTGTTTTTTATTTATGAGCTTCAACCATATAGCAGCACATACCGTATCGGCTCTCCTCCACCCTTCAAAGTTGATAAAACAGCCCTGAAATATGGCTTCACAAAGCAAAAACTTCAAAGGTGCAACACCAATTCAACCAACATCCTTGAAATAAGAAATATTCCTTTCAAAACTCCTCCAAGCATTACCCCCGAAACATAAAAATCAAGCATTGTCGCAAAAGAGCTAATCAAGCCATTGCCAATAAACCGTTCTACGTCACTCAATCACCCACCCCCACTCATATTTTTTGCTTTTTTACTTTGAATAAGCCATCCATCATACAGCCATTTCGAGCAACCACCGACAATATCATCAATCTCTCCTGAAATACTTTATGAAAAAGAAGAGAGCGAAGTTATTTTATCTCTAGCAGAAGCTCTGAAATTGTTTTATATTAAGGAGGGTGTTCTGCGCTTCTCGACAGGAAATAACGTATTCCTGAGACCTTAATGATCTCCAAGGGAGCTGTCCCTGATCAAGCCCGTGGGCTTTTTCATATGGCGCCCACCTATTTGTATAGGTTCCCGGGATCAGCTTTTTCCATCGGCTGTTGTGGATCACCCTTTATTTATATAACTTTTTTACATCAAATTTTTCCAGCTAAAATTGAGAGCGTCCTTTTACATAAGACCAATGACGATACTCTCTTTTCAAGAAATAAAAATTACGATAGGCTTTATTTTATAAAACAAACGGCACTTACAAATAATCCCCTCTGTGAATCTGCTTCATCCCTTCGCACGCAAGCAACGCAAAAGCGGCTTGTCGCACCAAGATGCCCCCTAAAGAGCACACACTTTTTTTCATGCTTTTTTTTTCATGAGCACAGCTCTTGTCCATACAGAGATTTACAAAACGCCAACAATGGATAAAATACCAGCATCTTATAAAACAATTGACGAGACAATGACAAATAATCCCCTCTGTGAATCTGCTTCACCCCTTCGCACACAGCAACGCAAAAGCGGCTTGTCGCACCAAAATACCCCCTAAAGAGCACACACTTTTTTTCATGCTTTTTTTTCATGAGCACAGCTCTTGTCCTAACAGAGATTTACAAAACGCCAACAATGGATAAAATATCAGCATCTTATAAAACAATTGACGAGACAATGACAAATAATCCCCTCTATGAATCTGCTTCATCCCTTCGCACACAGCAACGCAAAAACGGTTTATCGCGTCGTGATGCTCTTTTAACAGAAGAGCGTGCACTCTTTTCGCAGCGTGCTTGTTGCCACTTTATTGAATACCTTGAAAAGAAGGGAACCGATTTTTCACGCCTCATTTTAGCAGGCTATTGGCCCATTAAATCGGAAATTGACCCGCGTCCTTTACTGGATGCTGTAGCGTTACGCGGTGGGCATTTAGCCTTACCAGCAGTTCTTGATTCCACCACCATGATTTTCCGTGCATTTTCGCCCAGCACAATTTTAGAGCCCATGCGTTTTGGCACCTTTGGTCCGGGTGCAGACAATGACGTTGTTGCCCCCAATAATATTATTGTTCCGCTTTCTGCGTTTGATCGTCAATGTCACCGTCTTGGCTATGGAGGAGGATACTATGACCGTGCTGTTGCAGCTCTTGAAAAACAAGGGCATCAAATGATATTATGGGGCATAGGATTTTCATGTCAGGAGGTTTCCTCTATTCCTCCGACAGAATATGATCTACAGGTACAAGGAATTTTTACAGAAAAAGGTTTCTTAAAATGTTAAAATGTGATTAAAGCGCCTATGCGTTTTTTATTTTTAGGTGACATTGTTGGTAGCACAGGCTGTAAAGCTGTTTTTGAACACCTTCCTCAACTGATTGAGAAATGGCAGCTTGATTTTGTTGTGGTAAATGGTGAAAATGCCTCTGGTGGTTTTGGTCTCACACAAGAAACGTATCAAGATCTTTTGATAACCGGTGTTGATGTTGTCACCACAGGTAATCATGCTTTTTCTCACAAAGAAGCATTGCAGTATGCCCATGAGAGTGATCGTTTTTTACGCCCTGCCAATTTTTCGAAAGAAACTCCTGGAAAAGGTTCTGGTGTTTTTACGGCAAAAAATGGCGCCCGTGTTCTTGTCGCCAATCTGTTGGGCAACGTTTTTATGCCGTGTAAAGTAGAAGATCCATTTGAAACAGCGGAAAATATTCTGCTTGCCTGTTCGTTGATGGAGCAAGCCGATACGATTATTTTTGACTTTCACGCAGAAACGACAAGCGAGAAGCAATGTTTTGGCCATTTTCTTGATGGTCGTGTAAGTGTTATCGTTGGCACACATACGCATATTCCCACGGCTGACGCGCAGATCTTAGAAGGTGGGAGCGCCTATTTAACAGATGCAGGCATGTGTGGAGATTATAATTCATCTCTTGGAATGGATAAAGAAGAACCCTTACACCGTTTTCTTTATAAGACGAAGCAAGATCGTTTTGAACCGGCATGTGGTCCTGCCACCCTTTGTGGTTTAGCGGTTGAGATTTCAGATCGCACCGGTTTAGCAGAAAAGGTCTCGGCGGTACGGATTGGTCCTCATTTAAAGCCTGAAGTTCCGGATTTTTGGTAGCTTCTTTTAAGCCACCCCTTTGATAGTTTCTTTCCAAGATTTTCTTTTGAGAACTCTATTTGGCAAGACGACTTTTCCAGCCCTTCCCAAATCCCTACTAAAAACACCCCACCCTCCAATTTGCCTAATACAGCAACTTTTCTAGCACAAATAAGTCACTCTTTTAAAAAAAATAAAGGATAAAAGATAAAATTTTTCGTGATTTTTAAAACGATGAGAAGGAGGTTTTATTTGGACATTTCTGCGGGGGGGGGGGGAGGAGAAATGTTAACCCCCTTCTCTAGAAAAAGCTTTATATAATAATTTATTATTTAGCAAGAGCCTCTTTAATTTTTTTTTGATTCTAACGAAAATTTAATCTTAAAATTGCTTTCTGCTTTTTAGGTTTGAGCTCTCTAAAACTTTTCAAAAGAATGTGCTCTTCTTTACTTGCGATCCCTTCATCACAGCAATACAAGACGTCTTCTTTTGTTGAGAGACCAGAATAAAAAAGGAAATGGGAACATTAAGAATGTCGGCAATCTCCTGTAAACGCCCTGCGCCTATACGATTAGAGCCTTTTTCATATTTTTGGATTTGTTGAAAAGTCACACCTAACTGACTGCCTAATTGCTTTTG
>NZ_JBHIRL010000020.1:0-24660 GCF_042197145.1 Bartonella sp. AA56HLJMS | reverse complement strand
AAATCAGAGCAGTCCACAAGATCAAAAGTGCCAAGATCAATGGTTTTTTCTGTTTGTGTGTAGCGTGCCGCCAGCACTCGAAAGGCTAAAGCCTCATCTTGATGGGCTGTCCAACTTTGTGCGTTAACAGAAGAAAAGCGTGGACCGGTCACGTAAGGGTGACTTGAGACATATCTCTGGTGTTCTGCATCAAAATCCCCAAGCTTTGCTAGTGAGACAGAATGATCAGCATCATCGGTTTTAATGACAAAAGCCGTTAAGCGGTCATCCATCACAAGGAGTGGTACATCATAGCGTGCTTCTGCCCAACCTAGCTTTGCGCCCTTCATAGAATAAAAGCTTTGCGCTTGAATATCGGCGGTAGGATAGCCGTTTTCTGTAGTGACCAAATCAATCACCAAATCATGGTTCTGATTGCCGATTTTGCAAAGATGAAAGTCAATACCGGTGATTTGCCGTGTTTCATCGGGGGTAAAAACTTGCGCTTGTGGGTCCACTTGCGTCCATATCTTCACCGTGGTGGTGCGCCGCATCACTTTCACATCAATCAGACCTTGACCGGTAAAAAGCCCCGTTGCAATGGTTCCACCTTTTCCCCGTGCCACAACGTTTTTTGTGCCAGCCGTAATATTTTGTGGAATCGTGAAAGCGCCCTCAAGGGTGCCCTTGCTATCGGCAATAAGGAGACTCTTTGGTAAAACATTCACACCATCAAAGGTAAGACTTTCCAAGATTTCGCTACTGCCAAAACCTTCAATTTTAAAGTGAAGGGTAATTTGTCTTAAAAAGTCGATTTGTTCTTGGTGTGTGTTGATGAAATTATCGCTTACTTCTGTTCTACGTATGGTACTGCCGCGATGTTTTCCCATAATGATTTGATTGGTGATACCCGAGAGCCAATCGGTGCGTTGTTCATGCCAAAAGTCTGTTGCGGGTTCAAGGGTTACTGTACCAGGCAGGGGTGCAAAATTTTGATAAGGATTGATTTTTTCGCAAGCCGTTGTCAACTCTTGCGCAATGATCACTTCATTTGTCCAGTCAAGCGTGACAGGCGCTTTTAAAGGAGCAGTATAGAATGTTGGGTCAATGGCAAGCTGCAAAATGCCGTTGCCTACAGCCCCCGTTTGTTGAAAGCCTTCATCTCTATAAGAGTCATCAAGAAAGGGATCAGCGAACATGCCTTTTTTAGCAACAGGCTCTTTAGAGTCAACATTGCTTTTAATCCGTTCTAATTGCATCAGACGGTCAAGCGAAAGCACTCGTTGAAAATAGCGCCACATTTCATCATAGGGGGCAACCCGTGTGCCATCATTGACCACAACCGGCATTTCAAGCCAATTGTTGGTAATGGTTGCAAGGGACAACACATCATCAGGAACACTGGGTGCCATGGGTTGGTCTACTGAGATACCTTTGATGTAAACCACATTGCCCCCCGTGTTGAGACCGATACGGTCAATGCGGGGCAATTTATAAGTGTAACTGACGATAATATCACCACCCTCCGCACCCCCTGAGACAGTGATTTCCTGCGCTGTTACTTTATCAGCCGTGATTTTTGCGCGATAGCGGTAAGTCACCTTATAGCTGCTCCCTGCTAAAGGTTCGTCTCCCACCGGTGCCCAATCAATGGTGTCTCCTGTTTTTTTAAAATCTGTGCCTTCTTTAAATTCCTTGCTTCCTTGAACGATTTTGATAAACGCGGTGATGCTTTTATCAGGAACACCATCACGCCCAGCGGCAACGGCACCACGGGTGACGTTAACGGTTTTTTCTTTTGTCAACAAAAGAGACTGAATATCGGCAATAGGAAAATAATAGGGTTTAAAGGTGAAACTTGTTTTCCCTTTTGGGGGCGCAAAAATATGCGTTTCGCTAGGAACAACGCTTGTCGAAAAGTCCTCGAGTTCTTCATGACGCAAAGCCGCTAAGCGTTTGCGTTTAAAGCCATTGATATTGGCTTCTCCTTCTTGAATACTAAACACTTGGCAACCGTTATTGGCTCCCAATGCACTTACACGGCAGCCACTCACGATATAATGCCCATGGGCGCGGTCGTACGTCGCAATAGCTTGCATGGCGGGTTCAAGCAATGAGGGGGATTTTTGATCAATCAGAACACCATCTTGTAAGATATAAACCGGAAAGAAAGCCCCTTGCTGCGCATCCTCTTTTAGTGCCCAAACAAGCTTTGCTGTTTCGCGTGCCGCTCCAGGCTCTCCTTCTGCTAAGGTGCCAGGGACTTGCCCCAAGAGCTCTGGATCATCTTCGTGTGTTATCCATTTTTTTTGCAGCTTCACACCAATTTCCAAGCGCCCAATCATGGCAACATTGTTGAGTACAGCTGGTGCAACGGGGAAAATATCGCCGGCAATATAAATCTTGCCATCCGTTAAAGTGACGGTCCTTGTCTCTTTGTTGACAAAAGCATCAGCCCGTTCAACGCGGTCTCCTTCTTGTGCCACAAGGCGCCCCAATCGGTCATGCCGTCCCCTTATAATGGTTTGAACTTCATTGAGTTCACCACTTTGAATAAAGGGACGCGTGCCATAAAACACCACGCTTTGTTGTTCCTCTTTGCCGCGAGATCTGTCAATTGCAAAGGGTAAACCACTTTCATGCTTCATATTAAAACCTCAATAAAATCTTGAATTGTTCGCGAACATCGGCACGCAAAGGAATATTGATAGGCGTTTTGAGTATCTCTACACCGCCATTTAGCTCATCAGCCCCTAACCAAAGTTTGCCAAGAGGGGTTTGTTGTGCAAGACAGCCATGAACGAGAAGGGAAACAGCGGCGGCTTGTTTGTCCTCAACATCTTCAAAATCTGTGCGGGCTGCAAGAAACAACAGAGTGCCTGTTGTAGAAGGGTTAAATCTGTTGCCACAATGGTTGTAAACACCCTCTAAAACCTGCTCTACAGGCTGGACAATGTTGCATCGGCGATACCCAATCAGAGTATTGTTTTCGTCTCTTAAAGCCAAATAAAGGGGACGATTTTGGAACCACTCTGCCATGAGTATATCGCGTTCATGTTTTTTGACCGAACACCACGGAAAATTTGCCAAATCCCAAGGATAATCAATTTGGTTCCAGCTTAACTCTTCATCCCCATCATCTATCCAATTACCAATAAGCCTGCCTTCTTCTCTTGTGAGCGTGTGATTGATTTCTGTTGTGCGTCCAAAGGAAAACAAAGTGTCCCCAGCTGTTAAGTGAACACCGCTTTCATATTCCAACATGCTGTCATCAAACCGTGACATATTGCATTCAACAGCTTGCACATCATAACCATAGGTCCCACGGCGAAAATCAGAGCGCAAACTTTTGGAAAGATCTGTGATTGCTTCAATAGCTTCAAGGCTTTTGCGTTCAGGCAACTGATCAAAATCAAGTTGAAAGGAGTTCCACCATGCTCGCCCCGTCCAGGCGGGTTGAAAGCGTGCCGAAATCCCTAACCATTCAAGCCCTATCTCTATTGCCTCAAGGGAGCCGCGAATATTTTGCCATGCAAGACCCTGATCAATTAAATCATAAAGGTTAGAGAAATAAGGGTTTAATTCTTGTAAGCCATATTCGTCTATTAAAAAGGGCAACCAAGAAGGCGGACGCGTAATAAATTTCGCGCGGGGTATTTCTTCGAGTGCCATTTTAACGTGAGGGTCAAGAGCCATTGCTTCTGCAAAACAACGTTCAAACAAGCTCGAATTTGGGGGCAAAAGTGAGGAAAGCATCAATAAGCACGCCCCCGTTCAGACAAGACAATATCCCCTAGTGCGACGGCTTCATCCGGTGCGACCAAAATATCCTCACAAGGTTGCGTTATGTTTACATGGTGAACGCCTTCAACCATCAAGCGGCTTAGTATCCAACTTAAAGACAAATCACGCCCAAGCCTTTGCGCACGCGCCCATTCTGCTCTTAAATTCTGCTCCGCTCTTTCCAAAACAAAGGAGCCTTCATCCGGTAACAACCAAAAATCAGCAGAAACATTGATCATCCGCTGTACCGCGCTTTTCACAAGGATGTGGTCATTGGTCATTTTAACATGGGGGGCATCAAGGGCGGCTTGCACCTTGGCAATTAAAGCTTCATCTGCCACCCCTGATGGGCTATCACTAAAAAGAGCCACATGAATAATCGGGCTTTTGCCCACACGATAAACAAAAGCATCTTTGACATGGATATCACTGGAGAGCGCAAAATATTGATAACGTGGCGCTGTGCCCCCTGTGGAATGTCCTTGTCTATTCAAGCGAATGCGGCGGCGAAACCGCTCATCATCTTCATCCAAAAGG
This sequence comes from Bartonella sp. AA56HLJMS, assembly GCF_042197145.1. Lineage (NCBI taxonomy): Bacteria > Pseudomonadati > Pseudomonadota > Alphaproteobacteria > Hyphomicrobiales > Bartonellaceae > Bartonella > Bartonella sp. AA56HLJMS. The sequence goes on along the minus strand of NZ_JBHIRL010000020.1, from coordinate 20,361 downwards.
CGCGTGACCCCATGAAAATCCCCCAAATGGTCTAAACTTGTTCCACGAGCAAATGTGAGTAAATTATCCCGCGCCACTTCATTGATCCGTTGGCGCAACAGCAACTCTTCATAAGCCGCCGCTTGCAATTGAATGACCACGGGATCATAAGCGGTCTTTTCCACATTATAAGGAATATGATGCGCCGCAAAAAGCTCAGTCAAACGCGTGATCTTTTGCTCTAAAATTGCTTCAACAGAAAGCTCTTCAATAATTTGTGGGAGAGGAAAAGGTTCAAGCTCTGTCATCACCAACCTCTAAATTGATGCTCATTGGCTCTTGGTGTGACCAATCCCCCAAATGCCCATTGGGATAAAAAACACCCGTTAAAACAAAATGGAATGTGCCTTCACGCGTTGCTTTTGTCAGATCAATCCTCTGCAACGAAAACCCAGGCTCTCCACACTCTGGATCATCGAGTGCTTCAACAATTGCTTGATAAAGCTGCATCATCGTCGCAGGATCAGCATTGGCATCTTGGAATGCTCCAACATCACATCCATAATGACGACGCAAAACCCGTGTCCCAATTCTTGTCGTCAGACATTTACGAAGTGACTGTTGACAATGCGCAAAGCCATACAAGAGAGAGCCATCCTTTTCGCTCATCCCGCACCGCATGCTTTAAGCGCCTTTGCTTGTCTTTGTGGTAGAGACCGTTGGGGCCGCAGCAACAACAGGGGCTGGTTTTTCAGCGATCTGACCAAGCAGCAACGGATATTTAGCCGCTTCCTCACTTAAACAAATTTCCTCACCCTTGCCTGGTGAACGCTTGCCTGCAACAAAATCGGCATTGGTTAAAATAACATAAGTGTTCTCACGCATGATAAAACTCCTTTAAAGAGGGGAAGAGGTTGTGGAGGGACCCATTTTGACCCCACCGTGTTTGTGGCTTGCGCCAACAGATTTTTGATTATGCTGTAAATCTTCTGCTTGAATGTGCACACTGCCCGTTAATTCAACACGGGTTGCTTGATGAGAAAGCACCAAACCTTTTTCACTCAAATGGATTTGATTTTCCCCATGGGAGAGAATAAGTTCATCTTTTGTCATCCGCAAAGCGCCACCGGCATAACACAGAGCAAGTTCTTGGAAAGAGCGTGCGGGATTAGGCGCATCCTCACTATAGCTATCGCGCACCACCAGAGAGGCAGAACCAATTTCGCCATGGGGGTTTAACAACCGCACCGGATCACCAACATGGAGGGGCATATTGCTTGAGAGAGCGCCAGAAGCTTCTTGCGCTTGCAACCAAGGCGATAAAACCGCTTGTCCATTGGAACCCTGTTCGGAAAGTTTCACCCGCACCCTATGGCCATCAACTTGCACAACCCGCCCGATCATGTGCTGGTTGGCAAGACAGCGTTCAAGCGCATCAAGACGCTTCATGATTTGTCGAAAGGTATCACTTAAGAGATGTGCGTCATTCATGCCCCCACCTCATTGTCCCATGAAATCAAACCACTTTTGAGTTGTCCTTCATCACAAAAAATATCATGTCCCAACTGATGCAAATCTTGGTGCCATTCCACCACGCTTATCGATACACCACGCTGCTTAATCGCCGCGGAAATAATCGGTTCAATCTGGACATCACGCGGGGCACTCAAATGCGTTAGTCCCCACAATTGCCCGCTATGACAAAGCACCGCAATGGCTTCTGCTAAAAGCCAACTGGAAACATCACGCTCTTTACCTGTGGTAATAATAAAAGCCCCTAAATGAAGATCAGCACTCATGTGCCCACTTGCTACAGGATTCAAACGGCTTTCTAACACCGCAACACGCACAGCTGGTGCCACCAGCATTTGTGTTTCCAATTCTTCTAAATTAAAGCGTCCAAATTGACAGCCGCAATCACGCACATCCGGTAAAGCGCCTTTAAGGCTTCTTATCACCGCTTCACGAAACTGATTAATGCGCCCAGCATTTTTAATCGTTTGACTCATGAAAAGACCCTTTCCAGCCAGTCTTCTGCCGCTTTGACAATTTCCACTTTATTGTGCTCTGAAAGCCCCAAATAAGGGCGTGCGGGCATGGTCACTTGATGCACACAAACAAAGCGATGTGCATTGCCGCTTTTAAGAAAAAAGCGCAGTGTCTTGCCATTTTTCGGGCGAATAACCCCACCCAATTGATGAATCCGCGCATAAACCAACCCAGAGCCCACAATCACCTGTTCTGGTGAAGCTTTCATATCAATGGAGCGTGAAAGCGCCCCACTGGCATAAAGAATGGAGGTACGGGCATGATTGTTTTTCCACTTCTCTCCTTGAGCAGACATTTTTTCACTTTGAATCCGCCGCCTTGTGCTTTCTTGAATGAGACGCCCAACCCCTTGTGCCAAAGTCCCCATCGAGCTATCAGCTCCCTTTTGCAAAAAGGATAAAGCCGCTTCAAGCCCTGTCTCTTTAATCTCAATATGGGTTGCAACAGACATATTATCTTCCCATCAAACGCGGCTTGGCATGGAAGAAAGCCCCATCACGCACGGGACCATCTTCGCTCATAATTTTAGGTTCATCTATACCTAAACCCGCTTTGCCTTCGGCAATACGTTTCAGCAAATCAACCGCCTGTTTGTAACGATCTTCAATAGTCGTGGTCAGTGCCGTATGGCGTATGGCTAAATTATAAACAGCAATATTGACACAGATCATACCCAGAGCCGCTGGCTGTCCAGCAATGGGGATTGAGTAGCGATGAGACAAATGCACATCAATCTCACCACTTGCCTGTTCGAGCGCGCGGGCAATGGCTTGCTCTGAAAAAACTGGATCAGAATTCTCATCCATCCCGCACAAATCATCCAAGAAGTCATCACCCCAGAGCTCTTCAATCAATGTTTTGCTTGCATAAGCCATGTTTAAAAGTTTCCCTTAGACAACTTCTTGCAACAAAACGCCGGCATCTTTTGCGGCAACCAATTCACACACACGTTCCCCCACACGCACCCGTTTACCGCCTGATAAGCCGATATCTGGATCATTGATCACTCCAGACAAACGTTCGCCCAACTGGGCGCTAAAACCCCAACTGATCACCGAACCATCTGCCTGTTGTTTGGTGGGGTCAATATAAAGCAGTGCAATCTTATTGCCCCACACGCGTGCCAATTGTGCCGAACGCCCTTTACGTGCCAAATTCACTTGCGATTCACCAATGAGTAAACGATCGGGGTGTATTTCCATCAGATCAGCAAATTGCGCCTTGGTGACAAAACCATCAGCAGTGCCACCCCCTTTAACGGCTTTAATGATTTTGGGATGACGTTTGAGTTTTGACCAAACAACTTTGCCCATCACAATGGTGTTGGGCGTATAGACGAGACTTTTATCCATCGCCTCATCTAAAGTGGCATAAGGGTCAGATTTCTCATAATCGCTAAATTTATTTTCACCCTTAAGCGTAATCACCCGCTCTGGTGCATAATTTTCACTTCTTTGCACAAGCGCTGCAACACGCACTTCACGCCCCAATTCTAGCAAATTGGCAAGTCCCTCTACAGCTGTCTTTTCGGGGTTATAACGAGAGCGCTTTTCTGCTCGTGCGCGTGCCGCTGCTTCAATATCTGAATTGGGGATAAGATCATCAAGTCCGTAATCTTTGACACTGGCTTCCCGTTCAAAGGCAGAAAATTCCACCACATTCGGGCGCCCTTTTCGCCCAACCTCAAGTTCAGGCACGGTAAAATTTTCTGCTAAAGGAAATTCACTATATTTAAACACCTCACTTAAAACACAAACGCGTGGCAAAACTCTATCGCCAATAAGAGAACCTGCTGGATTGCGATAACCAATAGCAATAGCGGTGAGTGTTGGATCAATGGGAAAAGGTCTGTTCATTTTATGCCTCGATTAATTAATTTTAAAAGAAATAACATCACCAGCAGAACCATCACTCATGGCAATACCAATGGTGCGATCTGCGGCTTCCGCTTTAATGGCGTGTCCTTTGGGGTCAGAGGTCAAAAAATCACCAAAGGAAACATTGCCTCCACAAACCACTTCGCCCCAACCACATTGGCCAACATCAATCATCTCACCAGCCTTGGCACTCAATGACCCAGCAGTCCCTAATAATTTATCACCCTTACCAGAAGCCGTTGCCACCATTCCGTCACCGCGCGCTGCAACAATGCAATAAGGTGAGATCACATCTCCAGCGCGAAAAGATTTAATTAAAATCATCGTACTCATAATGGGCGCTCCTTTTGCTCGCTAATATACTCAACCGCTTGGCTAATGGTGATGTCGAAGCCTTTTTGCTTCTGCTCTTCCTGATAATGGCGTGCCGCAAGGGCAACCTCTTCTGGAGCAAGCTTTGGTTCTTGTGCTAAGGCACACACTTCTAGAGGGCTTGTTGAGGCAAGCGCCGGCAACTTCTCGACCAAACTTTTAAAATGTTCCATCCCCCCTTCAAGGGCACAAAGCGCACGATATTCCTCGCGAGCAGCCGGCAAAATCTTGCCCTCTTCAATGGTCTTATCTAAAAGACTCTCAATGGCACTGTTTTTTTGCTCTTCTTGCAAAAGCGCTAAATCTTCTCGCGCTTTTGTTAATTGGGCATTTAATTCCACGCGTTCCTTTTCGCGCGCTTTAAGCGTTGCTAAAACCTCATCCGCTTTAGCATCTTCTGCCAGCGATAGTGCACTGGCAATGGCTGTCAAATCCATCATTTTCTCCGTCAAAGTTATAGGGGAGGGCTGTTCACGGCTTAAAGCCGTCATGACAAGGGCTGGACGGTTCACCAAACCAGCACCGGCTAAATTTAAAATTTCACCTTTCTTGGAATGGCGAAACTCCGGCGAAAGATAGCGATATTCTCGGGCAACAATCTTTTTAGCGGCCATATCGGTCCATTTAACACGCCCCCAAATCGCACCATCCCGCTCTACTAATTCTTCAATCCAGCCACTGGCAGGTGCTTCTAAACCATTTCTCGCACGGTGATGTTGCCCATGCTCATAATCAATCACAAGCGGTCCTTTATTGGCTGCAAAGGCTTTTAAAATAGTTTGCGGGTTATAATGCCATTGTCGTCCATCACGTGCCTTCACATGGGGCGCTTTGGGCAAAAGCTCTACCCACTCAGGCGCTTGGCTAACGGTAGCGTCTTGGCAAAGATCTATTAACGCAGCATGAAATGTTTCTGCATCCCCATCTTTTTGATCTTCGTGAAATTCCTGTTCCATACATTGCCTATTGCTTTACAATTGTCATTGGCAATACAATGCATGAAACTTACTCCCACTATAAGTCTGACACTGTCAGTCAAAAGAGCATTTCTCAAAAAGCACTCTTTTCCCTATTATTCTCCTTGTGAGAGAAACCCCCGTGCCAAACCATCCCATAAAATCGTTTTCAAAGGCACTTCAAAGACGATAGAGCGCCGTTGTGAAGTGAGAGGTACAATTATCGTCTTATACAAAAAAAGCCTCTCTCAAGCCGTTTTTTTAAAGATTGCTTTTGAACGTTGAAACTGTTAGATTACCTGCGAGGCGTGAGCCAGTTATGCCAGGGCGGCTTTGCCGGATCTGTGAGGAGTTGACCGCCCTCCACGCCTTCTTATTTTCTCAAACATCGGCTCTCTTCACAAAAGCCAACATGGTTTTTCTCAAGTCGTTTTTTTAAAGATTGCTTTTAAACTTTTAAACTGTTACTTCTATCCACGAGGCGTGAGCCAGTTATACCAGGACGGTTTTACCGGATCTGCGAGGAGTTGACCGCCCTCCACGCCTTCTCTTTTCACAAAAGCCAGCAGATCTTTCCGGTGTTCTCTTTACAACAACCTCTCGCCCTTTTTTTCAGCCGCATCCAATAAGCGTCCAATTTCTCTAGAGTTTTTTTTATGCATGGAGGTCAACCACCATTCTTGTTTGCTTGCTACAAATTTGACCACAAAGCGCCACCATGTCCCACCACTTTCACCAAAAAACATAACGCTCGGTACACCTTTTCGCCTGATAATTCCATGGGGTTTTATGAGTGTTTGAATGGCGCCCCGAAAATCATCCAAGCGAAGATCACGCGCTTGATGCTCTAACAAAATATGTTTCACACTGTCTGCGGATAAGCGAATAAGAGAATTTTCCGCTGCAAAAACATCACGCACCTTTTGTGGTATAGGTGCAATGGGTATAAACCCGCGAGGCATACGTCCTTCAAACATCGCTTCCAAAAGCGGCGAACCCACAATATCTTCAATGGCAATGCGTTTGTCATTGTCCCCCATCACAGAAATTTTATCACTCAAAAAATTGCTTAAATTTTGCGCGCGATGTTTCCCAGGGTTCAAATGCCAACCAGGATCAATGCCCTTTGGTATCTTCTCAACTTTCCCCGTCCGCTTATTGTGCCAAACCTGCTTTTCAACATGAAGTGGCTCTGCCCCCTCTTCATAGCCTAAATCTTCTGCTTCATAACGGCTTACCTGTCGCACACTGCATTTACACCGCCAGCCATTGGGTGGATAAAGCCAATCCCAAACCGGATCATCAACGGGTGCCGTAAACCCCACCCAACTTTCATGTTCTAAACGCTTATGTTCTGAACTTGACAAAGCATAGGTGAGATAGGGCAAAAATTCTTTATTATTTTGTGTGCGCTCCCACTCACCTGCCGCATGCGCACTCATGGTATTGGCCCAATAGACCGTTTCTAAACGCCGTGGGCTGCCCAATTGTACCACGCTCTTTTCACCAGTTTTGGGGTCAATGCTGGTCTTTTTACCCCACCAACCCTTTTCCTGTAAAATCGGCATCAAATTTTTTTGAAAATCTTGAAAAGGAACTTGATGCTTTATGGCTTCTCCAACCGCTCGCTTAAAATCCTCCAAAATATCATAGCCTAGCGATTTTGCCACCGTAAAGGAAAAGGCATGTTCTTCTGGTGCTATATCACGCCAATCAAAGCTTGGAACAAGTGCCTTGGCTTCAAAATAACGGGTGACCTCTTTAGGGGCGGTTTTAAAAAGTTCCTCATCCATGATACCCAAGCCCACGTGCAATCATTTGTACTTTTGCCAAGCGCGCTGCTAATGCGTGATGATCCATCTCACCAAGCAATTCATCTAAGCCTTTTAGGATATCCTCATAACTTTTTGCTTCTCTCACAAGCTTTTTAAAAGGCTCTAAAAGGGGTTCTAAGTCCTCTTCCCAGTCGCTTAAAGCTTCTTCAGAAAGCCGGTCCAATTCGTCGTGATGTTTCCCACCCTTCTCTTTTGCACCCTTGCTCTCTCTTGTCACAGAAACATCAAAAACACCTCCACAATCAGCACAAACATGAGCCTTTTCTCCCCTCTCATCATCAAGCGCATTATCAGGAGCCTTTAAAATATCCTCTTCCTTTTTTGGTTGCGAAAAACCAATCTTATTGCGCACTTCTTGCGCCCCAACACGCAAACCTAAAGGCACGAGTTTTTCCAGCGCATCACTAATCGCTTTAATGTCTTCATTTTCCGAAATCGGCCAATAGACAAGGGGGGCGCGCTCTTGGCGTCCAAAATTAATCTCAACAAAAGGCACAATCAAATCACGATTAGCCGTTAAAGCTAATTGGCGTGCATCAGCTCTGGCAATATCATGGCGCACATTTTCATGAATGCGTGCTTGCGAAAAGGACGAACCATCATCCGTCGTCATGGTTTGTCCCAACACACCTTTAGAAATTTGTCGATCTAAATATTCCGCCTTGACACCAAAAACCGCATTGCCACTGCCTCCTGCCGCTTCAATAAATTCAATCTCCATCTCTTTGGGAATAATCGCTGCCGCATCACTGGATAAATCACGCACTGCTTGAATGAGAACCCGTCGCTCCTCATGAGAAGAGCTTGCCCCATATTTACCCACACGCAAAGGCATGCCATAAACTTCTAAAAATGCCATCCAATCTTTTAAGGTATAAGATTTAAACAAAAAAACCCAAGCTGCAAGCCGCGCAAGCCCAGAACGAATAGGCAAACCGCTTTTCAACTTGGGTCTGTGAATAGAAAATTTATAAGCAGGCAATTCACTTCCATGCAAAGAGCCCTCTTCTTTTAAACGCAAATGAAAACCATCCCGTCGATCCAATTGAAAAAACCGCTGGTCACGCCATTTCCAAGCAACCGGCCACCATTCCTTGGCACTCTTGTCCCACAAAGTTTCAACAACCGCATAGCCTTTTCCCAAAGCATCTAACAAATCCGTGACATAATCATCAACAAAGGTAGGCGCACTAATCACTTCCCGCACCGCATCTGCTATCTTTTTGTCCTGTGCACTGTTGCTTGCGGCAATCACTCCAGGCTCCACCCCTGTGAGAGCATTTTTACGCATGCCAAGCACAGCACGATAATGCAAATCACGCTCTTCCATATCATCGGCAAGTTGAAAAAACTGCTCTGGATGCCCCTGTGCTGCCTGTTGCAAAATATCAGCAAGTTGCGCAGGGGTCAGACCACTGACAATGGTTTGTGACCATACATCACGAACACCGCCAACGGTAGGGCTTGCGACTTCCCTCTCCAACCCTTTGATATTAAGCGCCCTGCCCCACTGATCTAAAAGTTTTACCATCTCATCATCCCATCAATAAATCTTTGATCGCATTGTTGAAAAAAAAGGCGTTGAAAAGAGCGAGCTTTCATCAAAACGATAAGCCTCTCTCACAGGTGTATAATCATAAATTTCAGGAGTTTGGCGGCTGGCAAAATAAGCCAAAGCGCAAGCAATCGCGCTATCACCATGGCGCATAAAACCATCACTGCCTTTAAAACGATGATTGTCTGGAATTTTCACAATGCCATTGACATAAGCAAGCGCTTGATGATCGGCAACAATGTCACTATCGCGCGGCAAAACAATCGTCCCATCCCCAAAAGCTTCTAAATAAGCCGGCATTTCCTTGCCATACCAACTTTGTGACAAGGGCACTTCCTTCACAAGAGCCCCATAACGCTGCGCCGCTTTTTCGGCTAAATAAGCCCCATTGCCCCGCGCATCTAACGCGCCGCCCATCAAACGCGGCAAACCATTCACCCCATAAAATAAAATCTCTCTTTGTTGATCAAACGGCGTATTGCGCAATTCCACCATAAACCGGACACGGCGCACCAAATCTTGTCCCACCTCCATCACCACAATCGATGTCGCATCGCCCGATCTGGCAAAATCAACACCAAAAACATGTTGGCGCCGCCGGTCAAGCCCAATATGAAGAGGTTTTATATGTTTCTCACACCAAGCAAAAGCAGCAACACTTCGTTGATGTTCCGATTGATTTTTAAAATCATCCACACAAGCAAAACGCAACACTGCAATGTCAGGCGCGCAACAATTTTCAATCTGCAAACGTGTTAAAGCCGCCCCTTCTTGATCGGCTGGTATGGCATCTAATTCTTGGCGCATCGCAGCCAAACGCACCCCATAAGACGCGCGAATTTGATCTTCCCATTGTTGTTCAGATGCTAAACTCCACACCTCCCCCTTCATGGCACAAACTCGTTTAAACAAGCCATTTTTAACAGCGACACCAAAGGGGTAACAATGCACCGAAAAAGGAACCTTACCTGCTCGCGCTTCACGGATCAATTCATTGAAAGGATTGAGCACACCATTATGGGTGGAGATCACACGGATTTTTCCTCCCCAAATGAGCAAAGCATTGACAGCATCCAAAACAGCGCGCACATCTTGATGAAAAGCCGCCTCGTCAATCACCACAATGCCCTGTAGTCCGCGAATATTTTCAGGGCGGCTAGAAAGCGCCTCAACCCGAAACCCCGAAGCAAAACGCACCCGATAAGCAGAGATATATTTTGTTGAACCATCCGCCCTTTGATCAGAGAATAAAAATTCCTCCACATCCCCACTATTACGAGTGATTGCCCTTGCAAAATTGCTCACATAACCAATAAATTCACGTCCCTTTTCTTTGGTGTCTCCAATATAAAAAACATTATCGCCACCAGCCTTAAGCGTTGCTGCCGCAATAAGGGTATCATCCAAAGCTTCCGCAAAAGTAATGCCGGTCCGCCGCCCCTTTTCAACCAATTTTAATGGGGACTTATCTTCAATCCATGCCCGTTGATGCGCCATCAAAACGCCTTCCTCCAAAGGATCTTGCTCTTGAGGGAAAGTACTCGCCTGCCAAATATCAAAACCACTCTGATGATCAAAGACATGACTTTTTGAAAAGGGCTGTTCAGCCATGTTTTACCCCCAACACCTGCGCACGAATAGCTCGCGCTGTTTCTTCTGAGAGCCCCGCCGCTGCTGCTGCTGCGTCAACCGCTTTGCTTGCTTTGGAGGCAAAATCTTTTTCCAACTTTTGCCGCCTCGTGGTCGACAAATGTTCAGCCGCCAACACGCCTTTAAGCGCATTGGCCAATTCTTGTGCTGCCTTTGGCGAAAGGTTTTTCCCACTGCTTAACGTGGAAAAAATCAGTTCTTTAATCGCTGCCGCCGTCAAAAGAGTGATATTATCAGAAGCTTTAGCATCAAAGCGCTGCGAGAGGCTTGCTGCAATTTCTCTTGTCTGTTCTAGGCGCCGTGACATCACGGCTAGCCGCAAAGAATAACGATTAAAACTGGAAAAAGAGGGTATAGAAAAGTTGAGACCCATTTCCTTTCGTAAAGCCTTCAAAGCCGCTTTAAACTCACCATAAATAGCCATTTGCGTCTTCTCACGCCCATTTAAAGCCTCAGCAGCAGCAGCAATAATTTGATCACAAGCTTGCGGCAATAAATCAATCGCCGTTAAACGTCCACGCCCGACCTTGCGCATCCTTCACCTCGTCTTTTATTGATGAACGTTTAGGCCGCTTAATCCCCTCAATGGAAAAGCTCCGGTCTAAATGACGCGCTCCCCGTTCTGTTAATGCCGCAAGAAAAACTGAACCCACACATTTTAAAGTAACAGCACCTTGATCTTCCATCCATGCCAGTTCATTATGCACAAAATCGCGATCGCGTCTGATGCCATAACTGTATAAAAGCCGCTCAATCATCGCACTCGATAAAGTTTCGCTGCGCTCACAAGCAAGCCCTTTTAAAATAATCAACCGCGCTTCTTCACGGATGATTTTATCCATATCTGCTTTCATTTCTTGGCATTCTCCAACAAAAACTCTTGCAAGCGCTCACCAATGGCTGCCACCGGTTGTAATTGTGCAGAAAGCGTGTTGAGACGACCATTCAATTTCTCCATATTCACTTCCAATCTTTGCAGCGCATCACGATCAGGCAAAAAGTCCATCTCTGTTTCTAACTTTTGCACACGCTCTTTAAGCGCCGTGATATCTTTCAGCATTTCCCGCGCACCTGAAGAAAAATAGGCTCTCAAAACCCCACAAATCGCAATAACCGATAACAATAAAGACAACCAGCCATTGGCAACACTGATATCCAAATTCACTTAAAAGTCCCCTCTCTTTTGCCTAAAATCGCCCGCTCCGCAGCTTTTCTGCGCTGTTCACAAATCAATAAAGCAGCACGATCACGCCCCCAATAGTGCACCACTTCACGCGCATTCAAAGCACGCTCTGGCAATAAAGCTGGGCGGGCACACGCCATGCGAACAACAGGCGGCAACTCAACCGATAAAAAATGATAAGAAAGGCTACCCACCGGCTTGTGTGTTGAGCAAGCGCACACGCTCAAGCCCAATGCCACCGCCAGTAGTTGGCAATACTGCATTGACTTCCTCCATTTTTGTAAGCTTTTGTTCCAAAGCCGAAATCACCCCTTGCGCTCGATGCTCAGCTTCCAACGCTGCTTGTCTTTGTCGCTCTTGTACAAGCAGTGCACGTGCTGAAGCCTTGGCAATCTCCAACTGCCAATACAAATCACGCGCCTTTTCCGCTTTTAAAATTTGCGCTTTCATAAAGCCAAAAGCCGCCAACATCACACTGACCAAAAACAACAAACCAAAAGACAGTTTTGAAACAGGGCTAAACATTGCTTTTATCTCCCCACCTCGTTATCTCCACCCCATCATAGGAGCTGCTATGCCGCTTATGGGAATGTTTCCTATTAGAAAAATCCAACGAGCCAAAGCCACGATGCACCCCCAGATTGCCAACAATAATCGCCACCATCGAAGGAATAGAAATGCTCGCCATATCAACAATATGCGGAGCCCCCCACAAACCACCAGAAACGAGCAAAAAAATAACCCCCCAAGCAAACCAAAAGGACCACCATAAATAGAGCCTAGAACCACGATAAGAAGGTTTCATGCCTTTACCTCGCCTCCAAGTCCCAAAAGCTTTTTGGCGCGGTTTAAATAAATCAAACGTTGCACAAGTCCATTTCTTCCCCCATTAATCGCCTTGGTAATCCCTAAATAATCATCTTGATCAGCCAGCCTATTCAAGCCTTTCATTTGCCAAAACCAAACAGCAGACCAAAGCGCTGCTGGAAACTTTTCCAGCTCTTGCGGAAATGCCTCACAATCAACCGCTTGTTCATCGACTAAGCGCCAAAACTTCGTAAAACGACGATAATTATTGCGCCCCGTCAACTGGATCAAACCACGCCCCTTAAAGTGCACCCCATCCCCAGGGTTGACATTGCCTAAATCACGCCGCCCCTCATAAGCGCGCCCTGAGGCATATTCACAAACGGTAAAAAAGCCATCACTCTCATGGGCACATTGGCTTAAAAAATGGGCAATACGCAACGGTGTTGTGAGTGCCCCATAAGATAAAGCTTTAGGCAACACGCGTGCCATTTCAACAATAATAAAATCTTGGCGCGCATGATGCGCCAATTTAGGCGCAAGGCGATGAAGAAAAGAAGCATCTATTGAAACCATAACAAACCACTCAATGCATAAAAATCCATGCGCAGTTTATCGGATTTCAAACCCCCAATATAAGCCTGACACTGTCAGTCAAAACTCTCAATACTCATAAAACTCTGGAAATAATAAACCTTGTGGTTCTTTTGAAGAAATTTTCTTCTTCAAGCGATAGGCTGTGCGCACATGCATACCAGAAACAGCAGCTGCAGCATCAACCGACCAGCCTTTTTGCAACGCTTGCACCATTTTTTGCCGCCGTTCAGCATCTCTGCCAAGGGGGATAAGAAGGCGCACACCCGAACCATTAAAACAAAAATGGTTGATGAGTTGCTGCGCCTCTTCAAACCCAACAATTTCAATCAACCAATCCGCACTCTCAAGACGCCCGGGTATATAAACTTCTCGTCCACCAAAAGCCCGCATCATATTCCATGCTGCTTCACTGCCCGCAACATCAGCTATTTCACGCAATAAGGCAGGAAAATCGCTATAGATTTCCTCTTGCATACATGCTTACCCCTCGCTTTTAACACCTTTACGGATTTTCCGCCCCCAAACATTCATCACTTCTCTAAAGTCGCCCCCACTCATCTCACCAAAAGCTTTACCACTTAACGCCATAACACTTTGATGAAAAGATTCCACATCAAACACAGCATCGGGATTCAAACACTTCCATTGGGCACACAAAATGGAAATGCTTGGTTTATTCCTCCATGAATCTTCGCGGTTTTTTCCTCTCCAGTCAACCCCACCCTCACGCTGCAACCAACCTTTCAATGCCTCAATAGCTCTGCATGCATCATCGCTATCGCGTAAAAAGCGAACATGATCAATCCCTGTCTGTCTTTTCACAAAGGCAAGCAACGCTTTATCTGAACGATCACGAATAATGCCAAGATTCCACCCAGCAATCCAAAGCGCCTGGAGCTTCTTAGCATATTTACCCTCTAAACGCTTCCCATTCAGCTTAAAACCAAACGCTTTCATTTCAGCGATAACCAAGTGCTTTTCTGAAAAATTCAAATCTTTCGCCGATTGCTTGCCTGTCAAGCGATAGAGCAGTGCGCGATAGGTCTCATCATCAAGACCTAACGCGCGTTTTCCCATATGAAGGACAGCTAAAGACATCTCCCTCCCCTCATGTCTTCGCCAGATCAATGGTCACAGCACGCCAAGCGCTTTCTAGGCTATCGCGCTCATAAAAACGCACATATTCCTTAGATGTCGTCACACGGATCGCTTCACGAATGGCACGCATCGCCTCTTTCCAGCGTGGATCATCAATATCCAAACGCAACAGCATAAAGATCTCGCCCCGATTCACCTTGCCTTCTTTATCCGTATTAAAAGCACGCGTAATAATCGCACGGATTTCAGGGCGTGCATCCGCAGACCATTCATTCAAACACTCATCAAGAAGGCTTTTGGCAATTTGCAATTGCGGTCCAAAATCAACACTTTCCTGAACTTGCACCTTAATACGTTGCAAACCATCAAAGCTTGTGTAAGTACAATTGCCCTTTTTGCCACGCCGCTCCACACCATATTCTTGCGCAAGCAAGCTATCAAAATCACTCAAATCCGCAATCGTATGGTTGTTAAAACGTGCAATCCTTGCCGATAATTCTTTCGCAAAACCCATAATTTTGCGCACCGTTTCATCCTCTAACAAATCCGCAGGGCGGATCAAACTTACCGGCACCAAAGCCCCTTTCGCATCCTTCATATAACGCGTACCTTCAAGTTCAATTTGTGGATTCATCACCAACTTCCTCCTGTGTTTTTTGAAAACGACGAAATGGCACAACATCCCCTGAAGAAGGCGCACATCCCGCTTTCAATTGCCAACGACACCGCATAAGCTCATGACTTAAAACGTGGTTATAGCCTGCCAAACGACGCAAATACTCATTCAATTCTCGAACATCTTGTCCATGCATAAAAATGCCATTCACCTCATACTGTAAAAAGGCAGAGCGCAAAGCAATCAAGCAATCTCTTACCATATAAGGGTTACGTTCCATCATTTGCTTCCTCCAAAATCCATATAAATCACACGATTGCTCTCATCCGCATCAGAGCCTTCACACTCAGCCAAAACTTCTGCAACTTCAGCTTCCAAAACCGCATCCGCTTCCCCCAAACGGTGAACACTCAACTCCAATTCAAGCAATAACGCCAAATCAACACACAATTTAAGCTTTTCTCCAATATCAAAACCGCATTGATAATCGTCATAAAGACCAACAAGCGTATCGGATAATTCTTTGTCGCATAAAGAGATCATGCCAATTCCTCCACGTCACGGTTTTTCCATGCCGCTTTGACATGTTTCAGGGTCACCTCACACCCATCTCCAAGCGCTGCCATGCGTGCCAACATCATGGTTTTGTCAATTTGCCGCAAAGCTCCAGCCTTTAAGCCAATCCCTGTCAAAAACTTTATCGCACCAACATCCTCAATCCCCCAATCATGAATGCGCGCAGCAATATCCTCACTATAGGGCTTGCGCCGTTTCAGATGCATCGCCAATCGGCTTTTAATTTGCGCATAAGAGGGACCATTTTGACGATGAACCAACCGCCCCGAGATCTCATCATTCCCAACCAAAGCGAGCCCCGTACCATTAATATCAACAAAATGGCGCAACTGATTAATCGCTTCATCCGTTAAATTTTGCGCTTCATCAACAATCAACAATGTTCCGCCACCAACACGCTCTAATTTCTTACCAATCGCACGCGTTAAGCGGGTGGGATTATATTCCACCACTTCCAATTCTGCTGCCATATCATTCAAAATACCGTGAACACTGCGCGTATGTGGGCTGGCTGTCACCAGATAAACATGCGGGCGGGTAGAGCGATAATGGCGGCAAGTTTCGGTCTTGCCACTGCCCGCATCAAGCGTAATCATCACCATATCCCCCGTACTTTGTGCCAGCGTTAAAGTATCAATGATCTCACTGGCAATTCGATTCCTCTGAAAGGCTGGTTTTTCAGGGATCTTCTCCAAAAACCCCGCCGTTTCCTTTAAAACCTCAACCCATTGTTGAACCTTTGCATTTTGCTTACCCAATTGCCCCGCATAACTGCCTGCATACCATTGCGAAAACGTCCCATCCGGCATCCCTATGCGCCGCGCCACCTCTGCTTTCGACCAATCATTCATTTGCCCCAAAGCTCTCACCGCATCCACAAGCTCATTCCATAAAGCAATGTCATCACTGTTGCGGTTTTGTGCTGTTCCATTAGGCTGGATTTTAGGTCGCGCCCAAGGATTTTTATCGACCGTTGCATTTATCGCGTTTTTCATGTATATTCCCCTCTGTATTGATTTTAGACTGCGAAAGGGGAAGGGCTCCCACCCGCCCCTTTCTTTTGTCTTTAGAATGAACATTTAAAGCCGTACGCGATACTAAAACGGCTCCCTGACAAATTCCCCTTGGTTCTTTCTCACACATCAGGGAACTTGCTAACTCCACGCATCTCACCTGATAAGCAAAGACACCTAGAAACTTCATGTATTGATTAGACTTTTAAAGGATTAAGATTCCTCCCCCCTTTCTTTGTTAACGCTTCAAGCTGATACGCGATACAAAACCAGCTTCCTTTTGAGAATTCTTATAATCCCCCCTCTCTTTTCCTATTTCCTTATTCTATTGCTTGGGAAACTTGATCACCTCACGCCCCTCATCAGAGGCGGAAAGCTTTCTCAAAGCTTTATGCAAGTGTTGACTAAATTCTCGAGCCCCCAAAGCCTCATCATCGTCTGCTTTCAAAGCTAAATTCCCCACATTGTTTGGCATCAAGCGGCTCACCTTTGGCTTTATCGGAAGCTTAGATTTGAACGCTTCATCCTTTTTCTCAAGGCGACCATAAACATCGGCCAAGTGATCAGGCGCAAGCTTTGCCGCTAGCTGTTTTTCTGCTTTAACAGCCTTCACATATTCTTTACGCAAACGCCCATTCAAGCGCGCCGCCTGCTGGTCATAAAAACCTACATCAGAAAGGCATGGTGCCAAACAAAGCAACCGATTGTTCAAATCATAAACCCGTAAATCTTGATGCAAATTATCCGGATCAAAGCGTACAATCACTTTTTTCCCCGCATGCTCATTCAACGCCCGCGCCCAATAACGATTGCCATAAAAATGGATCTCGCCCGTACCCTTTTGCGCACGCAATGCCTCAGAGGTTAAAAGCCATAAAGCCCGTTGTGCTGCCGTTGCTTGCCGAATAATCGTCCCCTCTGCTTGCAAACTCTCTGCAAAGGTCTCATCAAAACTGCGCCCCGCACAATTAACCGCCTTACGCCCTGCTTGCGCATTATGCGCCACAATTTGCGCACCAACATGGGCTTTAAACGCTTCAAATCCTATCGCGCGTTTTCCATAATCTTCAGGCTTGGCATCCGGTTTATTGCCCGTATAAGCCCCCGCACAAAAGGGATGTTTAGAAATCGCTTCTGCCAGATCACGCCATGCCCGCTCAATCGGTTTAGACTGTCCGCTATAAGGGGTGGTCCATTGCAATTGCACACCCAAACTCGTCAAAAGCCCTCGCGGATCATCCGGCTTAATCTTAAAACGAAAACGGTTTTGCACACCTCCAGAAATCCACTTGCTGGTAAAGGCACGCCCATTATCCAAGGTCATACGCTCCGGTATCCCATAAGCCTCTACCATATCCCCAATCACCAAACGAACGATTTCCCAACTCTCAGCATCTGACAAGCGCCACGATAAAATCTTGCCCGAATAAAGATCTTGAATGGCAATCAGATAAAGCCGCACAGGCTTCTCTGTCCAAGGAACATTCACAAAAACATCCAGCTTATGTCCATCCATATTCACCGCTTGCAATGCATGCAGGCTTGAGCGATCACGCCGTTGTGCTGGATAAAGCTTTTTTGCCTTTTCTTCTCCCTCACGTGCTAAAACCACAACCGCTTTGGAAATTTGCGCCTTAAAACGACGCCGCAAAGCCCGCTCAGAAGGAATGGGCTCAAAACCCCGCTCCTGCGCAACCGAAACCATGCGCCGATAACATGCCGAAAAAGCAGGGCGAGACGGGCGCAAATAATCCGAACAAAAAACCTCCCACGCCCCCTCATGACACGGCGCAAATTGCGAAAAACTCTCCTCACCATAACAAGGCGCTAAAGCTGCCAACCAATCAGGGCGCTCATACCCCTCCACCATCTGCCGCCAATTAAAAAGCGACATCCGACTTACACCAAATTGCACCGCACTCAAACTTGCCGCATCATGCACACCCATACCGGCATGGAGCAAATCTTCCCAAAAGCAAAGTGCCTTCAAACGCTCTTCACAACGCCTTTTATGCGCCTTTGAAAGCCCCTCATAACGCACCCAAATACTTGCCTTTTGCTCCCCTTGCGTTTGTTTCACATCAACACCACCTGCCCGCACCAACAATGCCGCCCGCGCCCCCTCCGGCAATAAAGAGATGTGATACTCCCAAACCGGCTTGGTTTTGCCTAATGTTTGGCGAAACAATTGTGTATTCAAACGCCATTTCTTAAGCGCAAGATTGTTGAGACCGATCTTTGTTTTCGGCAACCCTGGCAAAGCTGCCTCAGCCAATTCGGCAATACGAAACCATTCCTTCATGGCTGCCCCCTTTTAATGCGAACCGGCGTTGCGCGCATGGCTTTCAATTGCGCTGCAATCTCCCGCTGTTCCTGCTGAAGCCGCGCAATTTCTGCTAAACGTGCCTCATCCCCCTGCAACAGCAACAATCCATCTTCACTCACCACCTCATCCCAGAGCCAAAATGCCTCTGTCGCCCGCACAAATGCCTTAAACCGCGGCAGGGAAATATCCACCTGCTTACTTTCCGCAACATAAGCATCCAAACTTGCCTTACTTAAACACCCAATCCCTAAATAATGCGCCATACGCTCCGCAATAACACTGCGCTCATGCCGGCATTCTCTCAAAGCCCGCGCCATCGCACGCTTAATGCGTGAGCGAAACCGCCCTAAATCAATCTGCGCAACGGGTTCGCGGCAGGGAAAAACCGGCTTTTGGAAAAAATCAAGCTGCCCGCAACCATGCCTCTTCATGACAGCACCTCCCCCGATTGCTTGTTCAAATAATCATAAAACCGCGCCTTTGTCTGCGCATCTGCTCTCTGCCAAACACCCAATAACTGAGCAAAAACCCGCTCTTGTTCATTAATTTGCGGCGGCGTATTAACCCCATTGACCAAATCAACAGCCCGCCTCAAATCCCCATCAACCTGTTGGAGCGCAATCGCCACCCGCCGTTGCGCAACCGGCTCCATCTTCGCCAACTTCAACAATTGCGCTTGATTATCCGCCAATGCTGTCCCCCGCAAAACAGAGCGTAATTCTGGCTGTAGATGTTGGGCAATACAGTTAAGACGTTTTACAACATCTTGAGAAAAACCAATGCGGTCCGCCACATGTTTGGCAAAAGATAAAACTGTCCTTTTGTCATTTTCTCCACTCGCATGAGCAATTGGTGCAACTTGCACCAATTGCTCAAAATTTGCATCCTCACCGATCAAAGGGTAAACTTTACCCTTTGCCACTTTGTCCTTTGTATATTGATTACTACCGTCCCCACCACGCTTAATTTCCCCATACTTCTTTTCCCACAATTCGCGGTAAGTCTGGACAAAAAGCGCACGATCAATAACAGACAATTCATTGCGAAACAGGTTTTCAGCCACTTCTAAAAGCGCAGCATTCTCTTTATCCGCCTGCACCACAACCGCATCAATGTCACTATAGCCCAAAAGCTCAGCAGCACGAAGCCGGTGTGCACCAGCAATAAGCGTGTAATTACCCTCTTTAGCATTAGGGGTATGGCGCACCGTAATCGGATTCATCAATCCCTCCCGCACTATTGATTGTGCAAGTGCCTTGGCATGCTCATCATCCACAGGGCGTATACGCTCCGGCACCACAATCACATCAAGAGCAAGCTTTTGAAACTGTGCCATCACGCCCCCGCCTTTTCCATTTCTCGTAAGAATAAATCCATCGCACGCCCCGCCCATCTTCGATAAGCTTTCGCAAAAACGGGTTCTTCCAAACGCCGGTTAATCACTTGCAAAGCAAGAAAGATAGCAGTCTGCTTCCGTACTTGCATCGCAACAATACGCCGCCGCGGCACCTCAAATTGATAATGCAAAATATGAATGGCAATTTGCCGCGCTAATATCGCATCAAACAATCCATGCGGAGGGTCAATAATATACCGGATCGGTACATGCCGAAAGCCACCACTCACGGCTTTTAAAGAACAGGCAAGCATAGCTTCCAAACGTTCAGCTTCTGAATAAGGATTAAAGATTTCTCTTTTTGCCTCGGGCGTCCATAAATTATAAGCAGCAACCATAACCACCCCCTATAAAAACAATATGATTATCCCCTAATCGCCAGAACCAATCCATCCAAATGGCTGTTCTATGATGCAACTCTATGCAATTTATCTTGCCTATTTCGTACTGATCTTTAGACATTGATAAACCTTTTT
>NZ_JBHIRL010000019.1:0-29291 GCF_042197145.1 Bartonella sp. AA56HLJMS | reverse complement strand
CAGCATGAAATAAGGCATTTGGCAAAAGAAGATAAGTTGGAACCTGTGGAACAACAGCTCTAATTTGGAGATTAGACGAAGGATTAATAGGGGCAGAATCCCCAGATGGCTTTGGTTCAACAGGGGTAGAAGGAGGAGAAACAGAATCTGTAGATGAAGGAGATACCGGAACAGAGGGCTTAGATGGCATAACCTCATCCGTAGAAGTCTCAACTGGAACAAATGGTGCAGGCATAGGCACAGCAGAAGGATTTTCTGGAACTGTTGGTACTGAGGGAGACGGAACTGGTGCAGAAGGAGTCAGCGTCGAATCCGTAGGGATAAATGTTTCAGACGGTTCAGATCCCTCAGGCAAAGAAGGTGTAGATGGTATAAGTGGAGGCTCAACAGAAGGGGGTTGTTCAGGTGAAATAGTCTCTGTTGGTCGTTTAGAAGGAACCGTCTCTTCTTCAGATTGAGGAGGTAAAACTGTAGACGTTGGCTTAGAAGCAGTTTCAGAAGAATCTAATTCAGGACCAATGTAAACACTTTCGAGACGAAAATCCCAAAAATCCCCTTCTCCAACAACCAATCTATTCTTTGGATCTGCATTTCCAGAAGAAGAACTTGGACCATAGACACGAAGTTTATATTGATAAGGAAATCCATTCACCGTAGTATAACTATTGGCTAACTTAAAAGAACTTTCCTCTGCTGTCCCAGCAACTTGAACAAGTGAAATACTTTGACTTCCTTTATTGCCAGCTTCTCCTTCTAAGGTTTTGGAAAATTTCTCCATCATGAGCAGTGTACTTCCCAAAACATTCCCGTAGATCAAAATACGATCAGTTTTTTGAGGATTAAACGAGCCGTCATTATTCACAAACGCACTCATCTTAATCTGCACATTTCCCTTTGCATTATAGGCTTCTTTATCATACTGTATCCCCTCTATTGGATTTATGTCATTTAGATTACTTCCTTTCTCAATATATACTTTTCCAATATATAGCGTTTGATAATCTTGAGATATAAATTTATCAAAAAAAATTGTGCTATCAGAAATGCTTATAGACGAAAGTAATGAATCTACAGGAAGAGATTCCTGCAAATCTGTATGTTTCCTTTTGGTGAGATACCATGCAGAGCCATTTGTTAATTCTAAGTGAACAGTTGATGCATCCTCAACACGAATACCCCCTGTAAGGGTAGAATCCTTTGCTTTCACCAATAGAGAAGAATTATTTTGAGCCTTTAACAATAAATCACCAGAGATCTTTGTCCTTTCTGTTAATTCAATAGTAGCTTCAGCTCCATAAATATCATCCCCCGTACTATAAATGGCAATACCATCAGGAACTGAAAAAGCTGTCTGTGACAAATGCAAAGATGCTTCACCCCAAACAATTTTTTCTACTTTTGAAAGTTTTTCACTCCCTACCTTAAACATATCACCCCATACATCTGGACCTAATCCATAAAAATACAGACCGTATACTCCCTCACCCTGAACAGAAATATTGTTTTTTTCTATCTTAATACTTGTCTTTTTAAACTCATTTGATGAAGCGTATTCTTGAACCAATTTACCTTCAGCATCTGCATAACCTGCAAAATTCGTAATCAAGAAGCCATGCATATCAGTGAGCTGAATAGAATCACCACGCAAATGAACATCACCACCCTGTGATATGTCAAAAGCTCTTGGAAATTCATCAATAGTTTCATTATCAACTACAATCGTATGTTTCTTACCTTTTCCCTGAATATTGGTTGTATCAATAAGATATTTTCCCCCAAATTGTGTTGAAAACGCACCAATCTCATGAAAAGTAATAGTACTGCCTGACATCCTAACGAATGCATCAGAACTACTCACAAATCCAATCCCTTTTGCATTCAAATTATCTGATACAATATCAATATTTACGCTCACTAAAGCAATATCGGTTTTTTTTCCTTCTGCACATACAGCTTGCAAACTACCTTCAATCTTCCCTCTATTCATCACAACTTGCCCGTTCTGAACACGAAAACCGGACATATCCTTAATATTTGAATTGGTTAGAACAAGCTTGCCATCATCTTTTACAGATGCACTATATAAAAATGACTGCTTTGGCCTATGCGAGATAATATTTGTCTCTAATAAATTTAAAACAGTTCCCTCTTTTTCTATAGAGAAGACAGCAATAAAATCATCTAGAGAAGAGACAGAAGGAGTATAATTTTTATTACTTATCGTATGTTTTTTACTATCGCTATATGTAAAAAAACTCCCTGATACATTACAGGAAGTTCCTAAATTATTAGGATTCGCATTAACACTCACGATTGGCAAAAAAGAAACAATAGCCGTTGTAATAAATAAAAATCTATACCCGCTTAATACATTAACCATAACTTTATTCCCAATTTGCCTTTCTCCCCTGTTAGTTAAAAATAAAAAACATTCCCCATAACATTAAGTTAAACACACTAAAAATAGCAAGTATAAAACTTAAATAATCACTTTATACTTCATAAAACACTCTATAACTTATGTAAAAATTACTCTATATTTCATAGGCACCTAAAAACGATAGTATAAACCGCCTGAAAAAATAATCCCTGAAAAACCACCTTTTCTAAGGCAATGCTGATAAGTTACATCTCCATGCAAAGCAGAGTTTGAAGACAACTGAGCCTTCAATCCCATTCCAGTTTCTAGAGAAGAGCCAAAAGCGCTTATTGGAATTCATCTCCAAACCGCACACGTTGTTTTCCTCTAAAACTAATGGCAAGCTGAAGCTTGCAATTGAAAGAAACAACAAGAGCCTCTTCAGAAGCAGCAAGCATCTTTCTTAAAGACCACCAACACGCATCACCCATAAATCAAGTTTTCCCATCTCAATATCAAAACCATCAATATCAGACGCCTTATCAAACCGCACATTTTGATAAATAACCTAAACCTGCGGATCAAAAATAACCCCTTTATGCCCTGTCATAAATGACTTGCCCGCAATCAATGAAGCACTCAAAGGTGTTTCCTTCAATGTTGCTGTCTTGCCTCTTGCTTGCGTGAGAACATCCCCTTTAAATAAACCATAGGAAAAAAGGACATCTATATAAAAGCCTGTATCATGCTGCATGCTGCCATATACTGTAATAGACCATTTATCAAATGTACTTTTTTGCTTTCTTTAACATCTTGAAGTTGTAGAGAGTTTTTTTCCATTATTCTTCATTATTCCAGAGCTCAAAGTGTGATGTGTATCCTCAATCGCATTGAGCAAGACACTTGCCTCTATACCATGAACATCAGAAACCTGAATCTTACCTTCATCAAAGGAAAGAACCACCCTGCTTCACACCAAACACAGATTGAGATAACGTAGCATTTCTACCACTTTTCTTTTCGCCATTTCCTGTAATAGAACTCTTTTTAAAAGAAGTTTTATTATCTTTTGACACAACCACTGCTGATGTAATCTTCTCAGATCTCTTTAATTCTAAAATTCCATCAGTTCCTGAAAGCCTTTTTCCCCTTTACTTTTTTGCGGCTTAATAACTATGTTATGAGCTCGTATTGTAAAAATAACACCTGTAGTCCTCCTATCCAATCCACTCATATATAACTTATTACGACTTCCAAAAGTACGAGAAGCATCAACTGTATCACACGAATACGACTTAAAAAGAGAATTACACGAGGGGTTATAATCTTCTGCACTCACATCTATATTGTGCACGAAGAAAGAAATAGAGGTCGTAAGAGAACACACACATAGCGTTTTAGTACTTTAATCATAATTTAGTCTAAACTTCCTTTATTTTATTCATAAAAAACTGAAAAGACACACCTAGTTCATCTACTTATTATGTACCGTTACATATAATTTGTTTTGTATTATATGTAAAGTCAAAAATCAGAAAAACGACACAACAAAACCATGTTTTGTGCTTATGTCTTTCACAAAGGATGTATTAAAGAAAAATACAATTAAAAATGATAACTTAATCCACCAGAAAAATGCGTTCCGGAAAAGCCGTCACTCGTAAATTTATGCTGATAAATCAGATCGCTATGAAAAATAATTTTGGGAGATAATTGCGAAAAAACACCAAATCCAGCTTCTAAAGAAGTCCCAAAGGAACCAAGCTGGAAGGCATCTTTAAAATATACAAATTGTTTATCATCAAAACTACGAATGAAATGAAGCTTACCATAGAATGAGAGAACATGTGCATCTTTATCTTTAGTAAATGTAAGTGTCTTCGTTAAATACCCACCAATACGCATCCCCCAATGATCTGGACTTCGCATATCAATATTAAAATTATCAATATCACGAGTCTTATGAAACTGGAGATTTTGATAAACAAACTGAACCTGTGGTTCAAAAATAAAATATCGGCTGCCTATCATAAACGTTTTACCAGCAATTAAAGAAACACTTAGGGGCTTCCCTCTCAATGCAGCCGTTTTACCTCGCTCAAGTGTGAGAACATTTCCATTAAACAAACCATAAGAGAAGAGACCATCCATATAGAGCCCCGTATCATGCTGCATGCTTCCATATGCTGTTATTGTCCATTTATCAAATATACTTTCTTGACTTTGTTTAACCTTTCGAGGCTGCAAAGAAAGCTTGCCATAATTTCCCATAATCCCAAAAGATGTCGTACTGTATGCACTTTCGATTTTCTTGAGTAAAATACCTGCCTCTAGTGCATTATAATCAAGCTCACCGCCATAATCACCATATTTAAATGCAGACAAATTTGAAGTATAATGATGATGTCCACCGTAACCGCGCAAAAACAAAGCGGGATTTTCATCATTTTTCAACAACCGACCAGGAACAGTTCGCAGCGCTTGCAACTGCTTGCTTTGATTACTGATATCCATCAATCCAGCATAAAATAAGGTATTTGGCACAAGAATATAAGTCAAAACCTGTGGAACAACGACTCTCACATTTGGCTCAAAATGAGAAGAAGGCTCAAAAACAGATGCCGGAACAGAAGAACCAGACGCAGGTGGAGTAACAACAAAAGGAGTGGGTGAAACATGCGGCGGAACAAGTGAACCAGATGCAACTGGGGAAACAACAGAAGGAGTGGGTGAAACATGCGGCGGAACAAGTGAACCAGATGCAACTGGGGAAACAACAGAAGGAGTGGATGAAACAGATGACGGAACAGGTGAACCAGATGCAACTGGGGAAACAACAGAAGGAGTGGGTGAAACATGCGGCGGAACAAGTGAACCAGATGCAACTGGGGAAACAACAGAAGGAGTGGATGAAACAGATGACGGAACAGGTGAACCAGATGCAACTGGGGAAACAACAGAAGGAGTGGGTGAAACATGCGGCGGAACAGGTGAACCAGATGCAGGTGGAGAAACTGGATTAGATTCAGCAATAGCGGGAACAACAGGTGCAAGAGAGGAAAGAGGATTGGGGATCTCAAGTACAAAAACATCAGATACATTAGGTGTGGTCGTAAGATGGGAATCCCTATCAGGAGAATCTACAGGAGAAGAAAGACTTGGCTCCTGAGACTTTTGCTGAGAGTTAGAATCAATAGAACCATCCTCACCTCCAGTAATATTAGGATGAATTTTAGAAAAAGAAGGAATATCATCAGAAGAAGGGGGGACAACCAAATCAAGAACAGGAAAAACTTTAGTGGAATCAACAAATTGACTTTCAAGTCGGAAATCCCAAAATGTTCCAGAGTTTTTAAGCACTCTTTGATTGGAATCTGCCGCCCCTAAAGCAGAGCCTGGACCATAACTCTTAAGATGATACTGATAGGGGGAGGCTTCAAGTGTGACATACCCCCCCTTTAACTGAAAAGAATCTTCCATGGCTTTTCCATAAACCTGAATAATGGAAATCCCCTGATTATTACCACCATCTCCCGTCAATGCCCCTGGACTTCCAGGAATCTTATAAACATGAACTGTTGTTTTTCCTTCAAGATCACCATTGATTAAAAGCCGGTCAGTTTTTTGCTCTTGCAGAGCTCCGCCTTTATCCAAATATGCATTAAGATAAAGATTCACATCACCGTGCGCTTTATAGACAGTCCCAAATCCTTTTCCAATGAGAAGTGTCTGATAACCATTTGTTTTTTTAGATTTTAATTCTTCAAAAACAAGAGAACTATCCGTAAGATTAACCGAAGAAATAGAAGAATAATCTTTTAACCTAGAACCAGAAGCATCAGAATTTTGCAATTTGTCATATTTTGGTCGCGATAAAATCCACTTTGAACCATTTTTTAAATCTATCTTAGCTGTAGAACTTTCATCAACATGTGCGCCTCCTACAAGGGTAGAAGCATCAGCCTCAATCTTTACATTAGAACGCTCAACAGCTTTCAGGAGTGAATCTCCAGAAATTTTTGAATTTTGTAAGAGTTTAACAGAACTTTCGAATTCACGACTATAAATAGCCGTACTTTCTGGAGCCATAAAAGTTGTCTTTGTCAAATCGACAGTCCCTTTTCCAGGTATAATTGTTTTTTTATCATTTAAGACAGCTTCCCAAAAAAAGTGCATGCCATTAAATCCATTCCCTCTCACAAAAACATTGGAATATTTTATATGAGCAGCATTATGGTTATTCCCCTGCACTACAATGCCATGAACATTGTCGACATTAACGTTTCCCTTCTGGAAATTAAGAGAGCCTTTCCCCTGAAGCATACTAAAAGCAGAACCTTCACGATGATTATCTGTATTTGTTTCCTGTTTCCCCCTCCCAGTAATAGAAACGCCCTCTAAATTAATTTCTCCATCTCCTCCTGTTTGAACACCAATACCATCAGCAAAATCAATTTTTCCTCCTTTCATATAAATTTTTGCACCATTATGACTCAAAAGACCTATCGCATCAGAAGATGTCTTAATCTCTGTCTTGGTCAAAGAAACAAACGACCCTTTACCCCCAACACTGATCCCCATTCTGGTTGCTTTAATCACCCCATCCTGCATTTCAAAAGCTCCCTCCTCATTGACATCGGCCCCTATCGACACGTTATTTAACATGGAATCAAATAGAGCAACGCCTCCCCCATTTGAGGACTTTACAGCTGTTGTCCAAGCGTTTGTTTCTGAATGTCCATGTGCATTCGAAACACCGTTAATGATTATAGCCTCTCCCTCAATGACTGTATTTTTCCCTGATGCCTCTATGGCAGCATAAGAACTTTCACCCGTAAGTTGATAAGTTTTCTTGGTAATTTCATGCGTTTTACCATCATTACAGCGATAAAATGAGGCACTTTCGTTACATGAATATGGCTTCTTCTCAGAAGAAATCTCACCTGCATCAGTATTGTATACAAAGAAAAAAATAACCGTTGTAAAATGATATAAAGAGAGATGATTTTTAAACATAATTTTCTACAAACTTTCTTCCCCTTCTCTAAAAACAAAAAACACGCGTTCTGTTTAATAACTTTGGTTACGCGTGATAATTTAAAATACGTTTTGTATTTTATATATCCACCCTATATTTTATGTAAAGCCAGAATCCCAAAATATCACAATTTAAAATTGTATTATTTATAAAAACGCGTAAAAATATAGATAGAAATAAAAATTCCACCCCAAAGCAGTGATTTCAAGAGAATTTAATAAAAATAAACTCAAAGAAGAAAAACAGCATAAGAAGCAAAAACTGCAAACCAGAAAGCCTTATCTCGTTTCTAAAAAGAAACAAACTTGCTCATGCAAAAAAAAACATTTTTTTAAAAAACTTATTTAAAAAGTTGCAAACAAATAATAAAAAACCACAAGCTATGCTTGTGGTTTTTTAAACAACTTACCTCAAGGTGATCATCCTAAAAACGATAGCGCAATCCACCAGAAAAACTGATTCCAGAAAAACCACCTTTACTCAACTTATGCTGATAAACCAAATCACCATGAAGCGCAAATTTTTGAGACAAGCGAGCATTAAGACCTAATCCAGCCTCTAGAGAAGAACCAAAAGCCCCTAACTGGAAAGAATCTTTAAAGCGCACAGACCTTTCTTTTCCAAAATCATGGGCAAAATGAATCTTTCCATAAAAAGAAACATCACGATCTTTTTCAGACGCAGTAAGAGTCTTTATCAAGCGACCACCCATACGCACCATCAATTGATCAAGTTTATCCATCTCAATATTAAAATTATCAATATCGCGGGCCTCATTAAATTGAAGATGCTGATAAACAACCTGAACCTGTGGATCCAAAACAACACCTTCATATCCTGTGGCAATTTTCTGACCACTCATCAAGGAAACACTTAAAGGGTTACCCTTCAATGTTGCCGTTTTACCCCGCGCAGTTGTCAGAACATCTCCCTTAAACAGACCATAAGATAACAAACCATCAACATAGAATCCTACATCATGCTGCATACTGCCATAAACTGTAGCAGTCCATTTATCAAATGTACTTTTTTGGCTTTGTGCAACATCTCGAGGTTGTAGAGAAAGCTTTCCATAAGACCCCATCACCCCAAAGGATATAACACTGTCAACATTTTCAACAGTTTGTAGCAAAACACCTGTCTCTAGTGCATAGTACCCTAGATCTCCCCCATAACCATATTCAAGCGCAGATAAATCTGAGGCATAACGATAACTTCCACCATAGCCACGCAAAAATGAAGCAGGATTTTCACGAATTTCCAACATTCCACTAGGATTAGTCCGTACTGTCTCTAACTGCTTGTTTTGATTGCTGATATCCATTAAACCAGCATGGAATAAACTATTTGGCAAAAGCAGATAAGTTGGAACCTGAGGCACAACAACCTTAACGCCTTGCCTAGAATGATGCTCACCACCTAAACCAAGTTTAGAACTCTGAGTTAATCTAAATGTAGTATCAGAATCAATAAATCCATTTTCGAGGCGGAAATCCCAAAAATCTCCTTCACCTTCGACTAATCTTTGAGACGCACTCGCTCTTCCTAATTCAGAGTTTGGGCCATAAGCATGAAGCCTATATTGGTAAGGTAGACCGTCCAATGCAATATAATCACCATCCAACAAGAAAGAATCTTTCTCCGCTATTCCAGAAACCTGAATAATCGAGATACCTTTGTCATTTCCATAACGCTCCGTACCACCTCCAGGACTTCCTGAAACACCATGCACATGTACTATCGTTTTTCCTTCAATATCACCATGGATTAAAAAACGATCCGTTTTTTGATTCTGAAGAGCCCCCCCCTTATTCAAATAAGTGTTGAGATAAAGATGTGCATTACCCTGTGCTTTATAAACTTCACCTGTTCCTCTCCCAACACGAAGGGTTTGATAGCCATCAACTATGTTAGTTTCTGGTTGTTCAAAAATAATAGAACTATCAATAAGATGTATTAATGAAATTGATGAAACACCTATAGAACTAGGAACTTGCAAATTTTTATTTTTCGGTCGTGATAAAATCCATTTTGAATCACCTCTCAACCGAAATTCAGCAGAAGAACTTTCATCAACATGTGTCCCCCCTACAAGTGTAGAAGCATCCACTGAAACCTTCACAAAAGAGCCATCCTCAACCTTCAGTAATAAATCTCCAGAAAGTTTGGAATTATCCAACAGCCTAACAACACCACCAGATCCTCTGCTATAAATAGCCGCACTCTTTGGAACTGTAAAAGAGGTTCTTGTCAAGTCAACAATCCCTCGTACGGGTAAGTTCGTTTTTGGAAGACTTCCGAACATCTCTTCCTCACCCGCAAAAATATAAAAAGAATAGGGATACTCGTGATCTTTCATTTCCTCATTTCTGTCTCCTAGTCCCTCCCAAAAACGCAACCCATAAGACGTATTACTTTCTACCAAAACCGTAGAATCCACGATAGTTATAAAGACACCCTTCCCATCGATATTATTCCCATGCATTGAAAAACCATGAGCATTGGCTAGATTAACTTTACCTTTCTCAAAATGGATAAACCCATTAGACGCATGAAAAGCTGAATTTTCATTATGGTCATCTATACCCATCCCCTGACTACCTTGTTCGGTAATAGAACTACTCCTTAAATCGACCTGTCCCCAATTTTTTATTTTAACTCCGATACCCTTTGTAAAGTTAATCTCTCCTCTTTCTATAATCACTTGTCCATATTCACTCGCCACGACCCCATACTTCCAAAAACTTTCTTTTGAAATAACAGCACTTGAAGCATCCTTAACAGTTATATTTTTCCCTAAGAGAAGCGTTTTTCTTCCAGATGCTTGTATAGCAACAGTTTCATTCGTATTTTCATCAGTTTTTTGATAATTTTTATTGTAAAAGTAGTGTTTTTTACCATCATTACACCGATAAAATTCACTATTCATACTACATGAAAATTGATCCTGATTATTTTGTGTCTTACCATTAACGCCAGAACGATCTTGTACCCCAGTATTAACAACAGCACCACCTTGAACCGTAGCATCAACATTGTGTGCACAAAAAAGAAATGCTGTTGTAAAAGTACATAAGGAAAAACGATTTTTAAATAGATTGACCATAATTACACCATAATTTTGCCCATAAAAGTAATACGTAATGTATCAAAAAACTTAACAAAGAGAAAAAATTAATACGTTTTGGATTAACTGCGCAGATCTTATTAATGCTTTTTGTGTTTTATGTAAATATGGAATTTAAAAGTTACTAAAAATACAGTCTAAATCTATTTTTTTATAAGGGATTTGCAAAAATATAACTGAAAAATTAGAGAAAAATCATCTTTAAAGTTGTTATTTAAAAGCAGCTTTAAGGGATTTTTGTACATTAAGAATGCCTATTTTAACTGTTGTTTAATCAATACCCAAAGCGTGTATAATTAATATTCGAGATAAATATTATATTGAAACAATGGGCACTCGTAAGCAGACAAAACTGAATATATGCCAAAATTGAGAAGCAAAGCTATCACATACAGCTGTTTTAGGCAGTATTTATGGAAATACGAACTAATTTAGAAAGAGGAGGAAAGTGTAAAAATTAAAATCTGTTCCGATTTTTCCATCTCTTTTCAACATTTTAAAATATTCAGAGCCGTATCTAAAAGGTGAAAATGACATATAATTTTATCTTTTTATTTATCACATTCTTTAAAGAAAACGCATTTTCAAAAAATAATACGTTATTTATGTTTCTAATCCACCAATTTTCTCAGATATATTTCATATTTCCATCTCCATTTCATAACGGCAGCAGATATAATATCAAGTTTATCGGATACAGCCCTCATTGCGCCTGAGTAGCATCTTTGTCTTTGTCAATTTCTAATATTGTAAATCCTCTCCTCTTAACATAATCCCCCAAATTATATTGACTCCTTTCTTAAACGATTATCCACTTGCTAATCTTACATATAATAGACAAAGGAGTGCTTTTTATGGATTCATCATAAGAGCATTGAAAATATTTCAGCGCCCTAAATTAAAAAATATCTTTATAAATCAAAATATTATAAATAGTACAATAATCACTCTGAAATACGCATTTTGAAACAATAACGTACAAACTCTTCAGACTTTTCAAAAAAATGAAAGAAGTCCAACCTAAAAGCATATTAAAGATATGCAAAGTCATACTCTCGTAAAAATGCTATAACACAAGATGAATAGATAATGAGAAAAGCCACAAGTACAACTTGTAGCTTTTTGAAAGATTAATCAAAAACAGGAACAACACTAGAAATGATAACGCAATCCACCTGAAAAACTCGTTCCAGAAAAACCAGCTTTCGTTAGTTTGTGCTGATAAACCAAATCGCCGTAAAGCGCAAATTTTTGAGACAATTGGGCATTAAAACCTAATCCTGTTTCTAATGAAGAACCAAAAGCACCTAGCTGGAAAGCATCTTTAAAATGCACAAATTGTTTTCCTTCAAAACCATGAGCAAGATGAAGCTTGCCATAGAAAGAAACAACCTGAGCCTCATCAGTAACGACCAGCCTCTTTGTTAAACGCCCTCCAACACGCCCTACCCACTGATGAAGCTTTCCTAAATCAATATCAAAGCCATCCACATCACGCACCTTATTAAATTGAAGATATTGATAAACAACCTGAACTTGCGGATCAAAAACAAAACCGTCTTCCCCCACCATAAACGTTTTACCAGCAGTCAATGAAGCACTTAAAGGGAAACCCTTTAATGTTGCCGTCTTGCCACGTGCAGTTGTTAGAACATCACCTTTAAACAAGCCGTAAGACACAAGACCATCAACGTAAAAACCTGCATCATGCTGCATACCACCATATGCCGTAACTGACCATTTATCAAATGTACTTTTTTGACTCTGCTCAACATTCAAAGGTTGCAAAGAAAATCTCTCGTAAGCCCCGATAATTCCAAAAGAAGTGGAACCATACATATTTTCGATTGCTTTCAGCAAAACACCTGCCTCTAGTGCATTATAATCAAACTCGCCGCCATAACCATATTCAAGCGTGGAAAGATTTGAAGTATAACGGTGATTGCCGCCATAACCGCTCACAAAAAAGAGAGGATTTTCACGACTTTCTAATAAGCCCCCAGAAGTAATTCGCAAAGCTTCTAACCGCTTATTTTGATTGTTAACATTCATCAAACCAATATGACGTAAGGCATTAGGCAAAAGGAGATAAGTCGGAACCTGCGGAACAACAGCCTTAACGCCCGGCTTAGGACGAGGATGAGGCTCCGGAGCTGGTTCTGGAGAAGGTTCTGGTCCCGGAATTGGCTTAGGAGCAGGATCTGGTTTAGGTTGAACATCAGAATCTATAGACCTACTTTCAAGGCGAAAATCCCAAAATTCCCCGTTACCTTCAACTAATCTCTGATCCATACTTGCTTTTCCAAACTCAGATTCTGGACCATAACTATAAAGCTTATACTGATAAGGTAATTCATTTAAGGCTACATAACCACCTTCCAACTGAAAAGAATCTTGCTTTGCTTCTCCAGAAACCTGAATGATTGAAATACCTTCAGCATTCCCCCCCTTTCCCGTATATCCTCCTGGACTTCCTGCAACTCCATGCACTTGGAGCTTTGTTTTTCCCGAAACATCACCATGAATTAAAACACGATCAGTCTTTTGATGATTAAGAGCACCACCACTATTCAGATATGTATTAAGGGAAATAGAGGCACCTTCCCGTGCTCTATAAACCTCACCCTTTCCCTTTCCAATACGAAGAGTTTGATAATTATCAACAGAAGAAGATTCATGTCTTTTAAAATTAATAGAGCTATCACCCATAAGACTAACGAGTGAAATAGAAGAATCATGTGCAGCCCCATGTTGATCTTTTTGCAGCGGTTGTTGTAAAATCCATGTAGAACGACCTCCTAAATAAAGTTCGGCATTAGAGTCTTTATCAACGTGTGTGCGACCTTCAAGCGTAGAAGCATCAGCCAAAACGATCACAGATGCCCCTTTCTCAGCTTTTAATAAAAAATTCCCTGAACGAAGAGTGCTTTTCATCAAACTCACCGCACCAGAAATAACATTGCTGCCATAAAGAGCGGTATCGTCTTCAACAGAAAACTCTGTTGTATCCAAATTAACAACTTCCAATCGTGGTGGAGCTTTTTCTTCCTCTAATGAAATCTCTTCTTTTTTACCTCCACCTTCGCTCCATGGCTTCTCTCCCTGAAAATAGATACCATAAGATCCCTCACCCTTTACTGTAATAGAAGAAGACTTAAAGTTAGCCTCGGTCACATAAAAGTTATTCGATAAATCTTCAGTTTCATCTTTTGAGTCAGAGCGTTCTGGTACAACACTAAAAGGCTTGACGGGATTTTCTAATAATATACCATGTGCACCCTCAACCTTAATAGTCCCCCCTGTAAACTCAACACGCCCCCCTTCATCCATTAAAAAAGCTGCATCATTTTTGTCTTTGTGGCCCTTTCCAGTAAGAGTGACACCATCGAGAATCACCGTCCCTCCCAACATCGCAGAAATCCCATGACTGTTGGTAAAGTTAACCTCCCCACCTTCCACCCAAATATCTGCCCCGCTATAACTGGAAAGACTTGCCTTCCCATCACGCGTATTAACTTTTGCACCCTCTAAAATAACCAATGAATTCCCCACAGCTTCAACAGCCCTATCACTGTCCTCTATAATCCCCTGCTTTACCTCAATGATTCCATTATGAGCAAAAAGAGCTAACTTTGTATTTTTAAGCGTCGTTTTTTTCAAAACAATCTTTCCATCATCGGATACAGCCACACCACGCAAAAAAGATTTATCAGAAATTTCACTGCTAACAGTTACATTTTCTCCATCAACTCTGGACCCTATCCGCTTCACCGTTATAGCAGTAGGATCATCAGGATAGTTGGAAACATTTTCGTTCGTAATTGTATAAGATTTATTATCAATTTTAGATTCCCCGCAATTATCGCATATATAATATAATCCACTATAGTAATAAAACCCAGGATTTACTCCTCTTCCATCAGAGTCTGCATCTTTAACAGAGTTATCTACATTATCCTTATGTCCATTCCATCCATCCACTCCACTCAGCTTACGATAGTCACTCCCCCCACGAATACCCTCATCGTTATTGCCAACATTAATCATATTAGAAGGGTAATAATTATCCCCACTCTCTCCACTAAGAGGAAGCTTATGCTTATTATTCCCGCTAAGATAAGGAGAAGAATTAGTAGAGACAACTGGGATAACCTTTATAACATAAGGTTTACTATCCTTCCCCTCTGCAGCCGCATACACTTCTCTTCCATTTTGAAGCAAAGAGAGGATAGCTGTTGTACAAGCACATAAACATACATGATTTCTAAAAACTTTAATCATAGTTCCCTCGAAACTTTCCTTCCCCTCTCATTAAAAACAAAAGCACTTACAAAACACCCCCTTGCACACCTCAAAAATACGAAAAGTGTAACAAAAGAACATGCCTCATGCTTATTTGAACTGTGCAATGAATTATCCCAATAAATTTGGCAAAAGCTCTACGCTAAAAACCATCTATAAGAGAATAACAACAAAACACAATTTATAAGTGTATAATGCATTCTGTATTTCGTGTAAAGAAAAAATGAAACCAGTACGTGCAATTAATTAAAAACACAATCTAGCCTTGTGAACTTTAAAAATTAATCCACAAAGAGATGAATGAAACAATGATTTAAATCCGTAAAAAACAAACTCTCAAAAACGAGCTTTAGAAAACATCAAATATTATATTAGATAATATCAATACAGTATCAAAAAGGATCACGTAACGCATACCGGTCTGCTGAACGCTTAAAAAGCCGATAAAAGCGAAGCACTCTATCGCATCAGTAGCAGCATAAATTTTAAGAAAATTCGCTTTAGCGGAGAAAAGTGCTCTCATACACAAAAAAACTATGTTTTTTTTTGCTCAATCAAGAAGACGAAAATCTTTTAAAGACAACACAAGTTGTTACAAAGAAAAAAGGCAGCACAATGTGCTGCCTTTTCTAAAAAGGTACATAGTGTACCTTATATTAAAACTGGTAACGTATTCCTCCGGAAAAACTTGTTCCCGAAAAACCAGCCTTATTAAGCTTATGTTGATAGAGAATATCAGCATGCAGAGAGAACTGTGGCAACAATTTGGCATTAAAACCTAATCCAGCCTCTAGAGAAGAACCAAAAGCTCCTAACTTGAAAGCATCATTGAAATGCACAGACTGTTTTCCTTCAAAACCATGAGCAAGATAAAGCTTACCATAGAAAGCAATAGCATTCACGCCTTCAGAACCTGTAGGAATCTTGGTTAAGCGTCCACCAACACGTGCTACCCACTGATTAAGGTTACCCATTTCAATATTAAAATTGTCGATATCACGGGCCTTATTAAACTGGAGATGTTGATACACAACCTGAACCTGCGGATCAAAGACAAAGCCCTTATATCCTGTCATAATTGTCTGACCACCAGCTAAAGAAACACTCAAAGGATTACCTTTTAATGTTGCTGTTTTACCCCGTGCAAGGGTGAGAACATCACCTTTGAACAGACCATAGGATAAAAGACCGTCGACATAGAAGCCAACATTATGCTGCATGCTACCATATACCGTAACAGTCCATTTATCAAATGCACTCTTCTGGCTTTGCTCAACATTCACAGGCTGCAGAGAAAGTTTTCCATAAGTTCCCATAACGCCAAAGGATATAGCACTATCAGCATTTTCAATAGTTTGCAGCAAAACACCTGCCTCTACACCATTATAACTAAGATCACCTCCGTAACCATATTCAAGTGCGGACAGATCTGAAGCATAACGGTAACTTCCACCATAGCCGCGCAAGTATAAAGCGGGATTTTCACGAACCTCTACCATTCCTGTAGAAGTCATCCGCAACGTCTCCAATTGCTTATTTTGATTGCTAATATCCATTAAACCAGCGTGGAATACACTATTAGGCAAGCTGAGATAAGTTGGAACCTGTGGAACAACAGACCTTACAAATTGTTCAGGAAGGGCAGCAGATCCAACAGACTTAACATACTGATTTTCTAAACGGAAATTCCAAAATTCTCCACCATCCTTAACAAATTTCTGCTGAACATGCTCCTGTTTCGAAGTCGCTTCTGGAGCATAAGCATGAAGGGTGTATTTGTAAGGTGAGTTTCTCAGTGCAACATAATTGCCATCGAGTTGGAAAGAGTCTTTCTTCGCTTGACCATAAACCTGAATAATTGAAACACTATGAGCAATCTTGGCATTCGCTTTACCATCTCCTACATTGCCCGCATCACCTCGTACATGTATTTTTGTTTTTCCAGAAACATCACCATGAATGACAAGCCGATCAGTGACTTGCTGATCACTCCGATCACGAGGATTTAAACGTGCATTGAGATGAATTACAGCATTACCCTGTGCCGCATAAACAGTTCCTTTCCCATTTCCAATATGGAGAGTCTGATATTTTCCTTCAGATTCCGAAGGTGCAAAATCAATAGCACTATTTACAAGACTTACAGAAGAAATGCATGAATCCACACATCCTGAATCTAGAGCCCCCAAATTCCTCTGTGCACTTCTTTTTAGAATCCACTGTGAATTATTAGCCAAGTCTAATTTTGCATAAGAATTTTTATCAACGCGAACACCGCCTGTAACAATAGAATTATCAACTGAAACCAATATGTTCGAATCATTCTCAGCTTTTAATAACAAGTCACCAGCAAGAGTTGTTTTATTTTCTAATGAAACACGACCACCAGAATTATTACCATAGATAGCTATACCATTTGCAACTTCAAAATCAGTTTTTTTCAACGAAACTGTCCCTGTTATGCCTATAGGCGTTTTTTCCTGTTTGGACACAGTACTCCGCTTAACAACATTTGTTTTCTCAGTTGTTAAATCCTGACTTCGATTTTGTTGACTCGCTTCCTTCTGTGTTCCCCCATCAAAATATATGCCGTAGACTCCGTCACCTTCCACTTTAACAGTAGAAGACTCGATATTTACGTGATTCATAGTAGGACGAACGTCAGAAGATCTCCTTCTCCTGGAAGAGCCGGTCTCAACCACATTATCATCAGACTTTATAATCCACAAACCATGAGCATCAGTAACAACATTTCCATTCTTAAAATCAACAGAAGCATTATCACTCACCAAAAAAGCTGCACGTCCAAATTTCTCTGTAGAATTCGACTTTCCTGCTTCCTTTTTCGCAGTAATATTAACTTTGTTTAATCTTACACGTCCCCCAGCTTCTGATCTCACAGCCACTCCATTTGTCAGCATAACCGTTCCAGAGTCCATAGTTACCTCACCAGCCTGACTCGCCAAACCAGCCACAGCTAAATCCCCCGTTACGTTAATTTTCGTATCCTTTAAATTAACAGATGATCCAGAACCCGCCAAAGCGCCTACATAACGCGCATTGACTGTTCCAGCATGCATTGTAACCTTCCCGCCACTTTGCGCTTCAAGCCCAATCACAGAAGAGGTAATTGTTGATTTATTATCCAAAACAACTTCTGCCCCCTCTTCTGCAAGCACAGCACTCACGGCATATATTTCATTAAAATCAACATTATTTTTGCTATCAGAAAAATCCGCACCACTAATTGTGGCTCCCTCTAACTTAATAACCGTATCCTGATTTTTTGCATGCATAGGATGCTGAGTTTTATCACTTACCTTCAGTGTCTTCCCTGTTATTGTCCGCGATTTACCATCTCTACACAAATAAGTAGTCTGTGATCCCTTCTCACCATTATTCATATCATCACATGTAGAAGAAACCGTTTCCTTAGGAGAAACATCTCCATTACCAGTACGACTAAGCATAAGAACACGCCCAACAGCTCTAGAAGATACAGCAGATGTCTCAGAAACCACAGGAGAAGAAGCATTCGCAGAAGCCCCATTAGAAGATATAACAGCTATCTCAGAAACCACAGAAGTAGAAGGCTGCATAGCAGAAGCTCCATTAGATATAGCAGGTATCTCAGGAGCAGAAGGCTTCATAGCAGAAACTCCATTAGAAGATATAGCAGATATCTCAGAAGTAGAAGACTGCACAGCAGAAGCTCCATTAGATATAGCAGATATCTCAGAAGTAGAAGGCTTCATAGCAGAAACTCCATTAGAAGATATAACAGCTACCTCAGAAACAACAGGAACAGAAGCATTCATAGCAGCCTTCATAGCAGCAGCTGATTTTATAGGTGATGGCCTCTTAGATACAATATGATCCCCAGGTGTTACAAAAATTTCATCGGCAGATATTACAGGTCCTCTACCTGTATCAGATCTCCCACTTAAATTAACTCTTGGAGGTACTAAAGGTGCCAAATTTCTGGATAAAGAAGGAGTAACAGATGATGGAGATGGAGTAACAGGTAAAAAGGTATGCACTACAACCTCAGATGTTTCAGATTCCGTAAAATCTTCGTCATCATCATCTTCATAAAATTCGTCAGATGTTTCAGATCTCAAAAGTGAATTGCCTTGAACAGAGACTACAGATGCAGATTCCCCAGATACAGGAGGAGTTATGGATTCACTATTTACTTCACCAGCACCAGTATCAGCATTAGTATTTATTGCAGTTTCAGTAGAAGCATCAGTAGAATCAACTGCAACAAGTGGCTTAGCCTTAAAAATAAGTTGAAAATTAGCAGTAGCAGTATAAGCAGAAACGAGAGGTATAAAATATTCATTTTCTAAACGAAAATCCCAAACACTTCTACTATTTTTAAGTAATGTCTTATCAAAATACTGCATTTTCGGAGGAGTAGTTGGACCATAAGCACGAAGAACATACTTATAAGGTAACCCTTCTCGTGTAATATAATCACCTTTCAGCTTAAAAGAATCCCTCTCTGCATTTCCAAAAACCTGAATAATTGAAATGCTATGAGGTGTATCCTGACTTTGTGATATACCATCAGAAGTATCATTCACAACTACCATTGTT
Organism: Bartonella sp. AA56HLJMS; assembly: GCF_042197145.1. Lineage (NCBI taxonomy): Bacteria > Pseudomonadati > Pseudomonadota > Alphaproteobacteria > Hyphomicrobiales > Bartonellaceae > Bartonella > Bartonella sp. AA56HLJMS. The sequence goes on along the minus strand of NZ_JBHIRL010000019.1, from coordinate 9,863 downwards.
TTTCCAGAAACATCACCATGAATCAACAATCTGTCAGATATTTGAGAATTTTCTGTATTGCTAGGCATCAAATTTGCATTGAAGTAAATTGTAGCGGCAGAAGCAGCACTATAAACTGTTCCATCCCCATCTCCTATGCGAAGGGTTCGATACTCAATATCTTTATTAGATGTATTTTCATTTTTCAAAGAAGTAAAAAATCTAACATTACTATCTACAAGATTCATAGACGAAAGACATGAATCTACACAACCCGTATTTGAATTTTCCAAACTACTATGCAGATTCTTTGTTAAATACCACTCTGATCCCCCAGATAGAAAAAGCCTAGCTTGAGATTTTTTATCAACGTGAGCTCCCCCCATGACGATAGAGTCTTCAACAAAAACCGACAAATGCGACCCCTCTTCAGCTTTCAACACTAAATCACCCGAAAGAGTTGAGTCATCTTTTACAACGACGTACCCATCCAAACTGTTACCATAAATGACCACACCATTAGGAACTCTGAAAACCGTATTTTTCAAAAGAACTGCATGCAAACTATCTCCATCATCTTTTATTCCACCCTCTCTCAGATTTTGACCTACATTTTGACCACTTTCTTGTCTCACACTCGTTTGATCATTTTTTCTCCTCACATTCGAAGGTATATCACCAAAAAATACACCATAAGACTTACCTTCAACTTTAACGGTTGAATTTTGAATATCAGAAACTATTAAGTTGACAACTCTAGAGTTTGCATCTGGCTCAGACGCCACCACTGCAGAATCTCCAGCGCCAGCTCCAGATGGTGCACTAGTACTTCCAGAATCTGCACCGCTTCCTAAAAAATTCTCTATAGGGAATAAAGCCTCAAAATACGCGGAACCAATATTATTAAGGACAGCGCCATCTCTAGATTCAATAGAGATGACCTCACCAACGAAAGAATCACTATTAGCGTCAGAATCCTGTTGCGCATCATTGCCATCCTCACTCTCCGCTTCTACTCTATTAGAAGCTCCAGAGATATTATTCTTAAAGCTATCACTTACCAAAAATGCAATAGTATTAGGAGCTCTAAGTTTTCCATTTTTAAAGGAAATAGTACCTCCAAGTGACAATAAACCTATATTCGTCTCCGAAGTACCAACTTCTGTAGTTTTTGGTTCCTCAGCAACATTGATAACCGTCCCGTCTAGTAGAACAGTCCCCTCTTTTGTAGAGATAACTCCTATTCCACCCTCTTTCACGGTAATTGCTCCAGACCTCATCTCGATAACGGATGGACCCAAACTAACTAAACCGATTCTTTTAACATTAATATCTACATTCTCTAAAACAATCCACCCATTATCACTAGCAAGAGCACCTATATACGCATCTCTGATTCCTCCCCCCACCATTGTGATCTTTCCAGTCTCTTCAGCCCGAAGCCCAATAAAAAAACCCTGAATATTTGAGTTTTTCAATTTAACCTCCGCACCCATATTTGAAGCAGAATCTCCGACATATACACCAACATAAAGCGGATCATGAATATATAAACTACCTATGTTCTCTATACCTACTTTATAATCCTGTATACCTACTGCAGATAAACTTTCAGAAAGTTCTTTCCCAATATTCATACTTTCAATGGATACTTCGTCCAAATTAACAACTACTTTCCCATCATCAAGGGGAGATTCCACATTTACAGCGCTCTCACCTTGATCCGCTATAATAGTCCCCCCTATTAGAGCATATACTCCCGACTGATCACAGGAAATAGATCCATATATTCGCTGATCACCATTGAGTAAATCAGCCAATCCTTTACCTGCCTCCACAGAATCTATAAATTCTAGAGCCCCAACACCATCACCAACCGGTGTAGATACACTCACACCAGGCACAAAAAGACCTGCTCTATCAGGTGTTAAAGAATCCAATACAAAACTTGATATACCTGGCATACCAATAAGACCATCTGCACTCGCTTTTTGTACTCTTAGCGCCTCTTCCCCCACTGGAAAATATGTTTCAGCTAAACTATCTTTTTTCGGAATATTAAATAATGTCCAAACATCTACATTTCTTGGAACATCTAGTAATCTAACTAACTCTCCACCTACTCCACTTGGCACACCTGCATGCCCCTCACGTGCTCTCTTCCCACTTGCTATTGCTGTTTTTGCTTCTTTTGCCTCCACATTTTCTGCTCTTGTTGCTCTTGCCTTCCTAGTGGATACACCGCCTGTACCTGGAACACCTGGCATACTATTCAAAGCACCATTTGATATAGTACCTGGACCAACACCTGGAATAGCAGGCAGATTCGTTGTATCTGCCCCACTCGCAACACCTGATATAGCCTTTGGTCTTTGTTGACTTACAGTGTTTAATCCTCCTCCTGCTATATTACCTGATAATAAAGTATCTTGTACAAGAGCTAATGAGCCATCAAAGCCAGCTGGTACACCTGCTTGCGGCACATTTACTACTGTTTCCATCCTAGTAGATAAGACGCCTGAACTAGGAGTAGATAGGACACCTGAACCTGGGACCCCTGGCACAGCACCTGTACCACTCGCAACACCAGGTACTGCACCTGCACCACTCGCAACACCAGGTACTGCACCTGCACCACTCGCAACACCAGGTACTGCACCTGCACCACTCGCAACACGAACACTACTATCTGCAACATTCCGTATCATGCCAGGAACAAAAATATTATTCTTTCTAGAATGACAAGCACTAATAGGTCGAATATGATTTAAAACAGGCACAATCTGAGCCTGAGCCTGAGCCTGAGCCTGAGGCTGAGCCTGAGGCTGAGGCTGAGGCTGAGGCTGAGCAGAACCACTACCAACAGGATTACCGACTCTAGGTTCTGCTCTTCCAGAAACCTCCACTCCTCCGGGTGGTGTTATAGCCCCTGTGCTCGACCCTCCAATGAAAGAGGTAAATGATGATAATGAAGGAAGGAATGATGAGAACCAACCATTCCCCATAGAAACATCTACACCTTGTAAAAAGAAGAAAGCACTTGTTGTCAGTGCGTACAAACGTGTACGCTTTTTAAATACATTGATCATATGTCAAACTTTCTAAATAATGTTGCAAAAACACTAGAATTAAGTGAAAATGAGGTAAGTGAACGATTTGTAACATATGTCAGTCAACTTTACAACATAGTGTTATTTATTTACGCTTCATTTTGTGCATAAAAATACCAAAGTTAAGTTTTTAAGTGCGCAAACCTTTGTAATATTAGATAAAAGGATAAAATCACGATGATAAAATATATGAAATGGATGACTTCTGTTTTACTGGTTGCAATTAGTTTTGCAACGATTTTGTGGACTCATACGAGTATTGCAAATACCAGTACCCAGACAAATGTAACGATTGATCATGTTTCAGGAACGACTTCTGTTCCCACTTCTCCGCAAAAGGTTGTTGTGTTTGATCTTGCCTCGCTAGATAATATGAATCGCCTTGGTATCCAAGCAGTTATCGGCCTTCCTGAAGGAAAAAAACCTTCCTATCTGCAACAATTTGACGATGCAAAATATGAAAGAATTGGAACCGTTTTTGAGCCAGATTATGAAAAAATTGCCACTCTTCAACCCGATTTGATTATTATTTCCTCCAGAACTCAAGCAAAATATAAAGACTTATCCAAAATAGCCCCAACAATTGATCTAACCGTAGAAAACGAAAATTCTCTTGAAGATATAAAACGAAATGTGTCTATCCTTGGAAAAATTTTTGGTAAAACACAAGAAGCAGAAAAGGAAATTGCAAAAATCAATGAAGCTTTTGCTGAAGTCCGTAAAAATACCCAAGGAAAAGGCACCGGGCTCATACTCATGACCTCTGGTGGAAAAATCAGTGCTTTCGGACCAAAATCACGTTTCGATATTTTTCACTCCGCTTTTGGAATTGCCCCTGCAACCGATAAACTTACCGTGCAAAAACATGGACAACTCATTTCTCCTGAATTTATTCTTGAAACCAATCCTGATTGGTTGTTGGTGATTGATCGCGATGCAGCCATTGGACGGGAAGGACAATCCGCAGCACAATTGCTCAACAATGAGCTTGTTCACCGCACAACAGCAAGCAAACAAAACCAAATTATTTATTTGGACTCTTGGAGCTGGTATCGTGCAAATGGTGGTTTAACGGCGCTCATTGAAACCGCACAGCAGATCAATGAAGCCTTTACAAAGAGCAAATAAGCGCACGAAAGAGCTTGCTTGCTATATAAATAAAATTTAAAAGCAGAGGTTGTTTATTAAGCAGTCTTTGCTTTTTGTAGATTTTGTTAGAAAATGATTTAACGTGAAGAATTACTGGATAACCATAACACTTCTAATTTTCCTGTCTATCCTCAGCATTTTTGTTGGTTATTCTGATGTCACACCTTCTAACCTTTTCGCAGCCGATCCCCATGCGTGGCTTATTTTTTGGCAAACACGTCTTCCTCGTACCATTGCAATCCTTTTAGTAGGCGCAGCACTTGCACTTTCAGGCATGATTATGCAACTATTAACACGCAATCGCTTTGTCGAGCCATCAACCACTGGAACCATTGAATCTGCTTCCCTTGGCATTCTTTTTATTATGATTTTTTGGCCCGATATTCCTGTTTTAGGAAAAATGGTCGTTGCGACAATTTTTGCCATGGTAGGCACTTTACTTTTTATGTTTTTATTGCGACGCATTCCTCTAAAATCTGCTCTCATTGTACCCCTTACAGGGATTATGCTAAGCTATATTATTGGCTCTTTAACCAATGCCATTGCAGATTATGAAATGTTACTTCCTTCTCTTCAAGCTTACTTATTTGGCAGTTTTTCGATGGTTCTTGAAGGAAAATATGAGCTCTTATGGCTATCCCTTCCCCTTTGTATTCTGGCCTATTGTACTGCTGATCGCTTTACGGTTGCAAGTTTGGGAGAAGATTTAACCAATAACCTTGGATTGAATTATCGTGTTGTCATGTTTTTTGGTCTTTTTATTGTCGCCTCAATCACTGCTGTTGTTGTCTGTACCATTGGCCGTATTCCTTTTGTTGGGTTGATTATTCCAAATATTGTTTCAAGTTTCATGGGAGATAATATGCGCTATACCGCTCCTTGGGTGGCCATCAGCGGTGCAGGATTGGTCTTGATTTGTGATCTTTTAGGACGAATCATTCATCCCTCTCTTGAAATTCCCATCAGCACCATAATGGGTGTAATCGGTAGTTTTATTTTTATGATACTGCTTTTACGCTGGAGAAAGCGTCTTGGATAGAAGAAGAAAAACAATATGTGTACTAACAACACTTATCATCATAGCATGCACTGTCATTAGTCTTTACATGACGTGGAACATCAATGTTTATACATGGAAATTTCGTCTTACAAAACTTTCCTCTTTGCTTCTTATTGCCTATGCAATAAGCGTTTCCACGGTTTTATTTCAAACAATCGTTAATAATCGTCTTCTTACTCCTTCAATTATGGGATTTGATCAGCTTTATATTTTAATAAAGACTGCCCTAATGTATTTTGTAGGCTCTCTTTCTTTGCCCTTTTTGAATGAAGAAGGACAGCTTGTTCTTGAAGCCCTCATTCTTATCCTTTTTTCAATAAGCCTTTTTCGCTGGCTCTTTTCAGGAAGCCTAAAAGGACTTCATTTAACGCTTTTAATCGGTGTTGTTTTAGGCGGATTTTTTTTCAGTTTACGGATGTTTATGCAATTGCAACTAAATCCAGACCAAATGATGAATTTAACGGATATTATGTTTGCAAATTTTAATAAATTTAATACACCGTTAATAGGCTTTGCCACAATCATTGTCTTCATTGTGAGTCTGATTGGATGGCATTCCCGTCATCTTCTTGATATCTTGGCTTTAGGACGTGAAAATGCCCTCAATCTTGGCGTTAATTACCACAAAAGTGCGACAGCTGTCCTTATTTTTATTTCCATTCTCGTATCCATTTCCACCGCATTGGTAGGCCCCGTCACCTTTTTTGGACTGTTAGTTGCCAACCTTTCCTATGAACTTTCTCCTCAAGCAAAACACAGTGTTGTTGTTCCAATTGCAATATTATTGGCTATTATTTGTCTGGTGGGTGGACAATTTATTTTAGAACAAATTTTTCATATGGCAGGACGTTTAAGTTTTATCATTGAGTTTTGTGGGGGAATTGTTTTTTTAATGTTACTGATGAAGGGAAAACTAAAATGATTGAGATCAATCATCTTTCCAAGGCTTACGGAACACGATTGATTATCGATAATTTATGCCTTCATCTTCCAAAAGGGGGGATTATTTCTCTGATTGGCCCCAATGGTTCGGGAAAGTCAACTCTTTTAATGCTGATAAGACGTCTTTTGCCACACCATAATGGTACAATTCATATCGACGGCTTTGATATTGATAAAATGCCCCACGATATTTTGGCTCAAAAACTCTCAATTCTGCGTCAAGAAAATCCTTTGTCTTTTCGCTTAACCGTGTACGATTTAGTAAGTTTCGGACGCTATCCTTATTCAAAAGGCTGGTATACACATGAAGATAAACAATTTATCGACAGTGCGCTACGCTATCTCGGCTTACAAGATTTAAAAGACCGTTTTTTAGATGAACTTTCTGGCGGTCAGCGTCAACGCGCTTTTATAGCCATGGTTATCTGCCAAGACACTGATTATCTTCTTTTAGATGAACCATTAAATAATCTGGATATGAAACATGCGGTTTCTATGATGAAGCAATTACGCCGCACAGCTGATGAATTGAAAAAAACCATTCTTATTGTTATGCACGATATTAATTTTGCCTCATCTTACTCAGATATGATTGTTGCATTGAAAAATGGGAAAGCGGCCTATTGTGGGACTCCAAAAGAAATTATGCAACCAGAAATTCTTAAAGACATTTATGATGTCGATATTCAAATCAAAACAATTAATGACATCCCTATCGCTCTTTATTATCGATAATCATAAAGATTTTTTGCGCTTGCATGCACTATAGAATCTACTAGGGATAGTAAAATTAGCTTATTGGGGAATAGTTTAATGGTAGAACAGCGGACTTTGACTTCGTCAATCTTGGTTCGAATCCAAGTTCCCCAGCCAGTATTTAATGCCAGCCAGTATTTAATGATTGTAGCTTGTCATCGGGTTTTGTATAATTTGAAAGCAGATTTTGCATCAATTTATTTTTTCAAAGGATCTTCAAAAACTTTCAAGGGTTATTTAAAATCCCTTTAATGCATATTTTCTCTTCCTCTAAAAATTGCAATTTGAGATGATAAGCTCTTGAGCCGGTGCGGATTCTTTGAACCACATGTATAAGATGTGCCAACCTCTTTTATCTTAAATTGGCTAAAGATTTTTCAGATCTGAGACACATCATTGAGAGAGAAGAATTTTTCTCTTGCGCAAGCAAAACAAACATTGTCTGGTAATCCTCTCGCAAATAAATCCTTTCCATAGTAATACACGTATATCTGGCTCTGTTTACGGGAAAGCCTTATCTAATAGCTACAAACCTATCTAAAGAGAGAATTCAAAAAAGAAAGCCGAGCCAAATGATATGACGCGGCTTTCAGATATTGATTATAAGATTCAAATGAATCATCCACAATGGAGTAATAAATTCATATATACAAAACGTATCATATTGCAAGTGCTCTATTTAGAAATATGAAAACTTATCAAAAAAAACGTAAATGATAGCTATGATTTGATATCATTCATTAGCATTATAGAATCTATAAACGCTTGGTAACTTTATCAATCCAATCAAAAGAAAATGCATCTTAAATGAATGTCTTCTCAATAAGGCTTTCATAAGTATCTTTTCATTTTGCACTCAAATGTAACTTCTTTGCAAATTAACCAGCTCAAATTTGAGTTGGCAAAATTAACCAATCCAATTTTGGAGGCGTTATCTTTAGAATAGCCATCTTTAAACATTATAGCTTTTGACTCAAAATTGAATAAAATCCCATACCTTAGATGTTACAATGGTTTTAAATTTTGCTGCCTCATTTTTTTCAATAGGTGCCTCCAAAATTTGGGGAGCACTCATTTGGTTTCATATTTTTAAACTGTAACTTTTAAACGTTTTTTCTCACTTGCTTGCGTTATATCATTAAAAGGCTTTCAATTTCATAAGACATAACATTGTGATTTTCATTCTATATTGTGATGATAGTATCTATATAATGCCTGCCTATCATTTACTAACTTTTTAGTAAGTGTTTTTAAAAATGATCTTGTCTTTAAATCCTTTTATGCAATCTTTATGAACTAAATCTATAAGCTTATGATAGTTTCAAACGATTATTCCTTTTAAGGTTACACTCAAATAAAGAGCAAAACACATCCATTCTTAAACGTATACAATTTATGTTATCGATAATTCCAAACGACTGAAATTTAAAACAATGTGATTTGTGCTATAATAAAAACGTATCATAAAATTTATGACCTGTTATGAATGATAACCGCTTTTCATTTCATTTGAATGCACCTATGCGTTATAGTATTTGCATCATGATTTGCTTTTTATAGTCTATACATCCATGGCAATCTTATATAAAAAATGATCAATTCAAACATGCATAAAAGTAGGGCTTCTTAAGTGGATTCATATAAAATAATTGTACTTAATATATTGATTTTATTAGTTTTTATGTACAATGCCTTTTTAACTTCATAAAGATATCAATTTCCTTGTAAAGAATATTCCTCCCATTCCAATAAAAGGCTCAATATAAGTGCGATGAGGGATAGCTTCTATGATTTTACAAGTACTGATCGCTGGCCATGCAATAACGCCGACTGATGTCCAAGCCAATTAGACCGCCTGTGGAAACAGGCAGGTTGTGGGGCTGAATATAGTGGAACAGCACCGAACGGATAAGCCACGCGTCGTAAGTAAGCCTCTTAGCTTGCATAGCTTATAGGTTTTGGAAACAGACAATTATTATAATTCAGGTATTATAATTCAGACAATTAAAGATCAGATCTCAAGCTTTTTAATCCAGTGGACAAACACGAATAATATGTCCGTCTGGATCTTTGATTAGGAAGGTACGTCCAAATACATCAGTATACGGTTCCTTCAAAACATTTATCTCAACAGTGGTTTGCCTCTTTCCATTCCGCATAGAGCTTATCTACGTCCTCTCCAGTAGGCAACATAATGCCGATTTCTGAAAAACGAGGTGCATTTTCCTCAGGCGTATCGCCCCCAGACCAGAGAGCAAAGAGAGCATCCCCCGAAGAAGCAAATGCAACATAGCGTAGCGAGGTAAACACAGGTTCTTTCCTGAAGATGAATTTGTAAAAAGCCGTAGAATACTCTATGTTTGAGACGTATACCAACTGTAGGTTTGGGGTAACAGGATAAGTAGGGATATTACTCATTAATTCTCTATGATTTAGTAGCTGTTGCCTGACAGGCATATACCTATTAGAGAATATTTCAACAAGAGTTTGTGATGCCTCCGTTCGCGGTGTGCTCTATTTATATGTTTTTATTCGCTTATTGCTATATGCTAAAATATTGAGACCGCCACTACTGGGATTATAATGATATCCCTATCGCTCTTTATTATCGATAATCTAAAGATTTTTTGCACTTGCCTACACTATAGAATCTGCTAGAAATGGTAAAATTGGCTTATTGGGGAATAGTTTAATGGTAGAACAGCGGACTCTGACTCCGTCAATCTTGGTTCGAATCCAAGTTCCCCAGCCAGCTGTTGTAGCTTGTGTAGCTTGTGTAGCTTGCCAGCAGGTTTTGTATATTTTGCCACTAGGTTTTGTACCAATTTATTTTTTCTCAAAGAGTTTTTAAGGGGTTCTCAAAGGGT
>NZ_JBHIRL010000018.1:0-29544 GCF_042197145.1 Bartonella sp. AA56HLJMS | reverse complement strand
ATTCATAGAACCTTTTTAAAAGACAATGGCTGCAAAACAGATCAGAAACCAGCAAAAGCCATGTTGGGATCTGTAACGGGTGGTGGGGTGCATTTAAGCCAAGCCAATCCAAAACATCTGGTTATTTGTGAAGGCATTGAAACGGGGCTGTCTCTGCTGTCTGGGTTGTTATCAGAGCCCGTTAATTTATGGGCTTCTCTTTCAACCCTATGAAAATGCAAAATAGATATAAAATATCTATTCTAATAGTACCTATTGAAGAAACAGTAAAAATACATTACATTAGAACTACTTTGTAACACATTAAGTGGTCGTAAAATGGCTGAGACAACATTTACCTTTCGCGTCGATGATGTATTAAAAAATGAATTTTCCAAAGCAGCAAAGGCGTGTGATAGATCTGGTGCACAATTATTGCGCGATTATATGCGCGATATCGTAAAAGAACAAAAAGAAAAAAGTGCATACGATTTATGGTTTCGGGAACAAGTTCAATTAGGGATAAATTCTGCTAATGCAAGTGATATAATGTCTTCTGAAGAAATCGAAGCAGAAGCAAAAGAATGGCGCTTAAAGACACAAAGTAAACTAGATAGATCAACTTTATGAAGCTAATTTGGACACAAGTAGCACACGTTGACCGCAAAAAGATACGTGAATACATATCACAAGATAATCCTTCCGCTGCCTTAAAGTTTGATCAACTTTTATCTGAAAAAGTAGAAAAACTTGTTAAATTTCCTACCCTTGGTCGTTTAGGACGAATTGTAAATACACGTGAACTTATTGTACATCCAAATTATATCATGATTTATGATATTTCAAATGGCGTTGTGCGTATTTTACGTGTGCTCCATACAAAGAAAAAATTTCCTTAATCAACTGTATTTTTATTTATTTTGTAATTGAAGAAAATTATTTTCTACAATACTGCGCTCCGTATCAGTAAATAATGATAAATTATTATTTTTCTAATATTGCGAATATGATTGCATAATGCACTTTGCACACCGCTTAGTTTCTACTCGTAAAAATGAAGATGACACTATTGTCAATGATGTGTCTGTTGAAAAGCTTGGGGAACTCTTAAAAGAAAACCCCCGTGGTCTCTTAATGGTGCGTGATGAATTGGCTGGCTTTTTAGCCAATCTAGAAAGAAAGGAATATCAATCAGACCGCGCCTTTTATTTAACAGCTTTTAATGGCGATGATCAATTTACTTATGACCGTATAGAGCGTGGAACCATTTTTATCCCTTATGTCACTTTATCCATGATTGGAGGCATTCAACCTTCACGCATTATTCCGCTCATTCAAGCCATACACCGTGGAATAAACGATGACGGTTTATTGCAACGCTTTCAAATGATTGTCTGGCCCGATGACAATAAAGAGTGGCAATTGGTTGATAAACCGCCCAATCAAGAGGTCTGGCAAAAGTATGAAGGGGTATTTCGCTCTTTTCGTGATAAACGCTTAGGTTCTCCCGAACAACCACTGATTATGCGTTTTTCTCCTAAAGCACAAGTGAAGTTTTATGAATGGTTCGAGCATCTTCATAAAGAGGCAAAAGGAGGTACTCACTCAGAAAGCTTACAATCGCATCTTTTAAAAATGCCAAAGACCATAGCAAGCCTTGCGTTAATTTTTGAACTTCTTGATAGTGGTGGTTTAGAAATTGGTCTCTATGCCATTACAACAGCCTTGCGTTGGGAAAAATATCTGTTAAGTCATGTCAAAAGACTTTATGCGGCGGGGGATACATTAACAGCAGAGCGTGCAAAATTAATTGTTGAACGCTGTGATTGTTTACCCGATGTTTTTACAGCAAGGGATGTTTATAAACGTGATTGGAAATATTTAACAGACAATCAAACCGTTAAGCAAGCTTTAGAGCTTTTATGTCGTTGTAACTATATTCGTGAAATCTCTGGAGAGAATAACTCCCAAGGCGGTCGACCTACCATACGTTATGAATGGCACCCTTTAGTGAAAAGTCATAAGACATCACACTGAGGCAATTTGGAAATCTTATAAAACATTAAACAATATAACAGTGAACCTTTAAAGCACTTCCCATCATTAGTTTTGGGGGGGTATGGGGGTTTTGGGGGGTCTTTTTACCCCCCCCTTTATATATATTTTTTAATACAAAATAAAAGTTATTATATTTCAATAAGTTAATCTTTCAAATAAACAACCTATATTAAACATAACACATAAATACAATTTTTAATATATATCTAAGAGGGTTTTGTAGGGGTTTTGGGGGTTTTAAAAACAGACAAAACCTATCAAAATACTCATTCTGATATTTTAAAGAACGTAGTACATTTATCTTGATGAATACGTGAAATGAATAGCAAATTTCACTACTTTGCTGATCTTATTCCATGTCATGGGCTGTTGATAAGCAGCCTTAAAGACCCCTTTTGAAAAAAATATCGGCTTTTTTAGCAGTTTTTTTCCCTTTTTTATCGTTATTTGCTTTAAGTGCATTTAATTTAATTCGTTTTGATTCTTTTGATAAATATTAATCATCTCATAAGGTAAGGGATTTTTATTACAATATGCTTCAATCTATTAAGTATGATAATGAACAATTCACTTTACGCTCCCTTTTACAATCCTATCGTGAACAGGCAACATCAAATGCTCTACGGGGGAAAGTGTTTGAAGATTTTGTGACAAAATATCTTATGCATGACCCTCTCCATTATGGACGATATGAAAAAGTTGAGAGCTATTATGAATGGGCTAAAGAGCGTGAAGGTTGGAATAAAAATGATATCGGCATTGATCTGGTTGCCAAGCTTCGCAATCAAGAGGGCTATGTGGCTATTCAATGTAAGTTTTATCGAGCAGACCATCAGATCAGTAAAAAAGATATTGATAGCTTTATCGCTGCCTCTGGAAAAGACATCTTTAAATATCGACTTCTCGTTGACAGCACAGAAGTGGAATTAAGTGACAATGTGAATGCCATGATTAAAGGACAAGCGATACCCGTTTATCGTATTGACCTTCGTCATATGGAAAACAGTCGTATAGACTGGCAAATATTTGCAACGAAAAAAGAAGTTGTTCTGAAATCAACAAAAGAGCCTCGTCCCCATCAAGAAGAAGCCATCAAGAAAGTCTGTGAAGGTTTAAAAGAAGCAGATCGTGGCAAGCTGATTATGGCATGTGGTACGGGGAAGACTTTCACCAGTTTGAAGATAGCAGAAACCCTTGCTGGGAAAGGCAAGCGTGTTTTGTTTCTGGTCCCTTCTCTGGCTTTAGTCTCGCAAACAATCCGTGAATGGACAGCCGATGCACAAGTCCCGTTGCGTTCCTTTGCCGTGTGTTCGGATACAAAAGTAGGCAAGCGTCGTAAAAACCAAGATGATATTATTGGTATGGAAACATCAGATCTTGTTCTCCCTGCTACAACAGATGCGAAAGCCCTTGCTAAAGAAGCTTGTGAAAACCTCGCAGATGCAATGACGGTTATCTTTTCAACTTACCATTCTATCCAAGTGCTTTCGGATGCACAAAAAGACCATGGGTTACCTGAATTTGATCTGATCATTTGTGATGAAGCCCATAGAACAACTGGGGCTTCATTGGGAACTGAAGACAATGAATCTGAATTTATCAAGGTTCACGATAACAGCATCATTCGGGGCAAAAAACGTCTGTATATGACAGCAACGCCGCGTATCTTTAGTGACACTGCTAAAAGGCGGGCGGATGAGATCAATGCTGTTTTGGCATCTATGGACGATGAAACCCTTTATGGCAAACAACTTCATCATTATACCTTCGCGGAAGCTGTCGATAATGAACTTTTAACTCCTTACAAGATTGTGGTCTTGGGTATTAATGAAACCTATATCACACCAGCCATACAGGAGATTATTGCCAATGAAAACCGTGAAATTGATTTAGATGATGCGGCAAAAATTATTGGCTGTTATAGAGCACTTACCAAAATAGATAAGCAAGCGGCTGTTGATGATGATGATACAGAGCCCATGCAATGTGCTTTAGCTTTTTGCAAAGATATCAATACCTCTCAATATATAACAAAGCTCTTTAATAAAATTATCAAATCTCATATTGATGATTTCCTTCAAACCGTTCCCTTTCTAAACTGTGAAGTAAGACATATTGACGGAACGCAAAGCGTCAAAAAACGCAATGAGGAATTGGATTGGCTTAAAGAAGATGCGGGTCAAAACGTTTGTCGGATCTTAAGCAATGTTCGGTGTCTTTCAGAAGGGATTGATGTCCCTGCTCTTGATGCCATCATGTTTTTACACCCGCGCAATAGCCAAGTGGATGTGATACAGGCAGTAGGGCGTGTGATGCGTCGTGCTCCAAATAAAAAAACGGGCTATATCATTTTACCCATTATCATTCCTTCACACTTAGAAGCCAAAAAGGCTTTAAAAAACAATAAGAGATACCGTGTTGTTTGGCAAGTTTTGCATGCTTTACATTCTCATGACGAAAGGCTTGCTCGGACAATTAATCAGATGTCTTTAGGACAAGATAGCAGCCATACGATTGAAATTATAGAGATTAAACGAGCCAATGAATTAAAAGAGCTTACCACAACGGTTGATGAGATCTCGATACCATCCAAAACAGAAAGTTCTGGACGTGTCATTGGAACAGCAGAAAGCAAATCTCAATCGGTATCTGGAGGACAAGGAGACCTATTCCGCCGTTCTGAATTTTTTGATTTTGTCAAAGCCATTTTTCTGGATAGTTTTAAAATCACGGATTATTGGGGCATATGGGCGAACAATGTTGCTGAGATTGCTCAAAACCATATCAATCATCTTAAAGATATGATTTCCGATGAAAAGAGTGAAGCCTTTCAGGCCTTTGATGCATTCCATAAGGAATTAAAGAACAACGTCAACAGTGAAATCAAGCAAGAGGAAGCGATTGAGATGTTAGCGCAACATCTTGTCACGCGTCCCGTGTTTGAAGCTTTATTTGACGGTAATGAATTTGTACAGAACAATGCCATTTCGCAAGCCATGGATAAGATCTTAACGGCACTGGATAAAACAAATATCGAAGAGAAAACGAAAGATCTTGATCAATTTTACAAAAGTGTCATGTTCTGTACAGCAGGGATTACAGAAACTCATGCAAAACAGAATCTTATTATCAAGCTTTATGAAAGTTTTTTTGCCAAGGCATTTAAGAAAACCACGGATAAGCTTGGAATTGTTTACACGCCCGTTGAGGTTGTTGATTTTATCATTCATTCCGTTAATGATGTTTTAGAGCAAGAGTTTGGAAAAAGCTTGGGATCACGGGGTGTCTCTATCCTTGATCCTTTCACCGGAACGGGTACTTTTATCACGCGGCTGTTACAATCTAAACTGATCAAACCAGAGGATATGGAATACAAATTCCGTCATGATATCCATGCCAATGAGATTGTTCTCTTAGCCTATTACATAGCAGCGATTAACATTGAATCGACGTATCATAGTCTTATGAAAGGAGAGTATATTCCTTTTAAACATATTGGCTTAACCGATACGTTTCGGATGCTTGAAGAGAAGAACTTACTACAGGAATTGTTTAAAGAAAACAGTGAATATTTAGAACATCAAAAGAAGATGAATATTGAAGTTATCTTTGGCAATCCTCCTTATTCAACAGGTCAAAAAAGTGCTAATGATAATGCAAAGAATACACCTTATCCGATATTAGATGACCGCATTCGTGAAACTTATGCCGCTCAGTCAAATGCAAATCTTATACGAAATCTATATGATAATTATATTCGTGCCATTCGCTGGGCTAGTGATCGTATTGATAATGCTGGAGTAATCGGTTTTGTTTCTGGTTCTGGTTACATAGAAAAGTCTACAATGGATGGTTTACGAAAATCTTTAGCCAAAGAATTTAGCAGTATTTACGTACTCAATTTACGAGGAGATCTTCGCAAAAATATGTTAAGCAATGGAGTTGCTCAAGAAGGTGAAAATGTTTTCGGCAATGGTAGTATGACTGGTATTGCGGTAACGTTATTTATTAAAAATCCCAATGCTATTGGACCTTGTAAAATTTACTATCATGATATTGGTAATAATCGTACGATAAAAGAAAAATTTACAGCTCTGGAATGTTTTGGTAGTGTTGGTGGCATTACGGATAAAAAGGGCTGGCAAGTAATTGCACCAGATAAGCATGGTGATTGGATACATCAACGTGATGAGAGTTTCGAAACATTCCTAGCTTTAGGAGATAAGAAAGGACATAATAAAAAGCTCTTTAAAACGTTTTCTTGTGGTATCTCAACTAGCCGTGATGCGTGGGCATATAACTCAAGCCGTGAAGCTTTAGCTAAAAATATGCGTAATATGATTAATTTTTATAATAGTGAAGTGAAACGTTTTAATGATATTTATCACACTGACTGTAAAACACGTACAAAAATTGTAGATAATTTTGTAAATTCAGATGCTAAAAAAATCAGTTGGAGTCGTTCTCTTAAACAACAATTAATTAGTGGAAAGATTTTCGAATTTGAAGATAAATACCTTATTCAAAGCCTCTATCGCCCTTTTACACAACAGTGGCTTTATTACAATCGCATTTTTAATGAGAGAGTTTTACAATTCTCTATAGGGAAAGCGGTAAAAAATAAGGTAATACAAGTTACAGGCGTAGGAGCAAGAAGTGGATTTTCTGTTTTGATGAGTAAGGATTTACCTAACCTTCACGCAATAGATACAGGTCAATGCTTTCCAAGATACTTTTATGAAGATATTACCTCCTTAAAATCTAAAGATAATAACCAGTCACATTTATTTACGAATTCTATAGAAAAAAGCAACAATGCTGATTTACAACGCCGTGATGCCATTACAGATGCGGGATTAGCACATTTTAAAGCAGCTTATCCTAATGAAAAAATCACTAAGGATGATCTATTCTATTATGTTTACGGTATACTTCATTCGGAAGATTATCGTGCCCGTTATGCTGATAACCTCTCTAAAGAATTGCCTCGTATCCCGTGTGTAAAGAGTGCTGATGACTTTTGGAAATTTGTAACAGCAGGGCGTGAACTGGGTCATTTGCATGTGAATTATGAAGATGTAAAACCTTATCCAGTAACCTTTAAAAAGGGTAATCCAAAACAGACAGAGATCTCTAATCCGGAAAAATTCTATTATGTAACTGAAATGAAATTCGCAAAAATTAAGAATAGTAAGGAAAAGGATAAATCGACTGTTTTTTATAATAGCAATATCACAATAACAGATATCCCTCTTGAAGCTTATAAGTATATCGTCAATGGCAAACCTGCTCTTGAATGGGTTATGGGGCGTCAATGTGTAAAGACTGATAAAAAGAGTGGCATTGTCAATGATGCCAATCGCTATGCTGTTGAAACCATTGGCAACCCTGCCTACCCTCTAGAGTTATTTCAGAGGGTTATTACCGTAAGTTTAGAAACCATGAAAATCGTTAAGAACTTACCAAATTTGGTATTAAGAGAAACTGAATAACTTAAAAGCATGCTCACATAATGAGTGTGATAACCTTACAAGGGGTATAAGGTCTTATAGCTATAGGTTCCTATACCCCCTTTATACATTGCTTACATACAATCTCTAAAAGGAGTGTTTATATGCGTTATTCTAAAAAAGAGCATTTGCACTTTTTAACACTGTACTTTGGATTGCTTTAAGGCTTATAAGAAATCCCATCTTAAAGTGAATTAGATTTTTTACATTGCCTTTAAAAGATTATACCGTAATCTAAAATGAGTGCTTTATTGTTTTCAAAAGCTTTATTTAAAGAGAGTTATATATATTCATTTTCTTATATTACTTATAGGTTTTGAAGGTTTCTCACACCCTCAAAATACCTTCAAAAATATACCGTTGGTTGTATTTATAGGTTGTGTTTTAATATAGATTGTATCTCTAAAATGCTAATATATTGAAATATAAT
Source organism: Bartonella sp. AA56HLJMS (assembly GCF_042197145.1). NCBI lineage: Bacteria > Pseudomonadati > Pseudomonadota > Alphaproteobacteria > Hyphomicrobiales > Bartonellaceae > Bartonella > Bartonella sp. AA56HLJMS. Next base: position 21,567 of record NZ_JBHIRL010000018.1, on the reverse strand, counting down.
GACTTTTATTTTTTATTGAAAAATATGTAAAGGGGGGGCGTAAAAAGCACCTCCAAAACCCCCAAAAACCCCTAAACCTCCAAAACTCATAACCATAATGGTCTTGATAGCATTTCTTATGAGTTACAAGCTATCTTTTGAAAGGCTTAAAGGATCATATGCTTTTCATAAAGCACGTTGTAATCATTCTCTAAAATCATAAGTTTATCTATTCAAATGAACTTATAAAAATTCATAAAAGGGATTTTGATAACGTAATCAGTTTTTACTTTCATACGCTTTTCATAAGACACGCACTAATTACTCACTAAAATAATCTAGTTATCAGTTCAATTTACTGACACAAACTGACAAGTTTTAATCAACTCACATCATTGGTTATCTTTAAAGATTGTACTATTGATATGAGTTGTGTTATTAAAATAATAACATATTGAAATATAATGTTTTTAATTTTTTCTCATTTAAAAAAATGCCATAGGGGCTAAAAAGAACTGACAACACTGACATAGGTCTATTAAAAGGTATTTTTCTCATCTCTATAATTGTCAGTTTCTATTGAGATGTTTTCATAACAGGCAATAAATCGCAATTATCCTATTATCAACTAGTTGTATAACATCATCTAAGGTATAGGTTTTCATGAATTTTCCCCTGCATACTCTTTAATTCTTTTACAGAGAAATTCATAAAAATTACTTGCGTAATATTCGGAATCTTCAGATGTATACTTGAGATAGAGTGGGCATTCACCATCCCGAAACTGCGTATAATCAAAATAAAAGGTTTCACCAAAATCAGTTGTGCAGATAACAAGTTGTTTGGGGTCCGTAAAGCCATCTCTTCTATCAAGCAAATTTCGGTAAACAATATCACCAGCAGGAATACCTGCACAGATTTCATAAATACTGAATATTTCTTCACCTCCAACTTCTCCGCCTCCATAATTTTTTAAAAAACCCTTATAGGAAGAGGTAAATTGTAAATCGAGAGTGTTCTCAGCTGTTTTAATCCGTACATCATCAGGGGCATTATCTTTAGTACCAAAATTAATAGCATGACTATGCATATCAATATATTGTGCAACATCCGATAAAGTATAACTTTTCATAAATTTTTCTCCATAAGTCACAGTGTGTTTTTACTCATAATGAGTGTTTCTACTGATCAATATTCTCTACTATAGCCAATGGAATTTGGATTACATTGATAGAATATAAAGGATGTTTTCTTGAAGGAGCTCTTTTCTCATTTGTCTCTGTGCAATCATCTCGCATTTACAATATATGATATAATTAAAGGGGATGATCATTAAAGCTTAGAGAGCGCCTTTTAGTGTCATTACTCCAATATTTGCAATAATTACTTTTTCTTTTTTCTTGCTGAGGAGTCTTTTTTTGAAATCCAACAAATAACTTTTCTGATAAAATTTTCCTTTGGCTTCATAGGCGCAACAAAACTCTTGTCTTGATAAAATGAGTAGAGAACCTCAGCCATAGGACCTTCTTGTGTCATAGGATATAACATAATAGGCCTACAATCGACTCCAATAGGAGCTCTTCCTGATACCATTCTTTCCACATTTGTACCTGTTACTATCTGTCCTTTTTCTTTCCAAGAAGAAACTGTTTCAGGCTCAAACAGCTCATCTCCCTGATAAACTTTTTTACCTTTAAATTCCACAGGTTCAGCTGCTCCCATAATTTTTTTCTTTATCCATTTCATGATTCATAAGCCCCTCGATTTTTTCAAAATAATCAATGTATTCTTTGTTCTAAATAGACTTAACAAACTCTCCTTCCAAGAAGGAGGTTATTCCTCGCTAGAAAGCTCTAAGTGACTATCAAAATCTTTTGCTACCCATTCAATCAAAGCGTAGCTCACTTGCTTCACCTTTGCTACTTCTTTGGCTAAAGCTAATGCACGTTCAAGGTGGGTTTTGTTGATGCTCTCGTCAAAGCCTAGGTGATCACCTGCCGTAAAGCTTTTCTGATAAGATTGCAAGGCTTCAACATCACCCAATAAAGCAAGAGCGCCAAGATGAAGTAAAGCATAATCCGTAGACGTGGCGCCTTTTTCCCAAGGAGCTATACCATAATCAGAGCGAAGTCTTTTAGAAAGGTCAATGTCTTTGACTGACCATTCTAGCGCATCATCAAGTGCTTGCTTTAAGCGATCCGCAGTAACTTCTGGTTCAAAGATTTCTAATCCCTTGGCTTCAAAATTAAGCTGTATATCTGGAATATCTTCCGTGTGGGTAGGATCAATGAATTTACAAGCGGTGGAAAGAATGCCCGTGCTAATCATAAAGGCGCTATCAAATTGCGGGTAGTCTTTGGCAATTTCGTCGTTATAAAGAATATCTACTTCACGATCAGCCAATTGATAGCTTGCCATATAATCATTCTCATTGATTTTCTCGGTTGACCAGCCTAGGATTTTTAAAAGTGCATGAGCACTTTCCATGGTGAGACGATCATCAGTGTCATCCGCTTCATTTACTTCTTCTGCCACTTCAACAGAAGTTGTTTTAGAAGCAACAGATGCTGTTTGCGCATCCAAGCTTAAAATCGGTGCATTTTTCGGAAAACCTGCTCGATAACCCCGTGCAAGAGTAAGAGAGTTGTCAATCGTATATTTCGTGATACCTTCCACAAAGCCTAGATGGTTCTTTGCCCTGAAACTTTCCTTATAAAATTTGAGCTTTTCAATATCACCAATCAGAATGAGTGCTATAAAGTGACGTGCCACAAGGTGAGCTTCACTGTTTGTTGGCAAAGCGGCATAATCATAGATGATTTGATTGACATTTTGCCGATCAGCCCACTCAAGTATATCTGTACAAATCTCCTTTAGCTTGCCTTCATCCAATTCAGTACTAGAAACTGTATAAAATTCTTCTGCCTCTTTGAGAGCTATATATTGGGGCAATCTAGGAAACATCTCTCTATGAGCAGTAGAAAAGCCAAGTGTTGAAAGCGAAGCCTTAAATACAACAATCGGCTCTTCTTCATCACTTTGAAGACTGTACATTATATTGATGATACGGTCTTTACTTACAAAATAAGCATTGCGATCATAGTTCTTATCGCGATAAACTGTCCACCCCATCCTTTTTAAGTCTTCAGAAACTGTATTAAGAAAAGACAAATCTTGCAAACTAAGACGATCATCTATGGCTTTTCGCTCATTAAAGATTTTCAGATGCTCTTCAGCAAATTGAACTGCGTGATTAACATACTTCTCCACTTCACGGTCTTCTAAATGTCCAGAAATCGTACCGGCTTCTAAAAAATTTTGATAAGATTTCAGGATATCAATTTGACCTGTCAATGCTAAACAAGCTAAATGCCAGACTATACGTATATTGTAGCTATACTTTTGAACACGTGTTTTGCTTTCTATTGATGCTTGTAAATCTTGGGCACGTGCCCATTGTATTATTCGCTCAGAGATTTTGATAAGCTCTTTCTCATCTAATGTCTCTACACAAATATCAATGCCTTTATCAAAACCACTAAAAATCCCCCCCCCAATCGTGTTAAAAGAATTATAAGTATTTGTAGGTGATATGCACCGATACTCCCCACTATAGTGAATATATTTACAAGCTACAGAAATAATTTCATTAGATATTTCAGCTTCAATACGGACATTGTAATTATCATGAAGACGTATAAAACCAAAATCAAATTGAATAAAGCGGTCGGGCAAAACCAACCACATTTTTCTAGGCTCCGTAGAAAACCACCCTTGTGTTTTAAGAACGCGCATTGCTGCTGTGAGACTCATCTGTTGCTTTTTTGGCTTTTTACGCATTAGAATATCGTCTAATTCCCCATTTTTATAGGCCTGTGCAAAAAAAAGCAGGCGATCATCCGATGTCATTGTTTTATAATCTGCAAATTCTGGCACAGATAGTTTTGGGGTAGATCTATCACTCCTTAAAGCCTCCATATCACCAAGTAATGCTTGTGCAACGGCAGAATGATTAGTAGCTTCCTCGCACAACTTTTTTTCAATATCCTGTGCTTGCGCCCATGCAATCACTCTATTTAGAGCGTCCTTAATATGGCTTTCGGAAAGATCTGAAGGTTTAACATTAAAATCCTCCTTCGCGTAAAACAGCACATCTTCATATTTACGCTGTGATTTTTCACCTCTAGAATATTCCCGAGCAAGACAATAAGCAGCGGTGGTGAGATCAGCCGAAAGCAAAAACTCTTTGCCACTCTCTCCATAATTTTTTACACCATAGCCAATGCCAATAATGCGATCGGGAAGATGATAATGCGCAAAAGTATCACCCACGTTATCACGATAAGGCTCCCAGCCCAGTCTTTTTAAAATCTCTGTGACATCTTTGGTTTGCATCATGACTCACTTATCAACCAATTGTGCAACATCATCTAAGGTATAGGTTTTCATAGATGATCCTCAAAACGTGCGTTATAAACGCTCCATATTTCCTCTATCAATTTCACCTCTTCCATAGTTTTTTCCAAAAACTCTTGTAAAAAGGTATAGGTTGCGGAGTGGGAGCGTTCTCAATCTTTTCAATTGGTTGGTCTCCATCAGGTATCTCTTCTCCCGCGCTTTCTTTAATTCTTTTACAAAGGAATTCATAAAAATTACTGGCGTAATATTCACAATCTTCAGATGGAAGCATGACATAAAGTGGGCATTCTCCATCCCGAAACTGCGTATAATCAAAATAAAAGGTTTCACCAAAAGCAGCATCACAAACGATAAGCTGTTCTAGTGTTGCAAAACCACGTTTCCTATCATTTAAATTTTGGAAAACAATATCATCAAAAGGAATATCTTCTCCACACTCCTTATAAAGCCTATAGATTTCATAACCACCAATGTCCCCGCCTTTATAATGTTTTAAAAAAACTTTATAGGAAGATGTGAATTGCAAACCAAGAATTTCCTCAGCTTTTTCAATCACGAGATCATCAACCTCCTTATCTTTGCTAGCAAAATTAACAATATCACCTTCATATTTATCAACTAATACTGTAACATCATCTAAGGTATAGGTTTTCATCAATTATCCTCCATAAATTATTTTATAAGTTTCTCTTTTCATCAACCGTAGAGAATTACTGCCGGTGCTTCTGTCCCCATCTGTCAAAATTTAGACCTATAATGCCCCATTTCATATTGATTATTCCTCCTAAACTACTGTTTTCTTGTTCTCCATACCCATTACCAAGTTTATACCAATATTCCTCTCTCTGCTTCTCAAACTTTTTTCTATCTATGAGCGATTGATGTGTTTTTGGATTAGCATGAATAACAGAAGTATATTTTTTATGAAATTCATGGCTCATTTCTGCTAAGGGTCCATCAGGGGTTTGATTTAGGTGATGCAACTCAACAGACTTACCATCATATCCTATAGGTGCTCTTCTTGCTTTCATTCTATCAATATTAGTGCCCCATACCGTTTCCCCTTTTTCAGTCCATTTAACCCTTTTGTTAGGATCAAACAGGTCGTCTCTCCGATAAACTGTGTAGGTCTGTCCAAATTTGCTATCGGTAAATTTAGTGGGTTTCTTTTTTAACCAAAGCTTTTTTTCTTTAGCAGCAAGTTTGGTCAGTTCTTTCCTAGCAGCTAGTTTGTCAGGATCTCCTTGAGCTGCAAGTTCTGCAAGATTTTTCTTGGAAGCGAATTGGGCAAAATCTTTCCTAGCATTGAACTTGATCACAGCCTTTGCGCCAAGCTTTATGCCTCCCTTGGCTGCTCCAGCAACTCCTGTCATTAGGGATGCTGTTTCAGTCAATAATTTTCCAAGTTCAAGTCCAGCTTTAAAGGATCCACCAGCACCGGCTCGCTCATATTCCTCCTCCATTTTATTAATGCGATCTACATAGGACTGTCCAAGGGTCCGACCAATTGTCGCCAAAATCTCACCACTGCTGAAAAAATCTTTGAGCGCTTTCAAAGTCTCTTCGGGATGTTTGGCTAGTTGCAAAAAACCATCAACCGTATCGTATATTTCAGCCGGGACACCAGCTACCATACCTGCCGCAAAGCTTATATCTTGCCCTGTACTAATCGCAGTCCACTTCGCAGACACTTCTGCTGCACATAAAAAGTCAGGACACTCCTTTAATTCTTTCTCCATCTGAGCTTGTTGAGCACTGCTGAGGTAGTTATTTGCAGCGGCATTACCAGCGGCATCAGCGCCGGCATCAACATTGCCACCGGCAAGGGCAGCAGCAACGCCCCCAGCAGCTCGTGCAACATCAATGGTGTGGTCTCTAAAGTCAGCAAACTGCGCATCAATCTTTGCGTTTATACGCGCTTCCTCTTCCGCAGTTGGGGTGCGACCGTTTAGATCCCCCATTTCCTCTTTCACAATGCCTTGCACCCACAATTGAAACTGGAGCATAGCAGTGGCTTCGCCCACAGCACCCCCCACAGCACCGGCTGTGCAAGCACCGCTCGCAACAGCGCCTTTTAAGCAGCCAAGACCGGCGTGGGCAACGATCTGTGTGACCGTGTCTATTTTGCCTTCAGCCTTGGCGGTACCGATTTCTTCCGCCAACGATTTGCCAACCGTATCAGACAGGGCGATGCGCAGATTGTTAAAAAAGTTCTTGTCAAGAGAGCCACCCTCAAGAGCCGTTTGAACGCCTGTGCCAATGGCGGCTTTGATCAGGTTCTTTTCCGCTTCACTGGCGATACGATCGACAAAAGGAGCGGTTTTTGGCAAAGATTGTCCAACACCAGCCATTTCGGTTAGTTGGCTGGTTAAGCCTGCTGTCAACATCGACGAGACAATGCTGAGAATATTCTTTGAAGAGCCAAGCTCATGCAAGGCACCGGCAATATTGCCGCGATTATTGACAAGAGCCACAGCGCTTTTGTTAATCAGCGCTTGGACACCAGCCTGTATCGCCGCATTCATGGCGGTGCTCGAGCCAAGCCCCAAAGCACCGGTAATGGCACTGGCAGCGCCCGAGGCTGCTCCACCCGTAACCGCCGTGACAGCCAATGCCACGAGAGCCGCACCGGCTTCTGTCAGCCCTTGGGCTTTATAATCCCAGTCTTTAAATTCAGCCTTAACTGCTTGCCAATCCACTTGCTTGGATAATTCTGGATCATCACGCAGTTGCTTGATCCATGCCATGCCTGGAGAGCGAGACAATTGCTCAAGAGATTTGTCTAAATCACCAGTTGCCTCATACTCAACAACAAAGCCATCACCCGCATCAAGCTTTATGCCACCCTTAGCATCTATGGTGACATGTTCGATGGTCTCCTTAAGGTAACCTTTATCGCTCTCACTCCACCACACAAGGTTTTCATTACGCTGATAAACGTCCTTAAAATCTTGATCCTTGTTGGTCAGAAACTTGATTTTTCCCGTATCTGATGCCAAATGCGTCTGACCACCACTTGATAGCCCTGCCGCATCAAGCGTGAGATCCCCATTTTGCGCATGCATGGAGAGGTTGCCCTCTGTTTCTATCGTGGTTTTGTTTGTAGTAACTTCTGTTGATTGTTGACGAAACTTATTCTTTTGCTTCGATTTGTCGCCTTCTTTGCCCCTCAGATCCAAATCAAAACTGTTAAAATCTTGCTCTGAAATCGCGTTGAGAGCGCCACCACTGGTGAAATCCCCATTGCCCTTGGCTTTAAACTTTCCCCCAAGGTTAAGTTCACCACCTGTGACAATGGTCAAATCTCCATCACTGTTGACTTCTGTCAAACGGTGCTCACTGCTTTGGGCGTTATAATGCCCTTTTTCCAATGTCTCCTTATGGTCACTCTCTAGCACTAATGAACCAAACGTAGCAGAACCATCGACAATCACCGTCGTCGATCCACCACTGCTCCATTGGCCACCAGTCATGCTTAAATCGCCAAGGGAGTGAATGTTTAAATCCTGTATAGAAATGATTTGAGCCTGCTGCCCACTGCGATCAACAAAACCATATTCATTCGTGTCACGGATTTTTGCAGTCCCATCAATGATTGTCTTCGCATTGAGGGTGATGATATCCCCCAGAATAACACCGGAAGAATTGGCTAAAAGATCGCCACTGCTGAGATCTACAGCACCGCTGCCAAGCAAAAAACCACCATCATTAAACAAAGTTTGCGTAGTCGAAACATGCAATGCACCATTACTTGATATGGTGCCGCTATTGGTAAGACGGTCCGTCTCTATAGTGACGCCATTGCCTTTCAAACGTGCACTGGCAAGGTTTCCTTGCTGCGTTTTTGCCCCATAAACATCTTGTGCTAAAGAAGTGTTTGGTGCCAAATAAACGTGGGGTACCAAGACCTCTTGTCCGTCGACAAGGTGGGTCTCAAGCCAGATCATATCCTTTTTGATCCCAGCAATTTGCTGAGGCGTTAAGGGCTTGCCTAGCACTAACCCCAAGGGATCTTGCTGCTCCACAGCATTGTCATAGAGCCTTTGCATTTGAGCATTGGGATCTTCAACATCAAGAAGAGTGCGATTGCCTGTCAGTTCAAAGATTTGCTCACCCACCAGACGATATTCAAAATAAGCATCCCCCAACTTTTTGAACACGTGCTCAGGCTTATAATTGCCAATCTTTTTTAAGTAATAGTCCGATCCTAAAAATTTACTTGGGTTGATAAAATCTGGACGCGTCTCGACTAAAAATGGCACATCCGGTGTTTGGGTCTGGTCCAATTCTGTCTTAACAGAGTTAAGCCCATCTTGCGTTGGCACTTGTATGGATTCTGGTGCGGGTGTTTTTGTGCTTGGTGCAAAAAGCCCTTTGTGCCCTTTCAAACCATTGATAATACCGTCCAATCGATCATCACTAATCAGTGGTTTGGAACCGTCAAAATCGGTGTTTTTAACACCAGCCAACCCTTTATCGCCAGAGCTTAAGCCAACTTGCTCAACCCCCTCACGCACCGCATGATTGTCAATATAGCCTGTCAACTTGGCATCAAGCGTGCCACCAGCTTCAATCGTGCCATAAACAGCATCATAAGTGCGTTTGAGTGTTTGGGTAAAAGTAGGACCATCCCATTCTTCTGCACCTTGCCCTATACATGCTGGATTTGTGGCACTACATTGCTTATATCTGTAGCGTGTTTCAGTTACAATCTTGGTTGTTTCAATTAAATCACGCCCCTCATTGAGCAGCGTATCACCCTGCATCTCAATGTTGCCATTAGCAGCAATCAAACTATAGCTATTGCGGATATCACCGGCATGGACCGTGAGATGACGCCCTACCAAAATCTGTGCCGCATTATTGGTAAAATGAGGCTGCTGACGAATAATCGTAGTGTCGATATTTTTCTTGATCCTTGTGTGTTTATCAACATTTGGGATATTTTCCCATTCTCCTCGCACGTAACTGTGAGAAACCACTTTATCGCTAACTTCAACTCCACCTTCACGCATGTTGGTAAGCGCTGAGACATCGAAGGTCATATCGCCTGACACGGCTTCTAAAAGACCCGAGCTGTTGATCACATGACCAGCCCGCTCTCCACTTAAACCACGGATGATGAGATTGTCTTCAGCAATGACATCGGCAAACTTATTAATAAAATCCCCATCTAAGGAGAAAATGGCAGATTTCTTGGCATAAATCAGCCCACTATTACTCAGATCAGCGCTCACATTGAGCGCAACCCCATCACCACTTGAACCAATACTGCCGGCATTGTCCAAAACATCTGCGGTTAAGACAAAAGCACCACCACTTTTGAGTACACCGTCTTCACCATTTAAAACCAGAGCAACTTGCCCCAATGACGGATCATGACTTTTTGCTATAAGCGTAAAACTGTTACTGGCTAAAAGCTGACCTGAATTGGCTAAAGACCCAAGCTTCGCATCAACAACACCGCCCACCATAATACCGGAATTGCTTAAAACATCATGACTGTTGAGAGTCAGTACCCCGCCTTGCGCTTCCACAAGCCCAGTTTGGGTGAGTGTGCCTGCCTTCAGCGTTACATCATAGGCGCCAACCTCACTTGTCTCGCCCATTGTCAATATGCCATCACTGGAAAGCTCTATCCGCTTTTTAGAGACAATGCGCCCCGTTTGGTTCAGAGTGTTTTGCGCATGCAAAGCAATGGTATCATTGCTTTCTATTGTGCCACTATTGCTTAAATCACCGTGGCTGGTCAGTTGAAGGTCACCACGCTCAATCTCTATGTGCCCTGCTTGGATCACACTATCAGCAACAATATTGACTGCCCCTTGCGTAGAAATGAGACCATCAACATTCTCAAAACTGCCCACATTAATGCGCAAACCATCCCGCGCTAAAACATGCGCACCTTCATCATGTGTAGCGTTTTGTTGCTCTGAATTTGTCGTTTCAGCGCTTTTATTGACAAAAGACGTTGCAACAATCTTCATCTCACCGGCTAAAGCACTGAGAAGACCAGCCTCATTATTTATATGACCAGCACGTGTCTCTTTCAGCCCACCAATGCTGAGAGCCTCTTCAGCAATAATTCTGCCCTGTGTGTTGGTCAGATTACCATCACTGAATAGATCCATAGATTTTTTGGCGTAAATCAGCCCACTATTGCTGACATTCCCTGCCACATTGAGCGCAACATTCTCACCACTAGAGCCAAGCACACCGGCATTGTCTAATTGCCCTGCGGTCACAACAAAAACGCCACCACTTTGAAGGACACCTTCGGATGTATTCTTCAGAAAGGCTTGTTGCGGATCGGCGCCTTCTTGTGTGCTTACCATCAAATGCAAATCATCGGTTGCAATAAACGTCCCTTGATTGGTAAATGCACCAATATGAGCATCGACACTCTCACCGCGCATTGTGCCGCTATTGATAACCCCATCACGCACTTGAAGGGTTAATGCTCCTTCTTGGGCTTCCACAGTCCCTGCTTGGGTTAAAGCATCAGCACTTAAAACCACATCATAACTTAAAATCGTACTCTCTTGAGAGGTTGTGAGCATGCTACCCGCTGTCAAGGCAACCTGCTGCATACTGACAATATCACCCGTGTGATTGAGGGCACCATGGGCATCTAGCGTTATCTTCCCATTAGACCAGACAGTGCCTTCTTGGATCAGGGCACCGTGATGCGCATAAAGGTCAATTTTTTGCTCTGCCACTAAGCGCGCGCGTGATGTAAGCTCTGCTGCTTCCACCAAAAGAGAGCCGCCGGCGCTATAATGTCCAGCGCCTACAGTGAGCGCATCATCGGCGCTCAAGACAATATTCCCCTTGGCACCAATATGGTTGTTTAAAGCGGTGATTTGATTGGTTTTAATGGTCAGATCGCCAAGGGAAGAAACCCCTGTTTGATCATTGTCTTGCATGCGGCTTAGATCAATTGTTGCTGCTTGGATCTCTAAAAGATCACCAGCGGCTATCCGCCCATTCCCCGCCTCAAGCTTTGCTGCCTGTAAATGCAAAGAACCCGTCGCTGACTGTTGACCATCACTCCCAATACCGCTTGCTAGAAGAGCATGGGACTGGAGCTTGATCAGATCGGCGCCCACATCAACAGTACCGCTCGCTGCAACGCGAGCTTGCTCAGCCAGTTCAACATGTTTCAAAGCCTTCAGTTCAACTGCTTCTTCTGAGAAAAGCAGATCTTTCACATGTACACTATCGTGGTGGGAGTGAGCCTTCACCGCTCCTTTGGCACGTGCTTTGGCAATTACCAGCTTGCCATCACTTGTCAATCTCATGGCGCCTGCATTGGCAACCATGTCTCCGCGCATCTTAACGCCCGCACCTTTATCATTGGCAATCACGCGAATCTGCCCCGCATACATTCCACCAAACTCACTGGAATCAATCGCCAATTCCGGCTCTTTGCCATCAGAACCAAGAGAAGTTGCTTCGCGTTTGTCATAATCAAAATGATTGCGCCCCGCGATAACAGCCAAATCTCCTTTGACCTGTATGGGACCCCCGACACTGATCTTGCGCGAAACAAGATCAAAAATATCTAATGCACTCCCATCAGCCCCACGAGAGCCTATAGTGATATCTCCACCCTCAACACGCAATCCACTCAAAGCGCCATCGGCTCCAATAATCGGTTGTCCAGTCGATAAAGTCACCCGTGGTGTATTAATAAAGCCACAACCGTTACAGGTAATCCCATTGGGATTGGCGATAATAACATCCGCCATATGCCCATGTACTTCGCTCACGCCTTCAAGACGCGAGCGATTGGCACTTACCACTTCATTAAGGATAACCTTTGCTGCACCGCTATAACGCAAATTGCCGTTGCCTGGCACCAATCCCCCAAGCTGTGAACGCGAGACTTCCTCAGTCGAATTGTTCAAAATTACGCCATGGGTATCAACATTGAAACTGTCATATTTGTTATGAGAAAGACCCTGTCCATTGGGGCGAACAATATCAATCAGCGGCACATCATTGCCGGCTTTCCCCACCGTGGGGCGGAAAACAGAGCCAACCCCATCAGCTGCTTTAATCCCTTGGCTCTCTTGTGCAACAGGACTTCGCGCTCCAAGCGCTTGTGCTTGCAATAACAAAGGCTGAAAAGCTAAGCAAAAGCTTAAAACAAGTGAAAGCCCCTTATGGATCCCTCGCTGCAAAACACAAAGAACGCGCTGCCATAGCTTGTATCCATATCCCAATCTATGCTTTTGATTTTTCAATCCCCGCATCTTCAGCTCCTCATAAAATTCTTTATCTCTTAAAAAAAACAACCCATATGGGTATAAACAGCGCAGCGATATTTTTTACCGCCCCTTTGCTCTAAAATCTCAATAATGCCCGCACTTGAAATAACCCTGTCGCATTTCCCTTTTCTCGCACTGTCGATTGGGTTAAAATATTCGAATAAGACACATCAATATCCGTAATGTCTCCGGTTGCATGGAAACCAAGAGTTGCCCCAACGAGGCTCCCGCCAAAACTGTTTTTGTTTACATTATTGGCCACGGCCCCCAGATCAAGCGCCATATAAGGGGCAAATTGGCTCATAAATTTACGCCCCATTCTCGAAGAAAAACCTGGCAACAACAGCGACAATTCATTGCGCCAAAACGCCCCATTATTGCCGTAATAAATCGCCTCACGCACCCCACGCACAGAGGAACTACCACCAAGCGATATTTGTTCTGAACTAAACAACGTGTCGGGTGATAATTGTCCTGAAAACAGCGTGTTATAGCGAAAGTTATATTGTTTGAGCGAAAAAGGACGCACGTAGCCTAGGGAAAAAGATAATTTGGAAAATTGCCCTTTGGGTGAATTTTTTGTTGTATTCTCTTGCTCTTTATCATCATAAGCGCCAAGAATTGCCAACCCTTTATGAAACCCTATATGCGCGCTTAATTCTCCTCCAAGCCACTTGCGCGAATGATCAAGCTCAAAGGTTGCAATAGCCAATTTACGGCTGGAAACATCAACCCGACTGCCCATAATAAAATTATCAGAATATTTCCATGTCAAGCGTCCTGTAAGCCAGGTCTTTCCCTCTTGATCACGGTCGATAACCCGTGAAATCCACGGTGTAAGCGATAAAGACTTACCCGCAGTCATAATATCGGAAAATATTCCCTTAACACTCGAATGATATTGGCTCCACGTCCCATCAAAACCTGTTGTCCAAGTGCCATAGGGAAGAGAAAATGATCCCGTTAGAGTATCACTATTGGGACGCTTGTGAGAAAAATGATACGGACTACCATCCATAGAACGCTGATAGCTAAACGACCATTGATCATTGATCCCCAACAGATCATCAAAAGAAAGGCTCAAGCGCGTTTGATAAAGCCCTGTTGCTTTAGCGCCAAGATTATCGCTGGAAAGCGTAATAAGCCAAGGTTTCTGTTTTTCAATATGAACATCGAGTATCGAACCACCCGAATTGCTACCCGCACCAAGATTAATGGTAGCTTGGCGTGAGAAAAGCCGATTGATTTGATCAAGCCCTTGCTCTATCTGGCGCAGATTGGTCGGCTTTCCAATAAGGTTTGGAAAAGCTGTGGTGATTTCTCCTTGAAGTCTCCTCTCAACTTTATGCCCATCAAGGGTAATATCTTCCATCACACCTTCAACAACAACGATCTTGAGATGACCGCCGCTTAAATCTTGCTCAGGCAAATAAGCCCGCACTGCAATATAGCCGCGCTTCATATAAAGCTTGGTCACCGCTTTGAGCACTTTATTGATTTCGGCAATCCCCAAACACCGTCCTTCCCAAAGAGAAATGGCTTCATGAAGGTCGGTATGAGAAATCAACTGAACATCAACAAATTCAATGCTTTTGATCAGCAAACAGGTTGTACTAGGCGAAGCACCATAGGGAGATATGGTATCATCGTCTGGCAAAAATACCTCATGGGTTTTGTTTTTACGCTGCAATTGCTGAAAACGCTGTTGTTGCGTTTGTTGTCGTTGGATGCTCTCTGATTGATTAATCGCTTTCTCACGAATGTTTTGGGCAAAACTCGCCAACGAGAAAAGGCACAAAATAGCCGTAAAAACAAAAGTGAAAAAAAATCTATGCATTCATTGTGCCCTCAAAATGAGCAACAAAATGAACCATATCATCAGCGTCACAGAAAAAATCGCCAACCGCGTAACAATTTTTTAATTTTTTGATGAGAATAATACTTATAACATCTGAGAAAAAAGCATAGACTGTACTGTATACACCTGCTTTATGAGTTGTGCAAACCATATCATTTCCCCCGCTTTTGAAGATTTTACAATGACACTGTTAAATGACAATCATACACTCTAATATGCTTCTTAATTTTAAGGTGTTGCATGTAATATAATTTTGAGCTTTAAGTAAAGACTCTTATTCATAGAATAGACCAAATTTATTGGAACTGTTACATATTAGAGACAACAAAAAACACTCCATTATTATCGCTTGATAAGAAAAATAGTATGACAATCGCTTATTTACTAAAATAAGAAAAAAAGAAAATGCGTAATGCTATAACTGATGAAGGATTAGCATATTTAAAAGCCGCTTATCCTAATGAAAAAACACTAAAGATGATCTGTTTTATTATGTTTACGGTTTTTTGCATTCAGAAGATTATCGCACCCGTTATGCTGATAATTTATGCAAAGAATTGCCTCGTATCCCTTGCGTAAAAACGGCTGATGATTTTTGGAAATTTGTGACAGCAGGGCGTGAACTCGGTCATTTGCACGTGAATTATGAAGATGTAGAGCCTTATCCCGTGATCTTTAAAAAGGGTAATCCAAAACAGACAGAAATCTCTAATCTCGAAAAATTCTATTATGTGACTGAAATGAAATTCGCAAAAATTAAGGATAGTAAGGAAAAGAATAAATCAACTGTTATTTATAATAGCAATATCATCATGACAGATATCTCTCTTGAAGCTTATGAGTATATCGTCAATGGCAAGCCTGCTCTTGAATGGTTTATGGGGCGTCAATGTGTAAAAACAGATAAAAAGAGTGGTATTGTGAATGATGCCAATCACTATGCTGTTGAAACCATTGGCAACCCTGCTTATCCATTAGAGTTATTTCAAAGGGTTATTACGGTAAGTTTAGAAACCATGAAAATCGTTAAGAACTTACCAAATTTGGTATTAAAAGAAACTGAATAACTTATAAAGCATGCTCACATAATGGGCATACTAATCTTATTAAAGCCGCTTATGTATTAGTTTAAATAAAAGTTTATTTTATCATCTGTTATGAGATAACTAAGATAGGAAAGAATTACGTTATCAGAAATCCTTTAATGGACTTTTGTAAATTCTTTAAACGTATCATCTTGTGAGTTGATTACCTATAATCTTAAAGGAATAATTTATCATGCGTTATTCTAAAAAGAAATCATTTGCACTTTTAGATACTCTTATTTGGATTGCCTTTAAGAGATTATACCGTATTTAAAATGATAGCTTTATCCTTTTCAAAAGCTTTATTTAAAGAGAGTTATATATATATATATATTCATTTTCTTATATTACTTATAGGTTTTGTCTGTTTTTAAAACCCCCAAAACACCTACAAAACTCCTTTAAATATATATCATAGATTGTATTTTTAAGATATTAACCTATTGAAATATAATAATTTTTATTTTTGATTGAAAAAAATATATAAAGGGGGGAGTAAAAGGAACCCTCAAAATACTCAAAATCCTCAAAATTCATAACCATAATGGTCTTTATAGCATTTCTATAAGTTACAAGCTATCTTTTGAAAGGCTTTAAAGGTTCACATGCTTTCATAAAGCACGTTGTAATCATTCTCTAAATCATAAGGTTATCTATTCAAAAGAACTGATTAAAATTCATAAAAGGGATTTTGATAACGTAATCAGTTTTTAATTTCATACGCTTTTCATAAGACACGTTTTAATGACACACTAAAATAATCACTTTTGTCAGTTCAATTTACTGACAGATAACTGACAAATATATATTATTAATTGTATTTAAGGTTGTGTTATCTATATAAATTGTATCTTAAAAAGACTAACATATTGAAATATAATGCTTTTAATTTTTTATCATTTTAAAAAAATAGTATAGGCTCTAAAAAGAACTGACAAAACTGACAACACTGACACGGTCTATTAAAAGGGATTTTACTGATCTCTATAATGATCAGTTTCTATTGAGATATTTTCATAACAGACAATAAATCGCAATTATCCTATTTATCGTTTCTCTTATGAAAATGAAAAATGATGCCATGGCTATAAAGAACATAACAGCTATAAAGAATGCGTAAAAACAGTAAACTTGAATACTCATATGCAAATGAAAGCATTTGTTTATAAAGACAGTCCCTATAAAAGGCTGTTAAGTCTAAAATGTGTTATTAAAAGAAATTAACAGAAATCTTAAAAGCCATTTAGTGACAAAATTGATAGGTTATAAAGTTTAAAATACGCATTATGAGAGCGTTTCTAAATATTATAAGTGTATAGATTCAGAAAATACGCAGTCGTTTCACAAAGCCCGTAATATAGCTTTAAAAGCACATAAATATAAAAGAAGCAATTAATAGGCATAAGATATTATCAATACACAACGTATTTAAAAAAATACAAAAAAATATCAAAAAAGACAAAATATTTTTTGACAATAAATACGTATTTTGTTATATAAATACTCAAGTGATGAAAACACTTAAACCGTAAGCGGATAGGTTACGAAACAGCCTCTCCCATGTCTTTAAAATACTGGCTATCTTTTATGCTTTTGTTAGTATATGAGAATTTTGTCGGGCGTGGTTATGCCATACAATACCCATTTATGGGAAAAGCATAACAACGGACTTACGGCCGTGTTTTCAACGCCCGATGCTCTTATAGAGTGTCAATTGAAAACGTTATTAACCCGTAAGGTTTTAATTATGACAAATATATCAAAAAACACCCCCGTTATCTCTAATATTTCAAATGAAACCGCGCTTGCTAATCAACAAGAGCCTGCAAAAAAATACGAATTTACAGGTGAGACAATAGAGGTTGGTGATTATACTCTTTATCGCATTCGGGCTTTAAGGGATTTTGCTAATATAAAAGCTGGTGATTTAGGCGGTTTTATACATAAGGTTGCAAATTTAGCTCATAATGGTGATTGTTGGGTCGGTGGCAATGCCATGGTTTATGGTGATGCTCGTATTTACGATAATGCCCATGTTTCGGATAATGCAAAAATTACTGGATCTGCAAAAATTTATGAAAATGCAAGGGTCTATGGCAATGCTAGCGTGCATATTAGAGCTGAGGTTTATGGCAATGCGCAAGTATATGAGAACGCATTGGTTTATGGTGATATTTTTGGACATGCTAAAGTGTATGGAAATGCAAAAATTTATGACACTATTTATGGCAAGTTTCTTGATAAAACTAGAATTTATGGCAATGCTGAGGTTTATGATAAAGCACGTGTTTTAGGAACCTCTCAGGTTTATGATAATGCCCATGTTTATGAAAATGCTATAGTTTTTGATAATGCTAGGGTTTGCGATAATGCCCATGTTTGTGGCGCTGCTATGGTCAATAGAGAAGCCAAGGTTTATGGGAATGCTATAGTGACTGGTTATGCCCATGTTTATGATAGGGGCTGCGTTTATGACAATGCCAAGGTTTATGGCAAGGTTTATGGTGGCGCTTGGGTTTCCAATAATGCTTTAATTTCTGATAATGCCGAGGTTTATGATGATGCTCGCATTTATGACAATGCAAAAATTTATGGCAAGGTCCATGGTGATGCTCATGTCTATGGCAATGCCAAGGTAATTGGCTATACTGAGATTGGTGGTGATACCAAAATTGGTGGCAATTATAAAGAATCTGTTATCACTGGTGATATTGTTTTTACAACTGTGTAAATGACGCGCGGGCGCGGCGGGGGCGCCCCCCTTTAAACATTTCATTCTAAAATTCAAATCTTTTTATAAAGGAATTGTGCTATGCAAAAAAAGTTTGCACTCACAAATGAGACACGTGTATTTAATAATCAAACTCTTTATCGCATCCAAGCATTAAGGGATTTTGACGATGTTAAGGCTGGTGCCTTGGGTGGTTTTATTGAAAATGAAAGTAACCTCTCTCATGATGGCAATTGCTGGATCTATGATAATGCTCTTGTTTTAAATCCTGCCCATATTTATGAAAATGCCAAGGTTTTTAATAATGCTATTATAATGGGTAGTGTTTATGGCAATGCCCATGTCTGTAATCGTGCCCGCGTTTATGCAAATGCTCATGTTTATGACAATGCGCATCTTTCTTATAATGCTTGGGTTTATCATCAGGCGCGGGTTTATGGCAATGCAAAATTATCAGGAAATGCTCGTATTCATAGCAAGGCGGTAGTTTATGATCATGCTGTTATCAGTGGCGCTGCTAAAATTTATGGCAAGGTTTATGGGAATGCTAGCGTGGGCTGTCATACTGATGTTTATGGCTCTGTTTATGGTAATGCGAAAATCTCTGGTTATTTCGTGATTAGAGGTAATGTCTATGGCAATGCAAGATTAAAAAGAGATAGTGATTTATATTGGGTTCCCATAAATTGTGAGGTTTATGAAAACGATACCGTTGTAAAGATTATTGAAAATAACGCTGCGTAAATAATGCGCGGGCGCGGCGGGGGCGCCTGCTTTCTAAGCAAATTTTCCATTTCAAATTTTATCAACTGTTTATCACATTAGATTGTGAGGGTCTTCTATGTGCAAAAAATACGAATTAACCAGTGAAATAAAAAAAATCAAACATGCACTTACTCGAAATATTATAAATCTTTATCGCATTAAAGCTTTAAAAGATTTTGATGATGTTAAGACGGGGGATTTAGGGGGCTTTATTGAAAAGGAAGCTAATCTATCCCATGATGGCAATTGCTGGGTCTATGATGAGGCTTGTGTCTACGGTCATGCAAGGGTGTATGATGATGCAAAAATACGCCATTTTTCTCAAGTCTGTGGTCAAGTTTATGGCAATGCTGAGGTCTATGGAAAAGCTTTTATCTCTCAATATGCTAAAGTTTATGACCATGCTTTTGTCTATGGCAATGCTCATGTTTATGGCAATATTTATGGGAATGCTCATGTGAATGGTAGTGCCCGCATTCTTGCTGATGCTCATATTTATGACCATGCGCATGTTTCTTATGATGCTACGGTTTTTAGTTATGCACGCGTTTATGGTCATGCCAAGGTTTCTGGCTTGGTTTGTATTTATAGCCATGCAAAAGTTTATAATTATGCTGTTATTAATGGTCGTGCAAAAATTTATGGCAAGGTTTATGGGAATGCTTGTGTGAGTGGCTCTTGTGAGATTTATGGCTCTGTTTATGGCAATGCTAAAATCTCATATTGTGCAACAATCTGGGGGCGTGCTTATGGCAATGCAAAAATCAATAAAAAAAGCAAAGTAAGGTTGGTTCCAAAAAATTGTGAGG
This sequence comes from Bartonella sp. AA56HLJMS, assembly GCF_042197145.1. NCBI lineage: Bacteria > Pseudomonadati > Pseudomonadota > Alphaproteobacteria > Hyphomicrobiales > Bartonellaceae > Bartonella > Bartonella sp. AA56HLJMS. The sequence goes on along the minus strand of NZ_JBHIRL010000018.1, from coordinate 1,648 downwards.
TTTATGAAAGCGATAACGTTGTTAAGATTGATAAATAGCATAAATAACAGGCATGGAAGTGCCTTCTTTATGGTGTATAAACGCATATAAAACGCATTGCTATAAACATCTCATAAAAGATAGCATTCATAAAAAAAAGCCGTGCCAAATGATATGACGCGGCTTTCAAATAGCGTTTTTTATTGATTAAAATGAATCATCCACAATGGAGTAATCAGTGCATATATACAAAACGTATCATATTGCAAGTGCTCTATGAGAGATATGAAAACTTATCAAAAGGAATGTAAATGATGCGTATGATCTTTAATCACTCTTTTGAATGAGAGAGCCTATAAATGCTTTTTGTTTCTCTCAAACGTATTAATCATAACGTCTTTATCTTTTAAAGAGATTCATTGAAAACAAAACCCATGATCATGATGCTTCTTTTAAAACGTTTCAATATACTAAGCTCAAAATCGAGCTGAGTGAATTCACATAACGCATTCTATAAAATCAAAACGCTTGTTAGCTTTAACAAAACTCGTTTTTTACATTTACGAGTATTGGTTTTCAAAACAATCTCTCATAAGACAAATAAATAACCGCTTTTATCAAAGGTAAGGCTTTAAAAACTGTTATAAACATCTGTTTCAAACGTTTAAACGTTCATTTAGAAAGGCTTTCATAAGTTTCTTTTAAACAGAACTTCTTTGCAAATTAATCGCTCTATATTTGTGCTCTGTACTTTTAAATGGTAACTTTTAAAACGTTTTTTAGTACCATATCTAAGGTAAAATAGTATTTTACTGCTATGGTATTACCCGCCTCCATTTTTTTGTGGAAGCGAATAATTCCGTTCTTAAAAACTAGTCTGCAATCTATTCATTAAAAGGCTTTTCATTTCATAAGATATAAAATACCTCTTTATCGTTTTTTTAACTTTTAGTAAGCGTTTTAAAAGCGATTTTATCCTTAATCCTTTTATGCAATTTTTTAAATTAAACCTATAAGCTTATGACAGGTTCAAACAGTTAATTTCTTTAATGCCATTTTAGAGGTTTTTCCCAATTTTGGGAAAAATTATATGATCTCTATTTTCTATAAATGCGTATCTTTTGGTACAATTTATCTTATAACAGTTTCAAACGATTACCCTCTATAGGTAATAAGATATTGCTATAGCATTTTTAGATTTTACGCTTCTCAATTTTGAAAACTGTAATTTTATGTTTTTATCATGCGATTAACAATCCAATCATTAAAACAAGATGTGATCTTTAAACGTATGTTATCGATAATTCCAAACAACTAAATTTTAAACAATGCGATTTTGAGTGATAAAAACATATCATAAAATTTATAAACTGTTATGAATGATATCGGCTTTTCATTTTATTTGAATACACACATGCGTTATAATATTCACGTCATGATTTGCTTTTTATGGTCTATTCATGCATGGCAATCTTATATCAAAAATGGTCAAATGAATCACGTATAAAAGTGTGGATTCTTAAGTGGATTCATATAAAATAATTTCACACAACCTATTGACTTTATTTCATTTTTTGATACGATAGCCTATCAGCTGGTACAAAGAAGATGTGGAGCATGTGAACAAATGGCGTGAACATGCGCGGGAGGATTTTGGTTTTTACAATGG
>NZ_JBHIRL010000017.1:0-30979 GCF_042197145.1 Bartonella sp. AA56HLJMS | reverse complement strand
ATCTGCTAACTTTTTGTAACAAAAAACTGCAAACAATTCCTTGAACTCCAAACTATCTATACCACTAAATACTAAGGGGGGCGCATAGCTGGCCTAAACTCTCTTTACAGAAAACAAAAAAACAAAACGCTGCATAAGAAAAACTCAAATGCTTGAATTTTTTCTTTCAACGTATGCGCTGATATTTGCTTGCATATCGTCTTAAAAATCCATTTTCCACCAAGATTCGTCTTAATCTCGCAAAATCTAAAGTAAAAAGGCTACATATTTTTGATGTTTCCGTTTCGCGATAGTTTTTCCTATTTTAAATGCTTCTGCAATTTTTGTAAGTATATCTTCTGTTTCTAAATGGTGATCGCTAAAAATTTCCATATTTCGTACATTTTTATCTTCTAGCGCTTGCCATAATTTATCGATTGCTTGAAATCCCTCTGTTGTGTTTTGAATAAGACCAAGGTTTAAAAGGCGATTAATAGATTTGTGAATGTTTTTGGTCTCTGAATTGACAAGTTTGAGGATATCAGAAAGAATTTTAGCACCAAGTATAATAACAGTATAGACAGCGCGTAGTGTCGGTGAGGTCATGGCAGAAATGAGCGAATTATAAGAAAAATGATTTGGCTGTATTGCACATGGATATCAATAGAATATTATTCGTGCAGAATGTAGCTACCTTACGCTTGTCTACCCCATAATCCTTTAAGCTATGAGACAATTTGCAACGGCGTTTACAGAGCAATCTTTAAAGACCGTTTTGAGCTTTTTTGCCGCAGAGTGTGTTACAAAATCATAATTGAGTGATTTATGGCGAAGTGTTTTGAGTGCTCTTGTTGTGCCACTGGTTGCAAAAACTATATGTGACATGGAAGCTGCTTATTTTTTCGTTTGCATGAGGCAAAGGCAAGAAGCAAAGGCGGAGGCACCAACAATCATGCAAAAGGTGAAAGCGATATGATTGTTGAAATGGCTGATAATCCATCCACTTGTCCATGAGCCGGCGGCTTGGCCAATATTTGAAATAACAAGAATATAACTGAAAAGAACACTGGCAGAGAGGGATGGGGTTGTTTTCCCTGCTTGATAGTATATTTCTGGAATCATGATAGATTCATAGACACTGTAGGCAATTAACGCAGTCACAGCGGTAAAGACCCCACCTATGAGGAAAAATGAGGAGAAACTTCCCATAAAGCAGAGCAGATAAAAAGTTGATTTATCGGAAAGGCTGAGATGTTTATTAATTATTCCTTGCCAGATACAAATACTGATGCCAACAATTGAAAAGAAAATTCCACTATAAGGGGCGAGATTGCTGTCAAATTTACTGAGAAGTGTTGTGGTGGTGATGAAAATTCCCATGAGGAATGCACACAGCAAAGCCGTGACCAGCAAATAAGCAATAGAACGATTATGTATTATTGTTTTTAAAGAAGAAAGAAGAGCTTTTTTTGTTTTTTTATTCTTTTCAAGAGATAATGTTTTATTTGGGTAATGATAAACAATTTGAATGGATAGAACACAAAGATACAAACCAATGAGTGCAAAAAAAACCATTAAGAAGGTTGATGCGTTGTATTTTATAGCACTCGTTGCAACAAGAGGGGCGATAACGACAGCAGCATTTTGAAAAAAAGAATAGAGAGTTAATGCGCGCTTAAGAGCATTTTTATTCAGATGTTCTGATAAAATTTCTCTCAAAAATGGCTTTGAAATTGCTTTCGAAAAAGCCATTAAGGTAAAAAAGATCAACCATGCAGAAGGTGTGAGCGATAGGATAATGCACACAAAAGCGCTACTCCTTAAAATAAAGGCGGTAGCCATTAAGAGTTTACGCGAAAATCTTTCTAATAAACCTGTTGTGGTTACCATGAGAATGCTTTCAAGGATTACCGATCCAGCGAGATAAAAAGCAACATTGGCAGCAGTTATGAGAGAAGAGTTTCCAAGCAGAGGGAGTACAAAGAAAAAGGAAAATTCAGAAAGAAAAACTGTGCTATAGATGAAAAAAGGAATTTTATTTTTGCCCATGGAATTTCCATAGAAGTGTTGTTAAATGATCAAAGACATTTTGTTGTATCTTTTGAGGAAGTTTTGCCAGCCCTATTTCTGCTGTGCACATTTCGTTGAAATAGTATCTTTCTTGATTCACTAGCCAGTCCAATGCAAGAATATTGTTTTTTCTACGATGTTTTTAGAAATATCGAGCATGATTTGGATTGAGCAACAACACTGTGCCCGGATGTTCGCGCAACAATCGTAAGATCCATTGAGACCTTGATCCTATATCTTCTCCTGATGGTTTTGACTATTTCTAATTCTTTTTGATAACCACCCAATCCTTTTTGATAACCAATTGGCATCCCGCATTCTTGTTCTTCCCCATTGCATCTCTTGCGAAGAGAGCACGCTAATCTCATCTCCATAGATTGTCAACATATGAATGGGATGAATGATTTTGTAACCTTTTAATGAAATTATATTTTTTTAGTGGAAGGTTATTCATTCTCTTGAAATAGAGAAGAAAAACGATAGAGTTCGCTAATCATTTTTCAATTCTCTTTTAGCGCATGCGTTGATATTTGCCTCCATGGCGTTGTAAAAAACCTCTCTCAACAAGAGTGCGTCGTAATCGGGCAAAGTCTATCGTAAAGAGGTTGCATATCTTGGAAACTTCCGTTTCGCTATAGATTTTTTCCTTCTGAAAGGCTTCACCAATTTTTGATAGCATCTCTTCTGTTTCTAAATGGCGGTCGCTTAAATTTTCCCTATTCCGCTCATGTTTATTTTCTAGCATTTTCCACACTGTCTCTTCGGCTTGAAATCCTTCTGTTGTGTTGTGAATAAGTCCGAGATTCAAAAGGCGATTGATGGATTTGTGAATGTTTTTGGCATCTGAATCGACATGTTTGAGGATATCAGTAAGATTTTTTGCACCAAGGATAATGGCGGCATAAACAGTACGCAGTGTCGGTGAGGTCATGGCAGAGATCAGTGAATTGCGTGTGCTGCGTTTGTGAAGGGTTTCTTTCCCCATGGGCAAAAGATCATTGCGAATGGGAATTTCATTGATTTCTATGAGTTCTGCTTGGAGCGATTGTGCGCGTACAATTTGTTCGGCTGGGGTGCGTTTGCGAATAATCCCCAGACCACTTTGGCGATATTTGTGGTTTTCGGGGAGTGTTAAAGCTTCATAGGAGCCATCAAGCCGGTAGAGAATTTCTTCCCACAAAGGAGTTCTGACGCGTCGAACCCGCTGTTCGCCATTGAGAGCAATTGTTGTTGTTATGGTTGGTTCATGTAGACAAAGATAACCACCCGCGGTGATGTGTTCCCAAAGGGTTATAACAAATCGCACATCATCTGCGGGAGTACCAGCATCAAGCCAAGCAAAATCTATTGGTCCCCAAGATTTGAGCGTTTCATCATCAAGAGAGAAAAAATTCTCATGGATAAATGTTACAGTATCTTTTTCAATACCGCCTTGAAGCAGTTCTTGCCATGCTTCTTCGGCTGATTGACCTTCGACTGTAAAATCATCAATGGTGATAAGCCGAGGTTCGTAATTCTCAAGGATTCCTGAAGGATCAAGCAAAGCTGTGCGCTCTTCCCAGGTGGAAGATTCTAAAAGTTTTTTATCTTGTTGCCATGCTTGTTTTGCTTTTTGCAGTGCTTTAGCAATCAAGCGCGTACTATCACCAGCACCGATTTCAATGACTGTGCGCGGTCTTGCCATTTGAATAAGCGCATAAATGAGCTGTGCACTATTTTCTGTTCCCATGCCAGGTCTTATCAGCTGCATCTTTTTATCCTTATAATTTTACCAATCGTAGCATTCCTGCTTTTATAAAAAACTTTATTGAATCCTCTAGCGGATATTGAATACGTATTGGTGTGGTGGCTTGCTTCAAGAGATGTTTTGTTTTTTCATGAAGCCGGATTGTACGCCCATTGAGTTGATTAATGGCAAGACTGCCAAGAGAAGAATCTATGATAATACATGTTGGCTCTCGTAAAAGAGCGGTTGCATCATTTTCTGAAAATGCTTTTTGATCTGTTTCGATGAGACCGTGTCGTAAAAGTGATATCAAAAGACTTCCAGAGGCAAGAAGAGTACCATTGAATTGTATTTCCCTCAGTGATTGGACAAGGCAGCCTTCACGAAGTGCTTCAAATGTGGGAAAGTCGAATCCGCCAAATGCCGCTCCTTTTGTAGAAACAATGGTGATGGGTTGTATTTGCCGTTTGCCAATGAGTGCTGGTTTGTTTTTTATTATTTGTACATCTTTTGCCCATTGAACGCGTGATAAAGGATTGAGTTCACTTGGGTAGACAGCGAAAGAATTGATGGCTATGGGCGGCGTTGGTTTTTGCAATTCAAGTGTGTGGGAGCTCTCATGACAATCATGTCGCATATAGTCTGCCAGTTGCCACACATAGCCGCCTGTTCCATTGTAAAAGTTTAAGCCTATAGGATCTTGTTGCATGATGTTATCGTTTTTTTTTTACTTTAAAATATCAAGCTTTGGGGAGGGTTGTTAGTTGCTCTACATTAAAGAGTGGTTTATCAAAGTCCTATTGGGTTGGTATGGGGTTGCATGGGATACAACGATTTGATAGGGATTTTATTGAAATTTGATTGGGTGGTGATTGTCATGTCCTTTTGTGGTGTATGGTTTGCTTGAGAAAAACGCCTCGTCCACTAACCATTATCAAATTCTCTCTGTTTTTTTTGTACGGCACTGTTCAAGATAAAACCTAAGATGCCTGTGATCATTGTGGCGATGCCAATGATAAACAGTGTGCTTTGGGTGTGATGCACTTTTACAAAACCGGCTCCTAGAAAGCCAAGGCACACCGCTGTTTGTATGATAAAGATATAGGCAGGCATTTGGTTGTTTCGGTGTTCTTTCTGAATGGCTTTCATCATAAAACTTGCCATCAGAGCATTTTGCACGCCGTTAGCACCCCCAAGGATGAAAAATGACAGCATCATTAACCATACAATATGTGTTAAGGAAAAGCAGAAAATTGCAAAACCAATGATTGCAGCGGCAAGTGATGCTCCAGCGGCATTACCAAAGCGATGAAAAAGGCTGGAGAAACAGAGTGGACCAACCACGAGGCCAAGACTTAACATGCTTGTGATTACCCCATAGGTTTCTGCACTGAAGTACAGCTCAGTGCGGATGCGGACAATCGATAAGACGTTGAGAGCAGAGGTGAGGATGATGGTAATGATGAGGGGAGAAAGAGCATAGACAACATTTTTTTTACGCAAGAGACCCGTTAAATCTAGCCCTTTTTTGCTGTTTTGCGTTGTGTTTGTCGTTTGTGTATGAATTTTAAAACTTTTAAAACAGAAGAGAGTGATAAAGGTAGCAAAAAGAACCATGATTGACAACACAAACAATCCTTTTTGCCCGTTTGATATTCCATACAACACGCCCCCTAACAATGGTCCGGCAATATAGCCAAGATTACGAACTGTTTGGATAATGCGGTTGATACGGTCTAATTGCTGATCATTGGTTGCAAATTCTGGGACGGAAACGAGGATAGCAGACCAAAAGAGTGAACCAGCACAACCTAGTGCGAAAGAAAGGGCAATATAAACCCAAAATTGGTTGGCGATTGCAGCTGTGGCTATAAAGAGTGCTTCAAACAATAAAACAATGGGTATTGTTCGCGCTGGTTGGAAGCGATGCAAGAGGCGTGGTGCAATTGGTCCGGCACAAATTGCCCCGACAAGCCCTGCAAACAGCAGCATTGAAATAGATGCTGTGCTTTCTGCTAAGTGTAGAGCAAATGTAACTTGTGCTGTTTCATCGGCAAAGCTGCTAAAGCCCAAAACAAGGAAAAGTCCCATTTGGGTAAAAATCATGGATTTTTTCTTTGTCACAATGCTCCCCAACATGCTAAAGCTTTTACAGCTTTTAAAATTTCCTTCTGTGCTGTGTCATGTGGTTTATCATTTAATTTTGCTAGATCTAATTTTTTTCCTGATGAAAGTTGAGAAAGGAAATGTTCTAGATGAGAGCTATACTCAAAACTGGCGCAATGCCCATTTGCTGCGATGAGCAGTTCTTTTGTTTCAGTTAAGGGCACCCATTGCAGGGTTGCAGGTGGGCGAAGAGTGATTTCATTTTCAATTTCGGAGACGTCAACAAGGGGGCGCTTGACACATAAACGTGAACTTGTATCACAAATTAATTGAGAAACCAGCATATGGCGTTTTAAGGTACCATTTGCGATGGCGGAGTTTAGTGCAGAGTGTTGAAAAGCATTATCAGGGTTTAAATTTGCTCTTCCTGATGCGCGGATATCATGTCGCGTTCGATCATCAAGATGGAGTAAATGCGTGACATAATTTTTATGATGTTGTGCATCGTGTGCTGTTTCCCAAAAAGCAATATTGATATTTGCCGCGATATTTTTTCCAGTTTCAGCAACGTGGAAAGCATCATGAGGAAAGTAGGCAACACGGTCTGTACGGTTTTGCAGCGCAATTGCTGTTAATTTATGCGCTTCATATTCAGGATATTTTAGCCCTTGGAGGTCTTCTCGTGTACTGGGCCATGCAAACATTGTTTTGCCATCTTGTAGAGTAAAACCAAAATTATGAGCGTGATCTACATGGATCCCAACATGGGTAGAAGAATACCGGCCGATGAAGCAGTCAATATCTACGCGTCCACCAGGCCTAAAACCTAAAGAATGAGCTAATTGATCTGCAAATTGTTTTGCCACATCCCATAGAACAGGGGTTGCAGCGTATAATCCATAATACATGACCGCCCATTCTTGTCCTTCGGCATATTGGTCAACGCGGGCAGTATATTCTTCTATAGTTCTATCCGTATCTAAAACAAGAAAGTTTGAAAGAGGACGTGGACTCCGCACTCCATTAACCACTGTTACTACTTCGGATTTAGGATTAAGAGCTAAGAGTTTATGAGGATGTAGAGCGTATTGTCTTAAAGCATTCAAAACATCCCTTTCATCGAAAGGGATGTGTGAAATTGATAATTCAGCTGCTTGCTTAGCCCAAATTTTTTGAGAAAAGCTCTCTGAAAATAACTGAAACATGCACTTAAATATACTTAATTTTAAAGTTAGATATGTAAATAGATCTGTATCAACAATACATTATTAAACTTCTAACGAACCATTCACATCAAGCTCATTTTGACAAATTTGAATATCGTTACGCTGTGCATACTTAGTAAGCATTGCAGTTGGCACAACTTCGTCAGCAGTCAATTCAACAGCATCTTTTACTTCATTAAGTGAAATATTCATGTATTTCCCCCCTTATAGTTGATAAAAAAACAATGATAACCAAAATAAAAAAATTACCACTTATTTCCTCTTAGTATAGATTTTATTTTTTGTCAAATGTTATGTTGATTGCAAAGAGCATTTTAAATAAGAGGGCTGAATTTTAGAGTGATTAAGAAGAATTTACAAAAAAAGCTGCATTATGCGTGCAGCTTTTTATGTATTTGCTTTAAAGGTAGACAGGTAGACGTTTTAAAGCATGAAAGTGTCCTTACGGCTTCTATAACCATAATAGCCAAAAACACTGGAAATAATGGCGCCTACCAGACTTCCTAAAAAGCCCCACCACCCCATATTGGAGGCTGTTTTTGTGGCTTTAGTCGCAGTGTTTTTGGCGCCCTTGATCGTATCCTCAAGATTGTCTGAAAGTGTTTCTGCCCGTTCTTCAAGGACTTTTATGGCTTTTTCGGTTTTTTCTTCTGCGCTTTGATAGAGTTGAACAGCATGGTTGGCTGCTGTTTGTGCATCCGAACGGGACATGCCATCTTTTATGAGCGCGTTGATGATATCACTTCGATCAAATTTTGTCGTGAGATCTTCTACACGATCAGACAGGCGCTCACCAAGATTTTTTAAAGTGGTGCGATAGTAAGAAGGATCATTTTTGAAAGCTGTTATCGCAGAACCAATATCATTGAGTGCAGCTTGATAGGTTTGTTTCAAGCGATCAGGGTTGAGAGCAGGAATGTCGCTTTTATTGAGAAGGGTGCGCAATTCACTCCCAAGCTGGTCAAAATTGATGCCATTGTCACTATTTTTTGCAAAAAACTTTTCAAGACTTTCACTGTTTAAGTTTGCAAGTATAGGGGAAATATTGTTTTTTAGGCTGTCTACGGTTTGTTGGACCATGGAGCTGTTTTCTAGAGCCGTTTTAGCTCCTATCTTTGCTGTACTAGAAACCACGTGGATGGCTTGGAGGGTCATCAGCAATGTTATGAGAGCCCAAGTGAGAAAGCCATGAAGAATCCCTGAGGTTTCAGCAAAACGTCCAGCTACAAAGCCTCCCAAGGCTAGGCTAATCAGTGTAACGATAACAGAACCCACGCCAAAGGAGAGGAAAGAGCCTTCAAATGGGGTTGAAGAAGTGAAATCCATTTGGCTTAAGCCTAAAGCTGCAACCAGAAAAGAGAGGCAGATTGAGGTGGCAAGAGCCGTCACCAGTCCCGCAAAGATTGCGGACCATGAAATGGGTGTGTGAAAGAGTGAATATTTTTCTTCTAGAGATGTTTCTCCTAGAAAATTCGTATCGAATGGTGTGTTTTCAGGAATGCGAGTTTCCATGTTTTATCTCCTTGAATATGCTGGAGATACAATGCCTTTTTGCTAATTATGTTCCAAAAGTGAATAGATATGCGCCAAAAAGGAATAGGAAAATACTTTAAACAAATGTTTGTTATGAGAAGTAAAATGTGGCTATACAATCCAAAAGACCTCACTTATGTCTGAAAAAAAGCGGGCTATCCGTATACTATTATCATATTATCATCGAATTTCTCATGAGAGAGAATAATTTAAAAAACTGGATACTATCGTTTATTGGTTTCTAGCTTATAAAGTAGGGGGTATATCTGCTTATTTTTATAAAAGTGTTACTGTTTTTATGGGAAGAATATTTATAAAATGAGATTAGAAGGCGCATTTGAAGATAAAAATAAATATCAGTAATGTTCAATTCATAGTGTTATAAAAGATCATGGATTAAGTTAAATAAAAAGCTTATTGAATTGTTATGACATCATATTTGTTAATATGTTACACGATAATTTTTTGATATTTATCTTAGATGAAGAGTTTTATGAAATGAGTAAGATATATTTGGTTGTGAGTTGGTTTGCAGAGAAAGCATTATATTTTATGGTATAGGGGATAGATCAAGATTTTTTACACAATTATTTGTGTTGATAGGGGCTTCAAGCTATTGTTGTGTTATGCGCCGTCTTTATACCATAGTGATTTTGGGGTAGAGACGTTAGAGATTATTTTTCTGCTTTGCGTTTTGTCGATCAACTTTGATGGATATTGTATAGAAAGTGGGACTGTTGCCGTGGAGAGAGAGATTATGCTTTTACTTATAATATCAATGAAAAAAGCAGCGGAAGATTACGGCAAAGTATTTGTACAGGAGAGCTTAGTTAGGGAATAACTTTTTAGCTCGTGAAGTTTGTAAAATAAAATGCTTTCTATAAGAAAAATAATATTTTTATAAAGTAAAATAATAACACTTTTAATAATTATTATTTGCATATATAAGCATAAAATATAATTATATTTAATTATAATACTATTTAATAACTACCTAAAAAGTGTGATTTTCTTTATGACTCATAAATATAACTTGCTATTTATTATACTTATCGTATGTTTATCGACGGGAGGATTGATTTCTACCGATATTTTTTTACCAGCACTGGGCGATATGCGTCAATATTATCAAGTGACACAATCTCAAATTCAAAGTGCAGTGGCGGTTTTTTTGTTGGCATTGGCACTTGGACAGCTCATTTATGGGCCGCTGAGTGATAATTTTGGGCGTAAAAAAACACTTCTATTGGGCTTATTCTTGTGGTTATTTACGACACTTGGTGTGATTTATACGGTTCATATTCACGCTTTTCTTGTGTTACGTTTTTTGCAAGGTCTTGGTGCTTGTGCGGGACTTGTCTTAAGTCGTGCAATTATCAATGATTTGTTGGATAAAAAAGCGGCTGGAAAACTTTATTTGATTGTTTTCCCTTTTATTGGAATGTCGCCAGCACTTGCACCTTTCATTGGTGGACTTTTGATACAGGCTTTTCATTGGCAGGCAACTTTTATCTTTTTAAGCTTTTTTATATTTTTGACCATTTTGCTATGTTGTTTTGTGCTAAGCGAAACTCTACCCCCTCAAAAACGGCAGCATTTTTCTCCGGTAGGATTGATGAAGGCATATTTAGGTGTTTTCAGAAATAAACAATTTATTTTTTATGCACTTATTCCGTGTTTTTCTTACGCTGCCTATTTTGCTTATATTGTGGAGTCGCCTTTTTTACTCACGACTTTGGGGTTATCACCGATACACATTAGTTATAGCTATATTGGTGTCTCGTTTCCCTATATTTTGGGAAATCTTTTGGCGCGATGGTTTTTTGAACGCGAGTCTATGGAAAAAACTGTGGGGAGAGGGTACATTATTTTTGTGATAGGTGGTGTGCTGTTTGCTTTGCAAATGTATCTAAGCCCATGGCCCCTTGTGACAAGTTTTATGGCTATTGCTGTTCTTACTTTTGGAAATGGTTTTTTATTGCCGTTAGGAACAGCGTTGGCTATTTCATCGCATCCGAAAGCTGCGGGAGCGGCTTCTGGTGTTATGGGATCTTTGCAATTAGGAAGTGCGGCACTCAGTGCAGCGGTTATCGGAAAAATCTCTGGTCATAGCCCACGGGCTATGGCAACTTTGTTAGCTGTGTGTTGTATGATTGGTTTTATCATTTATATTCAAAAAGCGCGTCATTTTATGACTTCAGAAATAAGCTGAGTAAATGATAAAAAGAAAGCATTATGCGGAAATGCTTTTGATGTTTTACACAAATGGGGCACCTGTACATTAGATGAATTTTTTTATTAAGTTGCTGGATTGAGTGGGTTTAAAATTTGTTACAAGCTTAGTTTGAGTTTAACAAATCGATTATTATGGGGGGAGAATATGAGCCTAGAGTTTCAACATATTTTCATTATATTGGGTGGGAAAAGTTCTGGCTCTAATGCATGTTTAAAATAAGGGGAGGAATTGATCAATGAGCCTTCCTATTATTATTCTTTCTCCTGTAATGCCAATTTGGGATGGTGGTGTTTTTTGTTCTCCATTGACAAAGCTATGTTCAACAAAAGGATTCCCTGTCACTCTGCTGGATACGCTTTCTCTTTTTCCTAAGAGTTCTCATGTTCTCAATTATTCTGCTGTAGACATTTTATCTTTTATGGCAGAAAAACTTAAAAGCTATTTTAAAGAGCCCGCAGTGCTTGTGGGATTTTCTATGGCTGGAACATTGGTACAAATATTGGCAGTACAGCTTCCCAATGTTCAAGCTGTGCTTGCTGTGAATGCGCCTGGCTATCCAGATAAGGTTTTGCAACGGCGCCTTGGAGATATTCTTGCCTCCTTAGAAAATAATGATTTATCGGGGGCTTTGGAAATACTCAATGGTTTTATGCATCCTTCTGGCGTTATGAAAAAAAGAGTTTTATTGGAGATTCCCGATAAACAAAAAAGCTTGGCAATTGAACGCATGACAAGAGGCTTTAAACTCTTATTGATGATGGATGCTAGAGATGAGATAGTTAAGTATAAGGGGAAGTTTTTAGCTTTAGTGGGAGAAAAGTCGCAACTTGCAACGGTAAATAATCAGACGAAAAGTCATAATCTGAACCATGAATATAAGATTATCTCTGGTGCTGGTACGCGTTTGTGGGAGGATAATCCTACTATGACGGATGCAGTCATTGATGAGTGGATGGAGGGACTATGAAAAAGAAAGTTCTTGTATTACCTGGTGATGGGATAGGACCAGAGGTTTGTGATGCTGCGCTGATGGTTTTAGAGCAATTCCAATTGCCGATTGAATTAACTTATGGTGATATTGGTGTTGAATGTTGGAAACGGGAAGGAGATCCTATCCCTCAAGCGACTTGGCAAAAAATTACTCAGAGTGATGCTATTTTACTTGGTGCTGTGACCCGTAAAGGAAAAGAAGCGGCTTTAAAAGAACTTGCTCCGCATTTAAAAGAGAAAAACCTTGCCTATGTTTCTCCCGCACTTCAACTTCGCCAAAAGTTAGGTTTGTTTGCGAATATACGTCCTGTAAGATACATCTTTGGTCCGAGAAAACCTTTTCATTTTTGTGTTATCAGAGAAAATAGTGAAGGCCTTTATGCTGGATTAGATTTTCGGGGTATTTCTCCTGAAACAGCCGTTTGGCTAAAACATCCAAATTTGACAAAATATGGGCTTGAGGAAGCAGCGTGGACAGTCCGTTTGCAGACACGCTTTGGTTTAGAGCGGTTATTTGAATACGCTTTTTCTTATGCAAGGAAATATAGCTTTAGGCGAGTTACTTTTGCTGATAAGCCCAATGTTATGCGAGAAAGTGGACAGTTTGCTCAGGAAATTTTTGAGAAGATTGCGCAAAACTATCCGGAAATTGAAGCAGATATTCAGAATGTTGATGCGGTTGCTTTGTGGATTGCAACCAAGCCAGAGCAGTTTGGTGTGATTGTTGCTGAAAATATGTTTGGCAATATTCTCTCTACTCTTGGCTCTGGTATAATGGGGGGATTGGGGCTTGCATCTCATGTGAATGTGGGGAGCGAGATTGCTTATTTTGAACCTGTTCATGGAAGCGTACCACGTATTGCTGGACAAAATAAAGCAAATCCTTCTGCGATGCTTTATACCACGGCTTTACTCTTAGAGCACTTAGGCTTTAAAGATGCAGCAAAACAACTGTCTGAGAGTGTTGATCAGGTTATTCGTGCTGGAAAAACCGTTACCTATGATCTTGGAGGTATAGCCTCTACCCGTCAAATGGCTGAAGCTGTTCGCAATTCTCTTATGAATTCTGTCTTTGTTCATCGTGCTGCCATTATTACTATTGGTGATGAACTCCTTTCAGGACAATATTTGAATACAAACTTACAAGATTTAAGCCAAAGCTTGAACAAGAGAAATATTCAAGTCACACGTCATTTTGTTTGTGCTGATCAATTACAGCAAATCAGTGAGACTGTTGTTTCTTGTCTTGGACAAGAAGATCTTATCATTATCAGTGGGGGATTGGGACCAACATCAGATGATAAAACACGCGATGGAGTTGCTCAAGCTGTAAAGCAGCCTTTGGTACATCATGAAGATGTTTGGCAAACAATAAAAGGTCAATTACAACGATTAGGGATTACGGCGGATAAGAGTAATGCACGTCAAGCATTGTTTCCTGAGACAGCAACTGTGCTTGATAATCCTACAGGCACAGCACCAGGGTTTTATCTCTCTTGCGATGGAAGTACACTTGTTGTTTTGCCTGGTCCACCATCACAGGCTCTTGCGCTTTTAGAGAATTATTTAGAACACAACGAGAAGAAATATTTTTCTGTATCGCGTGCGGAGTATGCATGGACTTTGATTGGAATTGATGAAAGTACTATTGCGCAGTGGGTTGATGATCATCTTGAAAATGAACCCTTTGAACGGCATTTTTTATGGAAAAGCCCCTATGTTTTGGTGCAACTGGTTGCTCAATCAGAAGCGCTCTTGGAACAACATTTCGTGGAAGCATTTGAAAATCATTTTCACCCCTATTTAGTTGGGGCAGAAGTTACTACTGCTTGTAAACAATTAGCGATGCATGCAGAGGTTCATTGGTCTGCCAATGATCCGCTGCTTTTAAAATATTTTCAGCCCATAGAAAAAGGTAAACAAGATATTCCACTGCTTGAGGTTGAAGTGAGCCTAGAGCCTTCTTTGGAGACATTAGAAAATCAAGCAGAAAGCCTTGGACATGCTACCATAACTATACGGATGAAAGGTTATGGTGATGATCGTATAACTTTTCCCTATACGCGACCACTTTTAGGTGTCGTCTTACAAGAATATGCAGCTTGGGCTGTCTTAAAAAGATATTTGAAAATGGAGAAGAAAAAATGAACCTCTATGGGGATGTAAAATATTGCCTAAATTATTGAACGTTCTATTATAAGAAGTATTTTGATCCTTTTCTTCAGTGGTTTTTGTCTATAGGGGAATTTTTCTTTTGATGTGTCATTAAATGACTTTGATTGATTCAAGATTAAGAAAAACTTTACGATATTAGGCTCGCTATATTCAATATTTATAATGATTAATTATGATTATAAATCAAGATGTTATCTTTCATGGAGCCTATGACAAGGAATCCAGAGACGTCATGTACCGCAAGCGTTGTAGATAATTGAGATTCTTCTGAAAATCAAAAAGCGATGGTGTGAAAAGACAAGAAGTCGTGTCATTTACAGGAAAGCTTTGCAAATTTTATTGAACAATATGTCCGTGAAGAGTTTATTGCGAACATGTGCCGTTCTGTTATCTGATAATAAATTGCTGTAAAGAGCTCATAAAATTTTTCCTTTAAGTTTTTGTGTGATTGCATGATCGTTGGGTGTTCACTTCCGAGGGGCGATATTTTTCAATTTGATAACAGGAAGAACTATTTTTTCTGTAAGACGTGAAGATTTAAGGAGTGATCATTTTACGCTTTTGTTTTCTTTTTGATTGGTAATTTGTAGGAATTTTTTTGGGGAAAATATTTAATGTGGTTAAAAACATTTTATGCGTGTGTGGGAGAAAAATAAAAATGTGGTCTTAATTGTTGATAAGAATGTCAATATTTTTGATGAACAAATTTTAGTCGTAATTCTTAGTATCTAGATGGGAAGTTTATTGCATTTTTTAACAGTTCGTATTCTATCTGTTGTGATGCGCAGTGGTTTTTTAAGCAAAAAAGAAAGGGCTTTTATGTATCAGATTGATTACAACAGTTATCGTTCTGTCAAGAGTTTTAGTCGTCGCGTTCATTTTCTCGTTATGCATTATACGGCTATTGATTTTAAAGCCTCGATTATGGCGCTTACAGGAGAAAAGGTTAGTGCACACTATCTTGTTCCTGATCCTTCAGAGCAGACATATCGTGAGGCAGGCTTTAAGGATATGCGTATTTTTAATCTGGTTGATGAAAATGAGCGTGCATGGCATGCGGGTGTGAGTTCATGGGCTGGGCATAGTCATCTCAATGATGCATCTATCGGGATTGAAATCGTTAATTTAGCGACTTATCATGATGGGACGGGTATGTTTCCTCCTTATAATCCAATACAAATTGATGCTGTTAAGGAACTTGCCTTGAATATTTTTCAACGGTATCCTGATATTATGCCAACAGATGTTGTGGGACATAGTGATATTGCCATTGGAAGAAAAAGTGATCCAGGAGCAGCTTTTCCATGGAGAGAACTTTATAGCGCAGGTATAGGAGCATGGTATGATGATGAACTAAAAAGTCATTATCAAGAGCAATTCTCTAAGAATTTGCCACCCAAAGAAGATGTTTTGGCGAAGCTAAAATGTTATGGATATGACATTTCTGCTGCGTGTACCCAAACAGGATACAAAGATTTGATCCGAGCATTTCAACTTCATTTTCGTCAAGAAAATTATGATGGGATTCTAGATGTTGAAACAGCAGCAATTCTTTATGCATTGGTTGATAAGTATTTTCCGTGAATTCAATGCGTTTTAATTGAAAATATGGCTTATGATTACGTGTAAGCCTTTTTATTATCAGGAAAGGCTGCTTTTTGCCAATTGGCTTTATGTAAAAAGGGCATTAATCGTGTAAAAAATCCCATGTACGGTATAAGGCGTTTTATGGAAACATAACTCTGAAAGCTCTATGATTTGCAGAGATTAAATTTTATTGTTTCTTTGTCTTATATTTTTCTTCCTTTAAAAACGCATAAAGCCAAGATGTTGTGTATATGATGACATGTTCCTTACGCAGGGTAAAACGCTTCAAATAAAATGGATTTGTATTGTATATTTCCATGCTTGTTTTAAAGAAATGTCTTTTAGTGTGTATCACAACACATATTTTATAGCGACGTTCATAGAGAATATAATCTAAAATCCTCTATGAAGTGTATCCTCATTTTTATGCTTAATAAAAGTGCCTAGCACTATCGTACATTTTGTTAGATCTCAATGTTACGACAACCCTTGGAACTGAAAACGATACATAAAAGGGTTTTCTTTACTCGTTTTTATTCACACGGCTCTCTCCGCTTGTCGTGTACAAGTGACAGGTTTTGGTTGATTGAAACATGCAAAATTATAAATTATGATTATAAATCAAAGTGATGCAGATTCAAGAAAAATAGGGGCATTTACAGATTGCTACTGATAGGGGGCTATTCTTTAGAAGGGGAAGAGGTCAATTCATTTTTTTGAAGATATATCTCTTTTCTCTTTTATTGCTTTAGGGGATGTTTGCATCGTTTTGACAGCATGTTTCTTAATGATTAAGTTTTTTAATGAAGCAGTGTTATAAAACGTTGTGTTTTAGAGTGTTGATAGAAGACACATTCAGGCATATCAAAAACACAATGATGTCTTGTTTTTTCAATAGTTTATCTGTTCAGTGTAGAATTTATTTGAGAAGATCATGACCTAAATTAACAAAGGTTAGAAGTAAATTACCAAGAAAGACCAATTTGGTCATAAAGCAAAGGGGGTTATTCATGCTTTAAAGGGCAAGGAAGAGATTGTGTTTGAAGTGATGTGTAAACGCCCGTGTGAGGTGCTCTTATCAAACATATCAGGTTAATCTTCTAAGAGTAGTTTTATGAAACTAAGTCGGTTTTTTTTTCGAGAGACAAGACAATACGTATCAGGAAAAGATATTCATGATATTTGATTTCAAAAATAAAAACTGGCAAACCATGTTGCCAGTTTTTAAAAGCTGTAGCTTAAATAGGATTAGAATGAACGCTGTAAACGGATCATACCTTGAAAAGCACTTTTCTTATTGAATAAATGTTTTTCATCATTATTTTTATCCGTCACAACGCGATCATCGTTCCAAGAAACATAGGTTAATTCAGGTGTAATCACAAATCCTGGAACCAGCGTGTATGTAATATTTACAGAAGTTGCAAAGGTTTTTACAGCACTATAAGAAACTTGAGCATTCAAATTTGCTTTTGGAGTAAGCTTGTAAGTGGCACCCGCCCAAGCAGCCCATTTACCACCCCAGTTTGCATAAATTGTTGTGCTTTTTCGTGATAACTCATCATTTTCATTTACTGTGTAGTAATCAAGTCCATTTTTATAGCCAGCCATTACCCATAGATTGAAACGATCGTTGACATTGAAATCTGCACGTACTTTTCCAGCCCACTTTTTGTAGTAAGCATCATATGCTGCAACTGCTGAAAAACCACCCCATTTTTGCATGAACTTTATACCCAAAACCACATTCGGGGTGTAATTTTTAATTGCTTTACTTGGAAGAGT
This sequence comes from Bartonella sp. AA56HLJMS, assembly GCF_042197145.1. Taxonomy (NCBI): domain Bacteria; kingdom Pseudomonadati; phylum Pseudomonadota; class Alphaproteobacteria; order Hyphomicrobiales; family Bartonellaceae; genus Bartonella; species Bartonella sp. AA56HLJMS. The sequence continues at coordinate 13,566 of NZ_JBHIRL010000017.1, read as the reverse complement.
GCCCTCAGTGATAGAAACAAGCTTATCATCTTTATCAATGTAGTATCCTGTTATTCCTGGAAGAGAATCTGCATTATTGCCTAATTCAGCGCCGATAATAGCAGAAAAGCCGGAGTCACCACTAAAGGTGTAGGAAATAAAATTGGTGCGTGTTGTGCCGGCAGGCGCTATGCTGTCATCATTGAGAACATTTCCATAATCACCAGTCCAGCTGTTGAAAATTGTGTCATCAAGACCTACGCGAAAACCACCCAGTTCAATGTAAGCCGCGGCAAGCTTTGCAGCAGCGTTGTCTCTACCATCCCCCCAGTTTGAATAAATTCTTGCATATGAACGAAGTGTTCCCATTTCTGTTTCAGAAGCTGCTTGAAAAACAAGGGTGAGCCGTGATGCTGCGCCATAGGTTTTTCTTTTGTTTCTTAGTTCAGTTTCGGTTGTTGCATCGATATTATCACCGCCTATAAAATCAGTACGAACATTTCCTGATAAACGCATGCAGGTTTCTGTTCCAGGGATATAAAAATATCCTTTTCCATAGGCATCACAAACGCGAATATATTCTACAGGTTCGGGTTCGGCGATAACTGTTGAAGCAGCATGTGCTCCAGAAATTGCTAAAAAAGCTGCTGTAGAGCTTAAAAAGAGGGATTTAATATTCATATGGGATCTCCGAGGTCCGGTTAAATTTCTTCTAAAGAGTACCATTTGCCTAACGCATTAAGGACAAAGACATAAGTAAATACGCAGCACTTGTTATCTTAGCTATAACTAATCTTTTTAGAGTTTTAAATATGAAATTACCTTTTTGTAATATATACATGTACTATTCGAGATGCTGTGGTAAAAAAGACACAATTTTTGTTTTATTAACTTTTGCTCCTTATGGGATCAATAAAGGAAAAAAAATTTCAGATATTTGGGAAAAAAAATCGAAAATGTCTTGAACTTTCTGTTGATACCATTTATGCCTCTCTGTTGGAGAGGTGGCCGAGTGGTCGAAGGCGCTCCCCTGCTAAGGGAGTAGGGCTCAAAAGGCTCTCGAGAGTTCGAATCTCTTCCTCTCCGCCATCTATTGTTATAAAAGCAGTTGACTGTGTATCGGAATTCTGTTTATCCCGTTGGGATTATGCCTCTCATATAAAAAGCATGTTCTAAACACAAATATACTTGTGTTGCCGATTTATGCGCTTGTTTTAAAGAGATATCTTTGCAATGTGTGTAAGCCCATTTTGCGACGCTGCCTCGTAAATGGTATAAAACACAAAATTTTCTGTGAGACATATAAAGCCTTATAAAGCCACATCATTTGTATACTTATGAAGATGCAAAGAGGCATATTATATATCTGCTTATATATCTGCCTTCCTGTTGTTATAGATTTTGACTATGAGAGTTCATAAAAGGCATTTTTTCTTTTCTAAATCGTTTTTATCTATACGGCTTTCTCCACTTATGATGTGCAAGCAAATGATTTTGATTGTTTCAACCATAAAGCAGATTTGAAAAGAAAGAATCTTACAATATTCGCGTTTGGTATATTATCATTATAAATCAACGTGTTGCTTTATATTGGCATTGTATATTGAAAGTTGGATGTGGCAATGCTCTCAAAAAAGTTATAGATTTCTTTTAGAAGAAAACATTGTGGGTGAAATGTTATGGTTTTCCTCTCATAGAGACTTTTGAGAGTGTTTCATCCATCTCATGACAACCAAACCACACATGAAAAAAGTAATGGTCGGTAATATTAGGTAGTAAGATGGAGAAACTTTTGCAGGAAGAAAAGAAATAATACTCAATACTGTAATTGAAAATATTCTTCCGCTAAAAGAGACAGCACCAACAACACCGGAAATATGCTGCGTTTGTTTTTGGTTAAGTTCTGAGAAAAATAAGCTTTTTGCACCGATCGGTACAGTGCAAATAAATCCATGGATTAAAGAGAAGGCGATGACTGATGCAGCAGTTTGATGGCTATGAACTGAAAAATAGAGCGTTATGCACATCAGCGCAGAAAAGAAGGAAAAATATTTTATAGAATTCTTATATTTTTTATCAAGAACATGATATTTAGACATCAGTAAATTTGAAAAATATTGTGCTGAAAAGGCTCCAATATGGCAGCATATCAAGACGAGCATTTGCGAACCGTTGAGGTGATGAATTTTTCCCCCTAAAAGTATTATCGGTTGCCAGAAATGATAAATAATCTGAATACCAGCGCTAAAAAGGCACATGAGGAAAATAAACCATGCTCCTCCTACTGTATTTTGAAATATCCAGAGCGTTTCCTTGGCATTGTGCAAGATTGTTTTTGTTTTGGACGTTTCAATTGTCGTTTTCTTTTCTTCAGGAACAATAAGGAAGATCAAAAAAATAAATCCCATCATGAGGCATGAGATGATATATCCCATAAAATATCGTCCAGAGTAATAGATCGTTCCAATTCCTATAATCCCACTGAGAATACTTCCGAAAGAGTTAACCTGGTGGTAGAGATGAGCATAATGCGAAAAGTGATCCTGTTTATCGCCTAGAGAATGGTAAATCCATCCGTCAATGGCGCTGACAATGATGCAAATGCCCGCTGCATAGAGAATTTGCGCAATAATAAGTGCTGTCATATTAGGAGCTTGAAGGCATAGAAGATAAAATACTCCTGTCATAAAGACCCCAGCCATAACGGAATATTTACGCCGATATCTGTCAGATAAAACAGCACAGGGAAAATCAAGCAGCAGGATGGTGGTGGAAAAGACAACCTGAAGCAGAGCTAATTGCGCCAGACTAACTCCCATGGACATTAAAAAAATAGCATGGTAAACGCCGATCAGCATGCGGACAGCATTATAGGATCCATAGGTGAGAGCAAGGGTGCGTGGTCTGTTCATTGTGTTGTTCCATAGATTGTACAATAAGAATTTTCATTGAAAAGAATATTTTTCTGTGAAAAGGTAGCGGTTTCATATCCCCATTCAGGGATTAGTGGAAAGAAGGCTTCCATAACCATCCCAAAATTTAAAAGGTCCCTTAGTCCATATGGGACTTCAAAGCGTATTAATGAGAGCAAATGATGCAATTGTAAAGTGATTATGAGAAGCAACATAAGCCTCATAAATGAGATTGTTACTTTTGAGGGGAGTTGCTTGTGGGGCTGTTGCTTCCGTAGTAATCATTTTGTCTAGATCTGTAAAATGACCCTAGGACGGCAAGATCATTGACATAATTAGGACTTATAGAAGTGTGTTTATTTTTTATACACCATTTACTGATCCATTCTCTTTGCTGATCAGCTGAAATAGCACAAATGATCCATAAATCGGTTTTTGGTAATTTTTTGATATCTTTTTTTATAGTCATCAACATTTGTAATCCCCACCTTCTTTCTGACTGTTTCTCCGTATCACTTTACGTCTAAAAAAGTTTTTTTCAGAATTCATCTTTACTTTATTTATTAAAAATTTATTAAAAAGATTGTCTCGCAAGGTGCTTTTTGATCACGTCATTACGATTAAGAATTAAATTTCTGATATAAGAGGAAGGGGGCATGATACATTGTGACTAAATACATAAATCCCTCCATATCCTGAAATGATGATTTCCTTTTACAAAACAGTATCCTGAATGGAAGCTCGATAACCATTACTTTGATCATGAAATGATAACCTAAAAGAGTGCTTATGATTGCTTGAAGATATTCTTTAGATATTACAGAAAGAACAAGAAAATAGTTTAAAAAAATCAAACTTGGGATGAAAGCTTTCATCTTATGATGGATGATGGTCAATTTTAAACTTCATCTACTGTTTTTTTTGATCTACTGTGCTGTAAGAAAGATCAAACTCACCCAATTCATGTCTCTAATTTAGATCATTGATCATAAACATTATATACTGTCTTTTCAAATTATAACTTTGCTCACTGCTTGTCTTCACTGATTAAATCAACATTTCTCTAAAAATGCCGCTTGAGAAAAATGCATCCTATCAGTTTAATATTCTATGATCTTTTAATTAATTTAAAGAAGATAACATAAAATATACGATAAAAAATGAATAAATTTCAATTTTTATAAAAAAAACAAACTTTTTACTGTTGCTGATAAAAAACAAAGCTATATTAAAAGTAGCCTTTATATCCTTCAATACTATTGATTTTTGGTTGTTACCGGATGAAGGCTCCTTTGTTTTGGAAAGAGCAGAGCAGAATTTAAGAGCAGAATGGGCGCGTGCGCAAAAGCTTGTCCTTGATCTCTCTTTAAGTTGGATACTAAGCCGCTTGATGGTTGAGGGTGTTCACCATGTGAACATAACGCAACCTTGTGAGGGGTATTTTAGTCATACCTGATGAAGCAGAGCTTTAGGGGATATTGTCTTGTTTGAACGGGGGCGTGCTTATTGATTTCCTCGTTGTTATTGCTGCTTAATTTCAGCCATTATTTTCTGAAAAAGAAGCTTTGTAGGGAGAAGATCATACATGGAGCAGGGCGTAAAACGATGAAATGCATATAACTGATCCAGTAATGTTGACAATAATCGCTCAATATGTTCCTCTGGTTGTTCAAACAAATGGCTAGATTGGCTTTTATTCTCTGAGATAAGTGCTACCCTCGATGAGATAGAATGCGGATGAGCGAATTATTAGTTAAGGGATTAGAGTAATGGGGGGAAAAAATAATCGTCAAGATTTGAGTTATTTCAAAATCGCTGTGTTCGGTATGATTATTATGATTTTGGGGATGGGAATTGGGCGATTTTTCTATACGCCGGTATTTCCAGTTATGTTGGATGAAGGATTGTTTACCTTTAAGCAACTTTCTTATATAGCTAGTGCTAATTATGGCGGTTATTTAGTTGGGAGTATGTTTTTTTCGTTTTGCAGAGTTGGGAATATATCCCGTGCTCCCTACATGCTATTTGGTGCAACTATAGTGACGAGTGCACTTATTTTTGCCATGGCGTTAACAACAAACTTTTACTTGGTCTTCTTTATCCGCTTTGCTGCCGGTATCGCGAGTGCAGCAATGATGATTTTTGGTTCTATGACGGTTATGCAGCATAGTCACAAGCTGTGGGTTATTGCTTCGCTCTATGCAGGTGTGGGAGTTGGTATTCTGCTGGGTAATGAGTATGTTATTATTGGTTTGAGTAAATCGCTGAACGCGAAAAATATTTGGTTTGGAGCTGGTTTTATATCTGTTGTATTGTTGCTCTTGTTGTTTATTTTATTTCCACGTCGTGTTGATGCGTCTCAATTTGCTATTAATGAGTCATTGGCACACGAAAATATCGTTTGGTGGGAACTCGCTCTGATTTATGGGCTTGCTGGGTTTGGTTATATTATTGTCGCGACATATCTTCCTCTGATGGCGAAAACATTTAATTTCCCACTACTCGCTAACCACTTATGGTCGTTTGTCGGAATTGCCATTGTTCCTAGTTGTTTCATTTGGTTATGGGGAGCCCATCGGTGGGGGGTATTACGTTGTCTGATGCTCAATTTGCTTATCCAAGGAGGATGCGTATTACTGACATTATTCAGTCAGTCTCTTGTACTGATCGTTCTCAGTTGTATAGGGTTTGGATTTACTTTTATGGGGACGACTTCTTTAGTTATGCCGTTAGCTAAGCGTTTATATGCGCCGTATGGCATAAATCTGCTAGGCTTGGCTACCTTAACTTACGGTTTTGGCCAAATATTAGGACCTCTCTTGACGAGTTTTTTACAGTCTGGTTCACATGCCATTGCGCTTTCCGTTATCTGTGGTGCTGTAGCGCTTTTTGTTGCTGCTGGAATCTGTCAATATTGTCTTTGTAAAAAGGTCGTTGGCGTTTCATAAACCCGCAATCTTCACTAAAAAGTCAGAGAATTTATTCCATTCTTTTTGAAACATTTTGTGAAAGTCAAATTATTCTAATAGGGGAGATTACAGAATGCTTCACTCTACAGTCGCTATTTTGGGCGTTGGTCCTCGTGGGATCAGTATTCTCGAACGCTTGCTCACACTTTATTCCCATTATCCATTTTCTGGGAACATTGATATTTTATTGATTGATCCCAATGAGATGGGAACCGGTACCCATAGTGTGCATCAGCCAGATCATTTATTGGTTAACACTGTCGCTTGCCAGATTACTTTATTTGGTGATGATACAGTTAAGGGTGTCGGGCCTATTCGTAAAGGGCCGAATTTCTATCAATGGGCTATTCAACAAGGTTATCGTAATATTAACGGTGTTTTTTCTCGTACAGAGCATAATGTTGGGAGAGAAATCAAAGAAAATGATTATTTATCACGTCGTTTGTTAGGGGAATACCTGTCTTGGGCTTACCAAGAGCTCACGCAAGATTTACCTTCCGGTATTCGTATTAAGGAGATCCGACAAAAGGTTATCAATCTCCATATCCACCAAGATAATAAAACGGATGTTCTTTTGGAAGATGGCTGTCATTATAGTGTAGATTTTGTTTATATGACCACGGGTCACGGTAAGAATATATATTCATCGCATGATGAAAGCCTGCAACAGTTTGTGGCTGGTCACCAAATGAAAAACGCTCTTCTGAACTATTATTCGAATCCTTATCCAATTGAAAAGTTGGACTCTATACAATCTCAGTCTCGTGTGCTGGTGCAGGGAATTGGATTAACTAGCTATGATGTCTTGTCGCAATTGACTTACGGTCGCGGTGGGACTTTTACTGAAAATGCTGGACAATTGCGCTACATGCCAAGCGGCAAAGAACCGAAGATAGCTCTATTCTCCCGTCAAACATTGCCTTTTAGTAGTCGCGGGATTAATCAAAAGGGTGGTAGTGGGCAATACATACCATCATTCCTTACTCTCGATGCAATACATCATCTGCGTAAGCAATCCAGCATTGCTAACGGTTCTCCGAAGCTGGATTTCGAAACGCAGCTTTTACCTCTGTTGCTTAAAGAAATGTGTTATGTCTATCGAAGTACGCAGCTGGGGCACTGGCTAGACTCTGAAACCTATGTTGTTACTTCCAAAGACGAGCAGTGTATTCAAGCGTTGCTGTATCCTTATCGAAATAAAATATTTGCTTCTTTGAAGGATTATACAAGATTCTTCATGGAGCATTTGAAGGACGATCTTCATTCTTCCGCTGCAGGTAATGTTGATGGCCCAGTGAAAGCTGCTACAGATGTGCTACGAGATGTCCGTGATATCTTACGTTCAGCAATTGATTTTTGCGGGCTAACATCTTCATCTCACAAGTACTTTATTGAATATTTTAATCCAAACTTTAACCGTATTTCTGTCGGCCCACCGATGCAGCGAAACCAAGAGTTGAAGGCTCTGATGGAGGCTGGTATCGTGACTTTGGCTGGCGGACCTTCACCTAAACTTGTTCTCAATGCTAGTACCAGCCGTTTCGAAATTCAGTCTGTTTTTCAAGATGAAAACAGTTCAGTTGATGGAGATGTGCTGATCAAGGCCAAGATTGATAGTTTTTCTCCGTTGCGTGATGAGTCCCCTTTTATCCAGAATTTGGCTGGTCAGGGCATCATTCGACCATTTATCAACCAAGGATATCATCCTGGTGGTATTGATATTGACCGTCGGCAGCATCCTATAGACACTAAAGGGCAAATACAAAATACATTATGGGTGGTCGGTAATCCAGTAGAGGGGCCCAATTTTTATACATATATTTTGCCTAGGCCTTTAGTTAATTCTCGTGCACTGCGGGATGCAGGGCGCTGTGTCACTGACATGTACGAGCAGCTTCTTAATCGCTACTCAGTCAAAGATTCAACAATTAATGTACATTGATGATGTAAAAAGCTTCCTGATACGCATGTCCTCCGTATCCGTTATAATGGCGATGCTGATGCTATTCATTTTTCTTATGTCTATCTCAATAAGAACTTGGTTTCTTATTCCATTGGCTGGAGTGACTGTTTTCGGTTATTTGCTTTTGACGATACCATACTGGTGGTTGAAGGGGAATGCACGCAGTGGTGTGTTCATCCTGTTGGCTTGTGCTTTAGTGCTGATATGGCGTTGGCACTTGCCTGATGTTCGTACTGTGCTTGTGCGTTTTACTGATGTCTTTTGGCTATTACTCGCCATGGGATTGTTGCGCCATGTGATGAATACATGGCGTATTTCAGAATTTCTCTCTGAACGGTTGATGCGCTATGGAAAGGGTTTGCTTACCCTGTCCATCGCGATACTGACTGCGTTTTTAGCTTGGCCGATGAGTTTGGGGGTTATCCCCCTAATGATTGATGCCTTGAAAAAAAGTGTTTTTCCCTCTCGCCATTTGGCCGCTATTGTGATGCGAATGATGAGCATCACGATGGTACTGATGCCGACCAGCATCGGTGCAGCAACAGTTTTCGCTGCTATGCCTAGAACACCAATATTCACATCCGCTGCTTTGGGGATACCACTTTTTCTATTCAGTCTGTTGTTGTTGTGCCTTTCTCCTGTTGTACCGCTAGCTAACCCGATTATTTGCGATGAGAGAAGAGCGAATAAAGAAGGAGAGAGAGTAAGAATTTGGATTTTTTTGATATTTTTCTGGCTAATATTTATCGTTGCGTTGACAGTTATTAGGTTGAATGCACTAGAAAGCATTGCATTGACGGCGAGCATTCTATACCTCATTGAGCGTGGGAGTTCACGCAGTATTGATTTTTTGACTCCTTTGGTGGCAGTGATACGCAGTATATCCAGTGAAATTATGTTGTTGCTAGGTTGTAGTCTGCTAATATCTACTTGTGATTTGCTTATTCCTTTGTTGCCGGTGACGTTTAGTCACTCATTGGCATCACTCTCTGTTTGGCAGCGTTATGCCTGTATTCTCTTTGTATTGCCAATTTTCAGTGTAGTAGGAATTCACCCTATGGTGCTATTTAGTTTGGCATTTCCCTTACTAGGGTCATCGATGGCTTATGGGGTTACGGATTATTTGGTTTGGATTTGCTTCTTTATTGCAGCTCAACTCCTTTCTCCTGTATCAATAAATGCTATTTTTGCTTCCAGTAGCCTGCATATTTCACCGGTGGATACGAGCTTTAAAATGCATAGTTATTATGTATTAATATTTAATCTTTTTGCGTTCATTTATTTGAGCTTTTTTATTCAATATTTGTAAATTGTGGAGATCTTATGCCTTACATAAATATTAAAATTACTAATGAAGGGGTTACCTCTGAACAGAAACGGCAACTAATAGAAGGGGCAACTCAATTATTAGTTAATATTCTGAATAAAAATCCGAAAACGACTGTTGTCGTGATTGATGAAGTGGAGACAGACAATTGGGGTATTGGTGGTGTCCCCATTACAGAATTAAGAAAAGCTCAAAATAAAGAATAACTCTGTGTATTTGACAATAATTTAAGGTCAATAGGGTTAATCAATGTAAAAAATCCCGTCCTTTAGCAACATTTGATCAGACCGCTATTGGGGCGGTTGTTACAGCCCCTGATGCTGACAACCAAGTTTTTCCCCTTAACGAGCCTGTGTTGGTCTTCACCCATGATACAGAAAAAATCCAAAAGCTTGGGCGAAGGGGAACGGCTCTTGATGTGATTAACGCGGTGTGTGCGCAGGGGATTGAGGCACAAATTATTCTTGTGCGTGTGGAAGAAAAATCAACCATTGCTGAGACACAAACTGAGATGGTGGGATCAAACGCTCACCTGACCGGTGTGCACGCCTTGGCTCATGCGCGGGGGCATTTGGGTGTGGAACCTGGAATTCTCTTAGCACCGGCTTATAGTGCAGGGCGGATTGATAATGGCAAAAACCCTGTGGCAGACGCTTTAGAACAAGTGGCAGAAAAGCTACAAGCTATTGCCGTGTTTGATACGGGGGGTAAAAATGCGGAAGAAAGCCTTGCCTATCGTGCAGATTTTTCCTCACGCTTTTGTTATTTGATTGACCCCTTTGTACGGGTGGCAAATCGTGAGGGGGGTGTTAGTGTTAAACCCGCAAGTCCTTTTGCAGCAGCCATGTTTATCAAACGTGACAAGCAAAGGGGCGGTGTTTTTTGGTCTCCTTCTAACCAAGATGTGCATGGCATTTTAGGGACAGCACGCCCCATTAGCTATTTTGATGGCGAAATTGATCATGAGGCAAATCGCCTTAACCAAGCCGATATTGCGACCTTTATTCCAGCACGGCTTAGCCAAAATGGGCATTTAGGTAATTCTGTGGGAGAAGTAGCTTCCAATGGGCGCATTTTATGGGGAAATCATACCACCTCCAGTGACCCATTGTGGCGCTTTGTCAATGTGGTGCGCACCCGTGCAGCCTTGGAAAAAACCATCATTAACAATTTGCGCCCTTGGGCGAATGATGAAAACCTTACTGGCCAACATGTTATTGCCATTACCCGCAGCCTTACACAGTTTCTTGATGATATGATTGCGCGTGGTGCGCTTTTGGGTGGCCGTGTTTGGTTTGACCGCGATTTAAATTCCAACAGCACTTTACAATTGGGAAAATTGCGGGTGGAATTTGATGCAGAAGAAGTGCCACCTTTAGAAGATTTGAGTTTCGGCAGCCGGCGCAATAGCGCTTATTTTGACCGTTTGGCGCAAGATATCCAAAAGAAAATGACTTATCAATTTGGCGATACGCTTGAAACTTATCGCAAAGCAGCAAGGAGTTAAAGCATGACTTTACGCATTGTACGCGGTTTTACCTTGATTGTTGATGATGATGTGAATCTTCACCTTGATCTTGAAACATTGAAACTGCCCACGTTGGAAGAAATTACAGAAACCTATCAACCAGGGGGCTCTGATATGCAAATTGATGTGAGCGGTCTTGGTGTGAAAGCTTTGAGCATGCAAATGAAAATCCGCAGCCATACCCCTGAGGTCATCGGTATTTTTGGTGGTCCTCCTGGTCTTCGTCATAAATTCACTGGCAAAAAACATGTGATTTCTGAAGAAGATGGGCGTGAGCATGAACATTCCATTGATGTGACAGGGCGGTTGGTCAAAGTGGATAGCGAAGGCTTAACAGCTGGGAAAGCCACAGGCTATGATTGCGAGATCAAAAATATTTGGGATTATACGGAATTTTGGGATGGTTCTGTTTTGCACCGCTTTTCTTTTAAACGGGGCGGCTGGCTTGTCCGCAACGGGCAAGAGATCGGTTCTCGCCGCCGCTCTATTCTCAACTTATAGGAATTGATCATGACAAGTTTACAAACCAGCATTGACGTGGAATTGCAGGTTCCGTTTCTTTATCAAGATAAAGGTGGCAAAGAAACTCTCTGCAAGAAACTGACCTTTTATCGCCCCACTTTTAAGCATGCCAAGCAATTAGCGGTGCTCATTGGACCACAATTGACAGAGCTGCTGCTTCCTGAGTTTGGAGAGCAAAAAACCACTTTGAGCAATGATGTGCTTATCACGAAGCTTTCTCAAGTTTTGTTCACAAGTGAGGCAACAGAAGGCATCACAGCACTTTTGGCTGATATGTCACATGAATCTATTGAATTGATTGATCGAGTTGATGTGATGGATATTGTCGCAATATTGAAGGCTTTTTTTGCTTTTTTTACGCAACGCCAATCCTCTCTGCCAGACAATTTGGAGCAGAACTAGCGCTTTATTATCACTGGGCGCCTTTAGAGATTAACCAGATGGATTGGCTGGATGTGATTGCCTATCGAGAAGAACTCGCGCGCCTGAAAGCTCAAGAATATGAAAGCCATCAGTTAGGATAAGAGACGATCATGGATGTTTCTCTTGTTGTGCGTTTTGTTAATCATCTGCAAGAGGGGATCGCTTCTGCTAAGCGAGACTTAAGAGCCTTTAGTTTAGATGTTGCGCATTTCCAAAGCCAGACACGAAAACATTTTAAAGGGTGGTTTGACCCTGAGCATCTTAAGAAAGCTACAGCCCATGCAGAAAATGCTTTTATCCATGCGCGTGGACGTATGGTGGGGGCGATTGCGCAAACAGCAACCTTAATTGCACCGCTCTATAAAGCCATGCAATTTGACCAATCGATGAAGGGACTAGAAAAGGTTCTCGATGCCCCCCTTGATCGCTTAAAGGAATTGCGCCGTTTTGCTTTGGAAACCTCCACTAAGATTCCGCTAGCGGCACGTGAAGTTTTAGAACTGATGACCAGTGCTAGCCAAGCAGGGATTGGCGAACAAGATCTAGAAGCTTTTAGCATTTATGCTGCCAAAGCGGCTGTTGCTTTTGATATGACGGGAGATCAGATTGGGGAGCGCTTTGCCAAATTGCGCAATGTCTTTAAGCTTAATCAAGCAGGCATTGAAGATCTAGGCGATGCCATCAATCATCTCTCTAACCACATGGCGGCAAAAGCCAGTGAAGTGTCTGATTTTACCAATCGTGCTACCGGTGCGGCAACCATGTTTAAGCTCACCGCGCGCGAAACTGCGGCATTTGGTACAGCGATGATTTCTGCTGGGATTGTTCCAGAGAGTGCTGCGCGTGGTTTTAATGCCATGAGTGCCCGTATTCAGGCAGGAGGCAAGCATATTGAAGATGCTTTTGCCAATATCGGGCTTTCTCGCGAAAAATTCATGCAAGATCTGGACAAAGATGCCACCGGCACCTTGGTACGCTTTTTTAATGTGTTGGGTAAATCCGAACAGGGCATGCGCTCGCTGATTGCCATTGCTGGGCGCGATTTTACTGGTGATTTTGCCAAATTGGTGGGCAATCCTGAATTGTTAGGGCAAGCTTTAGAGTATGTGAAAGATCCACAAGTCTTTAAAGGTTCGGTAGAACAAGAAGCAGACAAACAAGCAACCGGTGCCATGCGGCAATTTGAACTCTTACAAAACCGCATTGTGGCTTTAGGGATTAGCATTGGTGAAGTGCTTCTGCCCCCCCTCAACAGTTTGATGGAAAGTGTTGGCAATTTTACCAATGGGCTTATGGCGTGGGCGAATGCGCACCCAACTTTAACAAGCGCTATCATCAAAACCATTGCTGCGCTTATGGCTTTTAATATTGCTCTACGGGTTTTGCGCTTTACTCTTGCCGGGACACGCCTTGGGCTTTTTCAATTGATGGGCTCTTTTATTAAGCTTAAAGTACTCAGTCGTGGTGTTGCTGCAAGCTGGCGGGGCTTAGCAGCCGCAGGGCGCTCGCTGGGCTTGCTAACCGCGGGTCTTGGGGCAAGTTCACTCCGACTCTTACGCCCCATGACCTTGTTGGTCGGGGCTTTACGGGGGATTGCTGTCTCAGGAAGTGCATTTGCTGCCTCTTTTGGCTTTATGGGGAGAGTGATCGAAGTGGTTGGGGCAAGTCTTTTCTCTGTTGTGGGGGGTATTTTTACCCCGATCGGGGCGGTCATTGCTGCTGTTGTGGCTGTCATCCTTGCTGCTGGTTTTGCTTTGTGGAAATATTGGGATCGTTTTTCTTCTTTTGTCAAAGGTTTTGCACGGGGGGTATCTCGGGCTTGGGGGCGTGCCTTTGAAGCCGTCATGCGCTTTTTTGGTGCTGATACCACCACCATCACCAAATGGAAAAATATCATTGCTGCTGCTTTTGATTTCTCTCAAACTTGGCAAAAGTTTAAACAA
>NZ_JBHIRL010000016.1:17158-34008 GCF_042197145.1 Bartonella sp. AA56HLJMS | reverse complement strand
CTTATGCCTTATGCCTTATGCCTTATGCCTTATGCCTTATGCCTTATGCCTTATGCCTTATGCCTTATGCCTTATGCTGTAAAATATTGTCATTTGAGGTAGGGTGAGATGGAGGCATTAGAGGCAAGGATATGCCGTCGAGGGACCTTCAAGCATATCAATTTATACGGTGCTTTTTGTGAGAATGTCTGGATATTGGAGGGTAGGGATTATCTGTCCGTGTCTGGTGAAACAGCATTCTTTGAGGGGTGGTGAGAGGTGGTTGCCCAAATGCAATGTACGCGATAAAAGTTGAATTGTTTACAAACTCTTGTTTATCGAGTGGTGGGTTAGTTTGGAAATTTCGTTTGGCTGCTTTCTGTAAAGATGGAAAAGCGTAAAAACGTGAATCTGTAAAAGTGAAGTGAAGAATTTATGCGTTGTATGCTTTTGTCTTGGCATGGAATGGGGGGAAAGGACTGGGGAACGAGTCTGCAAATGAATTGGAAAGCTAGGATGCAGAATGTGAAAATTGGCACTGTGGGAGAAGCTTTTTGGTGTGTGTGTGGGAAGCTTTGTCTTTTGGGTGGGGTCTTTGCTTCGAAGCGGAATTGATCGGTATTTGTGGGAGCTTTCGCTCTTTGTGTTGGAGAGGGATGGGTGTAAGAATATTCAGAAAAGGCTTGCTTGTTGAATCCGTTGTTTGAGGGGTATGGTGTGCTGATCTGTCTGAGTGGTTGGTAGGAGGAAACTGCTACAAGATGTTGGATTCTTGACAGAGCAGTGAAAGACGCTGGGGGAACAGTTTCATTTGCTGCCTTTTGTAAAGATGGAAAAGCGTAAAAACGTGAATCTGTAAAAGTGAAGTGAAGGATTTATGCGTTGTAAGTTTTTGTCTTGACATGGAATGTGGTCGGAGAACTAGGGGACGCATTTGTGAATGGAGCGGGGAAAGCTGGGATGAAGAGGGGTATAAAACGCGTTGACTGGAGAAAAGTGTGTGAGGGAATATTTTAGGGCAGCGCTTATCTGTCGTGTCTGATAAAATTGTCTTCTTTAAGGTGTCGTGATCTGAAGCTTATATTTTAAGGGTGTTGGATATATTGGCGAGGGATGTTGATGGGTGTGCTTTTGTCTAATCAGAAATTAACCACAAAATTGCTTTTTGTTTTTTCGGCTGGAGCTCTCTAAAGTTTTTCAAAAGGGCGTATTCTTTTTCGCTGTATGTGTCTTGATCGTGGTGTAAGGCATGTTCTTTTGTGGGAATATCTGCTGTTAAAAGGTCCGCATAAAAAAAGTTCATAGGAACCTCTAGTTTTTTAGCAATTTCGAGCAAACACCCCGCGCTTACACGATTAGATCCTTTTTCGTATTTCTGGATTTGTTGAAAACTGACACCTAAATAGCTTCCTAATTCCTTTTGAGAAAGTCCCATTGAAAGTCGTCTATGGCGGATTCTTTTACCTATTGAAATATCATTGAAATGTGAATTTTTAGTTTGCACTTCAAGCTCCCCTCCGGTTGCGAGCGCCCTCGCATTGGTATTCCGGGAGTAGTAAAGTACTGAGCTCTAGTCAGCATTTTTGCTTTTAGTGCTTATCACACCTGGACATAGCAAAAACTCCCGGAATCCCGGGACACCCACAAAGTGGGTTCATTCTTACGCTAGAGCTTAGGGCTTTACTATCCCTTATTGATCGTTGCGTGGACGATCAAAATATCCTTTGAGTGATAAAGTAATTTCAAGGGATTGGCAAGAACAATTAAAAGATTTTCTAGTCTGTTATATTGTAAAATAGGGATGTTTGGGGGGGTGGTAATCTGATGTTAGTAGGGGAATTTACTGGGGAAGAGGTTGGATGATAGTTTAAAACCGGTGCGGGGTGGAAGCTTTATTCAGCAGAGGAAAATTTGCTTTTTGAAGTCGAATTGTAGATCAGAGCTTATCTGGCGTGTTTGATTAAACACCATTCTTTGAAGTGTGGGATAGCTATATGAAATAATCAGCAGGGGAATCTGATAGACGAGAAATCAGCTTGTTGACAGACCCGTGTTTACAGAGGGGCGTGGGGATGGCGGTTTTTGAGTTTCATTTGGCTTTTTTCTGTAATGATGTAAAAGCGTAAAAATGTGAATCTGTAAAATTATGCGGAGGATTTGGGCTTTATGTGGGCTCTTATCTTTTTGGGTGTGTCCCATTTTTTTTAATTGTTGAATGCTTGGCAAATTTTGTTGCTGATTTTTATGTCATTTTTTGTGTTTGAGGTTTTGGTTTCTCTTTAGTTGGAAGGAACATGATGATGGTAGATGAACATTGTCTTCCCTTACGTCGAAGAGGGCGGAAAAAAGGGGCTTTAAATAAAACAACAAAGCGATTTAATGAAGCTCTTTTGACAGCGGCGGAGCAGGCTGGATATCACTATGGTGAAGATGGGCTGGTGTCTTATCTTCAGTATCATGCGTTGAATAATCCTGTTCCTTTTTTTTCGCTGTTGGCAAAAGTGTTGCCTCTTCAGGGGGCTGGAGAAGGGCAGGTTAAAACAGTTTCGCGTATTGAGATTGTACCAGTGAATGCAAAAAATAGCGAACCGGAGAAGTGTGATACTTCGATAACTAAGGTTTGAAGAAGGAGCTGTGATGTTTGGGCATTTACTGGAGAGCAGAATATTTCGGTGGGAGATATTGGGGCTTCCTATGTCGAGATGCCGGCTTTTATGGGCGATGACAGAGGGGCGTGTGCTGAAGAGGTGATACCCGAGAGGTACAATGCTTAGGGGGTGTGGTTGTTATCTACTGTTTTGGATTTTTGTGAAGGTTTGGTCTTTTCTCGTTATTGAAGGTGTGGAGATATCAAAAACAGTTTCGCGGATTGAGATTGTGCCAGTGAATGCAAAAAATAGCGAACCGGAGAAGCATGATCCCTCGGCAACTGAGGCTTGAAGCTACGAGAAAATGTTGGGTTGGGCACATGATGTTTAAGGGATATTGTCTTTGAACGGGGATGCTAGATGTTTGTCTGAAAGCTTATGATTGAAATTGCGGTGAGGGGCGTGTGTTTTAGGCGTGTGAGCTGTGACGTTGTTAAGCCTTGGTGGGGGAAGCATGAGGACGTGGACTGGAGGAGACTTCGGTGCATATGGTGTTTTTTGGGAGTACATGGCGTCTGGGGTGGTCTGTTTGAAGAGGGGCCGGCAAGATGCTTTTATGGCGATGCGTGAGGGGCGCGATACCTGAAAGATGTTGGGGAGTGCTTGATGATATTTGCTGTTTTGGGCATCTGGTGAAGATTTGGTTTTTTCTCGTTATTGAAGGTGTGGAGATATCAAAAACAGTTTCGCGTATTGAGATTGTACCAGTGAATGCAAAAAATAGTGAACCGGAGAAGCATGATACCTCGATAACTGAGGCTTGTGATATTGAAAAATGTTAGGCTGAGGTGGGTGATGTGGGGTGATGTCTTGCAAGGGGGCTGCTTTGGTGATTGCCTATCTTGAGGGGATTGAAGCGGAGGCTATCGTGCTTGTAGGCGCTCGTGATATTGGGAAGGGGCTTTGGTGAATGATGCCGTAAGGGCCCCCGTGTGCTGGAGGGAATTTGGTGCAGGGTATTTGTGTGGTGGATATGGAACAGTGTTTTGATGGGGGAGGGGCATGAAACTTGAGAGAAGTGTTATGCTTGCCTGATGCATGTGTTTTGGTGGGGGTATCTTGGGGGATAAAGTGTGAGGATTGGTGATGCTTGAGAGGCATGATATTGGAGGATGTTGGGCTTTGGATATGCCTGAGAGCTATGTGCTGAGGCTATGATTTGGTTGGGGGGATACCTTGCTTGTGGTTGGGGGATGACAGGCGCGGTGTTTGAGGGGGTGGGGCTTTTGTGCCTTGGGGGCTTGGGGCGCATAGGTGGGGTCAAGGGGATCTCATGCAAAAAAGTGAAATTTATTGAATATGTGCGATGAAGAAAAGATAAAGCGCTGCTTTTGAGAAGGGCGTTTTTCGTTCAATTGCTCTTTTCGTTCAATTGCTCTGGGATCATTAAACTTGGGATAAGCAAAAGGGTGCAGCGCAATTATTGCTAAAGTATGAAAATTTATAATGACAACTGTTCAGAAAACTTCTCAAAAAATTGAGCAGAAAACGGCTCAAGTGGCTCTTATTCCAAAGCTTATTCCTGTCTTTACTGGAAATGCCGATGTGCGAGCCGCTTGGGGAGGACGGGGCTCTGGAAAAACACGTTCTTTTGCGTTGATGTCGGCTGTGGTGGGATATCGCCATGGAATGGCTGGAGAACGCGGGATTATTCTTTGTGCACGGCAATTTCAAAATTCTCTTAATGAAAGTTCTTTGGAAGAAATTAAACGCGCTATCGAAGCTTATCCTTTTTTACAAGATTATTATGAAATCGGCGATAAATATATTAAGTCAAAAGATGGACGGATTGTCTATGTGTTTGCTGGGCTTGATCGCAATATCGCAAGTATTAAATCAATGGGACGCGTTTTCCTTTGTTGGGTCGATGAAGCCGAGCCCGTGACAGAAACTGCTTGGCAAACACTTATTCCAACTTTGCGCGAAGAAGGAAAAGATTGGAATGCAGAATTATGGGTCACATGGAACCCATGCCATGAAAATGCAGCCGTGGAAAAACGTTTCCGAAATGTCGATAATCCTCATATCAAAGGGGTGGAAATCAATTGGCGTGATAATCCGCAATTTCCTGAAAAACTCAATCGTGATCGAATGGACGATTTGCAGCAAAGACCAGAGCAGTATAACCATATTTGGGAAGGCGAATATCTCCAAGCTGTCCAAGGGGCTTATTATCAGAAATGTCTGCTCGAAGCCGAAATGGAAGGGCGGATTACCACTGTTCCACGGGATCCTTTGATGCAGGTGAGAATCTTTTGGGATATCGGGGGAACAGGAGCAAAGGCTGATGCTACCGCATTGTGGGTGGCGCAATTTGTTGGACGTGAAATCCGAGTGCTCGATTATTATGAAGCCCAAGGACAACCTCTCTCAGAGCATGTGGGCTGGGTCTTTCAAAGGGGATATGAAAAGGCTCTTATGGTCTTGCCTCATGATGGTGCAACAAAAGATCGTGTCTATAATGTGAGTTTTGAAAGTGCCCTTCAACAAGCCGGTTTTCAAACCAAAATAATTCCTAACCAAGGAACAGGCGCTGTGAAAATGCGTATCGAAGCCGTACGGCGGTTGTTTCCTGCACTATGGTTTAATCGTGAAACGACATGTGCGGGGAGAAAAGCGCTTGCTTGGTATCATGAAAAGCGCGACGAACAGCGCAATATCGGACTAGGGGCTGAACATGATTGGGCTAGCCATGGGGCCGATGCCTTTGGACTGATGTGTGTGGCTTATGAACAACCAAATGCTAAAGCGCGAAAAAAACCTTATCGCTCGTTTCACCATTCTCAAACTTCATGGATGGCTTTTTAATGAATAGTTCTACAGATTCTTCTTTTAATCAAATCGAAACGCTTGAAAATCAAGCTCTCTTTAAAAAACTCGTGGGTTGGTATCAGGATGATATTGATCATGTCGAAAAATGGCGAAAAAATGCCCAGGAAGATTACGATTTTTATAATGGACGGCAATGGAATGAGCAAGACTTGGCTGTCTTGCACGAACAAAACAGACCGGTGATGACTTTTAACCGTATTGCGCCTTTAATTAATGCCGTGATTGGGGCTGAGCGCAATAATAAAAGGCAAGTGCAATTTATTCCACGACAAGAAGGGGCTGCCTTTGCAAACCAGATTTTGACAGGAGCAGCCGAATGGTTTCGCGATGAAGCCGACGGGGAATACGAAGATTCCGATGCTTTTCAAGATGCAATTATTTGCGGTATGGGCTGGACAGATACACGCCTTGATTATGAACAAGATCCCCAAGGAAAACCAATCATTGCACGTTTAGACCCGATGAAAATGGTGTGGGATGCAAGTGCTGTCAAGTCTAATCTTATTGATGCACAACGCTTATGGTATATTGATGAAAAACCCCTTGCTGTGGCGCAGGAAATGTTTCCCAATGTTCATTGGAGTGACCTTAATGCTGATTGGGTTAAACATCAGAGTTTTTTACATTCAACCAGCGATGGGATGACACAAAGTTATCAGTCCGAGAGGGGGTATCAAGGAGAAGAGGGGAGCGGCTATCAACGTCCTAAAATGGTGACATTGGTAGAATGTCGCTGGTTTGAACGCGAGGTGGTTTATAAAGTCCTTGAGCCTCAAAGTGGAAGGTTTGTCGATTATTCAGAGCAGGATTTCCAAAATTTAAGCAAAACCTTTCCGCATGTTCAAGCAACAAGGTTGAACAGAAAAATTGTCAAACGGGCATTTTTAGGTAGAAAGCTGCTTGAAGCGCCTGATAAGCCCTTGGTTCCACCCAATCAATTGGGATGGGAGTGTATTACCGGTACTTTTGATAAGTTAAGTCGGCAATTTTACGGAATTGTGCGCCCTACAAAAGATCCGCAACGGTGGGCAAACAAATATTTTAGTCAAGTAATGCACTTGCTCAATAGCCAATCAAAAGGCGGCATTATGGCAGAACGCGATGCTTTTGATGATGATCGACAAGCCGTCGAGAGTTGGGCTAGAGCCGATAGCATTACTTGGTTGAAAAGTGGGGCTGTGTCTGGCGGAAGAATCCAACCTAAACCCGTGGCGCAATTTCCGCAAGGTTTTTTTCAATTGTTTAATGAAGCAAAGAGTGCTCTCGAACAGGTGACGGGGTTGTCTTCTGAATTTATTGGGACGCGAGCTGTCAATCAGCCTGGCATTCTTGAACAACAACGGCGACAATCGTCACTTAATCTTTTGGCTTCCTTTTTTGATGGGTTGCGTCGATATCGGCAACGACAGGGAAAAATTATTCTCTATCTTATTCAAAATTATCTCTCCGATGGGCGGTTGGTGCGTATTGCTGGTGATGAAAATGCCCAGTATGTGCCGCTGACACGCGAAATGGTGACAAGCTTGGAATATGATATTGTCGTGGATGATGCGCCAACAAGTCTTAATGAAAAAGAGCGTACTTTTGCACTGATCATGCAATTGCTTCCTTTGATGCAAAATTTTACAACGCCTGAGATTATGCTCGATCTTTTACGCTATTCGCCTTTACCGGCTTCACTTATTCATAAAATCGCTATAAAGGCGCAAAACTCTTTTCAAGAAGAGCAAAATGCCTCAGCGCAGATGGGGGATAATGTGGGAGCAGAGCAGATAATGCAGATGTTGCAGACAGTAAAGGCTCAACAATAGGGTGCTTTGTCATGCGCGACTTCTGATAAATTCCATCTACCAGAAATTGCTTATCGATACAATTTCCATAGCGTAATGTCGTCTTCCTTTATCTTCGAAGAGCTGTTTTATGAGACTATCCCTGTTGGGGGAAAACAGGAGAACGAGGGAGTCTTGCCGTTATGTGGGGTGAACTTGGTGGGGCATGGTGGGCGCAGAATGAGCTTATCGATTTCCATAGTGCATGGGCTTCCTTTTCCCAAAAGAACTGTTTTATAGGGCTGGATTGTTGGGAAAAGTAGGGTGGAGAGGGAGTCTTGCCGTTATGTGGGGTGAACATGGTGGGGAATGGTGGGCGCAGAATGGGCTTATCGATTTTCGTAGTGCATGGGCTCCCTTTTCTTAAAAGACCTGTTTTGTAGGGCAGGACTGTTGGGAAAAGTAGGGTGGAGAGGGGAGTTTTGCTGTCATGTGGGGTGGAGAGCATTGGGGGGAATACTGGTGCTCAAATGATGGGAGAACATTGAGGGGATAAGTGCTTATGGGCTGTTTTATCTGAAAAATTTGATTTTATTGTTAAAAAAAAGAGAAGGCTAATGTCATGGATCAAGAACACTTAACGCCGGCAGAACAAAACCAATTGAAACAAGATTTTCTGGTCTCAACACAAGAGGGAGAAGATGGTGAAATTGCAAGAGAAGAAAAAACTCTTGAAGATAATTTCCAAGGGCAAGTGCATCAACAACAGTACTCTTCGCAAAAGGCTGGAAAAGAGGTTCAAGGGGGAGAAGATGTTCCACCAGATCCGCAAAAAGACTTTATGGGCTATATGCAATGGTTGGGAAAAACACTCCAAAAACAAGGGCTTGTACATGAAAAACAACAGCCTTCTCTTGCTCGCGAAGCAGAACAGTTGCATGCATTTTTTCAGCAGTCTGTTGCCAGTGTTAAACAAAAGCATCATGATTTTGATCAAGCAGCTGATTTTATTTATGAAACGCGGGCTAAACAGTTGGCAGCTTGTGCTTCGCTCTATCCTGAGATGGCAGACCCCAAAAATATTGATGCGTTGATTGGTGATGAGTTGAAGCAGATCTTGCGCGATTGTGCGCAAAAAAATCAAAACCCCGCTGAAGTGATTTACTCTATTGCACAAAAAATTGGCTACACAAATGTTCCCAATAACATGGGTGAAAATTTACAGGAAAGACACAATTCTGCACGTACTCTTGCTGCTTATAACGGTTTAACGCCAAATGGGCCGATTTCTTTGGATATGCTTGATAAAATGTCAGAAGCAGAGTTTAGCGCTTGGGTTGCTGATCCTAAAAATAAAGCCGCTTTTAATCGTTTAATGGGGGGAAGAGAATTTTAAAAACAAGAATGTGGCAGGTGTTTTTTGCGGGAACGTTAAGAGGCTTTTAGCGCAGGAGAATGCGGGGGAGTGTTTTTTGCGGGAATGTTAAGAGGCTTTTGGCGCAGGAGAATGCGGGGGGATTTCTCAAAGCACGGATGTGGTGAGGAGAGCTCTTATAAGGAGGAGGCAGACGCTAACAGAAATTAGATAAAACTCACGAACAACCTATTCACCATCTGAAATGAAATGTGGTGTTTTGAGCGCCCGGCGCTTTGCCGGGTTTTTTTATGTCAAGAAAACTTTTAGAGGATAAAATGACCGTAACTTATATCGGACTTAATGACCCAATGGCAGTGCGCACATGGTCTAAATTACTAAACCAAGAAGTCTCAAAAGCACTTCCAATTGCGCCGTTGATTGGAAATGATTCAAACAGTATCGTACAATTAAAAGATGAAACTACGAAAGCAAGTGGGGATGCTATTAGCTTTAATTTGCGTGTGCAGTTGCTAGGCGATGGGGTAAGCGAAGGGCAGACATTGGAAGGCAATGAAGAAGCTTTACAGTTTCTCAATGATCGCTTGGCAATTAATGAACTCGTTCATGCTGTGCGTGTCAAAAATGAGGGAACGATTGATCAACAACGAATTCTCCATGATTTGCGCACCGAGGCAAAAAATGGTTTGGTTGATTGGTATGCAGATCGTCTGAGTATGATGTTCTTCATTCAAGTTTGCGGGTATACCGCAAAAACAATTAACTTTGAAGGACGCACGATTACCCTTAAACCAGTTCATTATGGGTTTAATGCGCCAACGGCACCAACCAATAAACGTGTGGTACGTCCTAATGATAAAGCAAAAGATGAGGACTTAAAAGAAGACGATGTTTTTGATCTCAGCTTGATTGATAAAGCAGTTGAACGGGCTAAATTGGCAAATCCTAAAATTAGACCTGTGCGGATCGATGGCGAAAATGTCTATGTGCTTTATCTACATCCAACCCAAGTGACACAATTGCGAACCAATACTGATGCGGGGCAATGGCTCGACATTACTAAGGCAATCTATAGTGGAAGTCGTATCAAAAATCCGCTCTATGATGGGTCTTTGGGCATGTATAATGGTGTGGTTTTGCGCGAAGCTGAACATATTACCGAAGGGGTCGAAGCTGGAACCGCTAACAAAGCTGTACCAAATGTGCGGCGGGCTGTTCTGCTTGGTGCGCAGAGTGCTGTGATTGCTTTTGGTAAAGATCGAGGGGCGACACGCTATAAATTGGTGGAGGAACTCTTCGACTATGAAAGAGAATTCGGGGTTGCGGCAAAAACCATTATTGGGATGAAAAAAACTTGCTTTACCTTGCCAGGAAGTACGCAAGGGGCTCAGGATTTTGGCACTATTGTCATTCCAACTTATGGAGCACCCGCTTAAAGCGAACGCTTGCTCTCTTCCCCCAACAAGAGGGATCTGTTGGGGGAAAAATTTAAAATGCTTCCAGAAACAAGGACAGGCTTATGACCACTTTATCCACTGATCCCCAAAATCTAAACCTTACACATTCAGACCATTCTAAAACTTTTGCTTATATGGTCGCGCTTATTCAAGATGAAATTGACGATACAACAGCGGAATATTCCCTGCAAATTCAAGATTCAATTTTTACGGCTTTGCGTTTGTGTGAACGCGAACCCTTTTTCTTTAATGAAAAAAGAGAAAGGACGTTTAAAACACAAAGTGGTAAAACATGGTATGGGCAAGAAGAAGGGGTTTTTATTGAAGCAGAAAAGAGTTTGGAGGGCGTCTTTTTAGTAACAAAGAGTGCAACACCAACAAAGTTGTTCTTTAAGCCCTTGGAAGTGTTGCATCAACAATATGGTATGCATCCTGCGCTAGGAACGCCATTCTTTTATACCTACCTTGATCAAAAAATAGGACTCTTTCCAACACCAGAACATCTGGAAACTGTACAGCTTTCTTATGCTCCTGTTCATTTTGCCGATGAACAGCTGAAAGAGGATGATAACCCTTGGTTGATTTATGCTTTTGATCTTATTAAAGCACGAGCAAAATATGAACTTTATAAAAATATCCTTAAAGATCCTGAATATGCCGCCGTTTCTTTCAGAGATTTTCAAGAACAGCTTCAAGCTTTGCGCATTGAAACATCGCGCCGAAAAGGTTCTTCAAAGATTCGCCCAATGCGTTTTTAAAAGACTTTTTTCCAAATCGTTTATGGCTGGCGTTGAAGGTTGGTTTGGCACTGGTGGCTGGTTTGTCACTTATGGCTGGATACACGCGTTGGGTGTTGATGGTGAAGGGCTGGTGGATGGCGTTGGGGTGGCCATTATTGATGGTATCGTTTTTTTGGTGCGTTAAACAACCTAAGGTTGTTTATTTTGTTGAATTTTATGCCTTTAGAGTTTTAAGGGCTTTTGTGGTTTTTTATCAATAAGCCTTGGTGTTTTGAATGGCACTGGGCTCTTCAAAGATTTTATGGGGGTCTTGATGGCTTTTTTCCCAATCGCTGATTATCGACCCGATGTGGCGGATATCAATGGAATTTTTACCGATGAACTTGTTAATGTGCTCCCGGCGGATGGCTCCTATATCCCTATGCCAAGTTTTGAGCCTTTATCAGAGCCTTGTCCGGAGCCAATCTTAGGCACTCTTGCGGTTAAAACAAAAAATGGGGTTTCTATTATTGTCGGGACAAGAGATAAAATCTACTTACTTGATAATACAACAATGAACTGGAAAGATATTAGCCAAAAAGGAAAACCTTATCTGGCTAATGTTGATGCTCCGTGGTCTTTTGCTTTGTTTGGTGATTTTATCATTGCTGTGAATGCCAATGATAAACCACAAGTGATTGATATTAATCATGATAAAACATTTAGAAATTTAGGAGGAAATCCACCACAGGCAGGGATTGTTCGAATCTGGGGAGATTTCGTTTGTTTGATGAAATTAACCGAAAATCCAAGACGGGTTCATTGGTCTGGATTAAATGATGCTGAATTTTGGACCGTGGGAAAAAAAAGTTGTGATTATCAAGATTTTCCTGATGGCGGATTCGTCCAAGGGGCAACGGAGACAACAAATCCAATTATCTTTATGCGTTCTGCAATCTATGCTGGTTCTTTTATTCCTGGCTCTAAGATTATTTTTAGTTTCCAAAAAATCCACGATAAACGAGGCGCAAAAAATGCTGAATCAATTGTTTGTAGAGGCGATTTAGCATTCTTTGCCGATGAGGGCGGGTTTTATCAAATAACAAATGAGGGACAGATTATACCCATTGGGTTCGAAAAAGTCGATCGAACGATGACCGCAAAATCAAGGAAGGATAATCTGTACACTCTGTCTGCTGCTATCGATGGGGTGTATAATCGTGTTTATTGGATGGTTGATTCTGATGAGAACCTTCATAAACGTATCTTGCTCATTTATGATTGGGGATTGCAAAAATGGACAAAAGCTCTCGTCGATATCAAAATGATATTGCCTATTTTCTTAGCAGGAACAACCCTAGAAGGTCTTGATTTTGTGACTAAGAATATTGACGATTTGTCCTTTTCTCTCGATAGTAAAGCTTGGAAAAATGAATCGCCTATTCTGGGGGCATTTGATCAACAGGGGAGACTGGGTTCGTTTTCTGGGGGTCCTATGGCTTGTGTCGTGACATCACAAGAAATGGGGCAGACAAATGGCATGATAACACGGGTGAAAAATATTATGCCTCAAGTCAATAGTGGAAAGTTTTATTTGTCTGTGGGAATGCGCTTTCGACAATCTCTTGAAGAGGAAACTGTTTGGTTGCCAGAAAAACAGCCCTCTTATAATACTGGACAAATTCACTGTCGTGCAAGGGCACGGTTTTATCGCTTTAAATTGCGTATTCCTGAAGGGGTGAATTGGACTCATGTCACTGGATTTGATGTGGAATTGACGCGGGCCGGCATGCGATAGGCATGCCCTTTTGTAATACCATGCGATAGGCTCAAGCCTCTATTATTAAAGAACAAATGCCCCATAGGCTTCCCAAACCTTTATAAACAAAGGCACAATGCGATAAGCTGTGTCTTTATAATATGAAGAACAAGGTGGTGCGTTATGTTTCATGCTTTTCTGCGATAAAGGAAAAATAGGCTGCACCATGGTTTATTTTTATAAAGAAAAAAGTTCCCTCTTTGTTGTGACAAAGGGATGATGGGGCTTTTTTTCTTTTATTGTGCGGGGGGCATGGAATGCGTGAAATGCGTAGGGGGATGTTATTTGAGGGGAGATGAGTGACAAAGCTAAAAGAGCTAAAATTATGATGCTTGAGAGTCAAGATTTATATTCTGCTCATCTGACAGAGCAGTGGCCATGGGAAAAAATAGCTCCCTATCAAGAGGCTCTCAATGCTGCATTGAAAAAATATGTTCAGCGCTTTCCGGATGATGTTTGTCTGGAAAAAATTGCTGAAGAAATCGCTACAGGACAAGCACAATTGTGGCTGGTCTTAAAAAATAAAATCCAATTTAGTGCTTTTGCAATTACCAAAGTTGAAATAACCCATACGGGAAAAAAATGCGTCGTTCTCTCTGATCTTGCTGGAGAGGGAGGGCTGAAATTGGTCAAGTTGATTGATGAAGTCGAAAAATGGGCGCGAACAATTAATGCTGAAGAAATGCACATGTTTGGAAGAACTGGATGGGCGAAAAAGCTCGCTCATCACGGATATTCTCGTAATCTTATTCAATATAGAAAGGTTCTGAACCCATGAGTAGAAAAACCACACCTCAAGTGCAGACAACAACACAAACAAATGCTCCACCTGCTTGGGCGGCTGATATTCTTAAACAAGCCAGTGCTGATGCACTTGGACTTTATAATAAAGGAATTGGCGGAAACGTTTATCAGGGAGACAGAGTCGCTGGTCTTAGCAATATGACAAAAAATGCGCTGACCGGTTTACAACAAGCAGCAGGGCTCTATAACAATCCAACGGTAACGCAATGGTTGAGTGCACCAACCAACAGCGCTACAAATCTTTCCGGTATGGCTAAGGGAAGCTGGATTGGAAGCAATAGTAAATTTAATACTGCATTGCAAAATGCTCTGAATAAAACGTCCGATGCAATTAATCAATCGATGTCGGGAGCAGGACGTTATGGCTCTGGGGCTCATACTGGTGTGCTGGCCGATGAGTTAGGCGCCTTGGCAACAAATGCTGCAGCACAGCAATATAATCAAGATATTAACAATATGATGAATGCAAACCAGATGATTGATCGCTCTCAGAATGATCAAGTTAATGCGGCAAATAGCTATTATCAAGGACAGAGTAACGTGCAAAGCAATGCTTTGAAAGGGGGCATGATTCAAGATATAAACCGCCAAAATGTCTTAGATGCTGAACGCCAAAAATGGTCAGAAAAAGATAATCAAGATTGGAACCGATTGCAAAGTTTGTTACAGGTAGGAACACAGGCTGCTGGAAATTACGGAACGACTTCAGGAAAATCCACGACAATGCCTTCTGTGACAAAAGATCCATTGCGTGATGCGCAGCAAGTGCTTGGATTGGTCGGAGGAATTTTAGGGCTTTGTGATGTGAGAGCAAAAGAAAATATTATCCCTGTGGGGCAGAAAAAGGGATATCCACTTTATACCTTTAATTATAAGGGAAATCCACAACGTTATCAGGGCGTTATGGCGCAAGACGTGTTGCGTGTGAACCCTGAAGCTGTTTATGTCAATGCGAAAACAAAGTTATTGCATGTTGATTATGACAAAATAGGCCTGAAAATGGAAAAAATGAAAATGGAGAAAATGCCGGCATCTAAAAATAAAATTGCGGCTTTCTTTTCTTCATTTTTTGCTCGTTTTCCCTTTTTGAAAAAAGAGTATCTTCTATGAGCTCGATTTATGATTGGTCAATTGTTGCATCAGAAAATGCTTATGTCGACGAGAATATAAACTGGGCAGAAGGGCAACCGCCAAGCACAGTCAATGATAGTGCTCGCGCTATGATGCAACGCATCAAAGAATATTTGTTGGATAATGGGGGCGGGATTGAAACACAGTTTACTGTCGATGTGAAAAATGAGAGAACGTCACTTCGTTTGGCAACAAAGTCTTTTTTTGAGACTTATATGGATGGCATTGTTGTGCGCTTTAAAGCACAAGGCGTCAACAGAGGAATAACAAATATTTCTTTAAATCAATTGCCGCCAAGACCAACTTATATGGCAACGCCAGAGGGTATTGTGCCTTTAAAGGGCGGGGAAATTCAAAAAGGGGGGCTTTATGAGATCGTCTATACGCGTGATATTGCCGGAAAAAATGCTGATGGCTGGTTTTTAACCAATCCTACTATAAAACTTCCTGAAATTCCGCCCTTTCCTCCTTTGCCTGAAACTTTTTCTTCTGGATTTATCGGGACTTTTGCTACAGAAAAAATACCCTCTGGATGGTTACTGTGTAATGGTAAAGAATATTCGCGAAGGAACTATGCTAATCTCTTTGCTGTTCTGGGAGAAACATGGGGAAAAGGAGACGGGAGAACAACATTCAATGTTCCCGATTTGCGTGGAATGTTTTTACGGGGGCTCGATAGTGGAAAAGAAATTGATAAAGGACGTCGCTTGGGAAGCCGACAAGAAGAGTCTTTTCAATCCCATACCCATGAGGGAAAAACAGATTCAGCAGGTAACCACCAGCATAGTTATCCAATGATTGAAGAGGTAGTTTGGGATATGAATCACGGTGAATATTATAGACATCTGGCTCAAGTCTACAATAAAGATCGGTTAACGAAGGCTGCGGGAGAGCATGAACATAAGGTCTTGTTGCAAAAAACAGGGGGTGATGAAACACGCCCCGTCAATATGGCGGTGGTTTATGCTGTCAAAGCCTGAGAATGAAAGCTGTAGGAGAGAAAGATAAAAATGCTAAAATGTTTGTTATGAAAAAAAGTCTTATTGAATATATTGTGTAGAAAGTTTTGAGGCGCTTTAGAAAAAACTCAACTCTCTTTATTTTTTGTGCTGCCTTTGTTGGATGTCTAAAGGTAAGTTTGCCTATTGTTCTTTAGAGGATCAAGACGGTGATTATTGAAGGTAGGGGGAGAACAAAAAAACTTTCTTTATTCATGGCGTTTTTTGCTGATGAATCAATATTTTAGCTCAAATGCCTCTCTTTTGTGATATCGTGATCCATTATTTCAAGTGCTGGGGTTAAAGCGCTGCTGTGCGATGACAAAAAGCCCCTAGATAATTTTATCCTATTATAGCGTAAAATACCGTCATTAAAACACTATTATTGAAGGTGGTGATATCAGTAAGATAGCTTAAAGTATTTAATACATTAGCAAATGTTATGGTGAGGATTTTCTTGGTTAAGTATTATGCAAGTGAATCATATAAATAATGAGCAGATATGGAGCCCCTTCAGAGGAGTTGGATTGTTTACAAACCGATGTGGGGCTAAAACCTTTGTCCTTTGAGGGTGGTGGAAAGAGGTTAACGGATATGTTTATTTAAAGCGAGAAAAAGCAAAATGGAGCGCTCCCTTTTTTGGCAAAGCGTGTAGGAAAAAAGCCCCTCTTTGTTTTCAAAATGGGTGCACTGTTGGCAAGAGCAGCAGGTTGGCGATGCGTTGTAGTACATGGTGAGGCATTGAACCCTCTGAGATGGCATTTTGTGCTTATCAGGCAACTTCTTGAAACGGGATGAGAGTGATACGAGAAAATCTATAAGACAATAGTTTATCCCGTTGTGTTGTAAAATACCATTGTTTGAGATGCGGTTAAAATTTTATGCATGGGGTGTTTTTCGTCTGTGCGTATTCCTAACGCAGCATTTTTTTGTAGAGTAACTCTGGACAGGGGATACATTACAAGGATGCGTTTGAAGGGGGAAGCCAAGTCAAATCTGTTAGATAAGAAGCCAGATTGTTTACAAACCATTGTTTATTGATTGCCATTATTTAAAGACCGGTGTGGGCTTTGTCCTTTTGGGAAAGGTTGATACAGCATGCAAGGTGACATGCATTTCTCTTTGGTTTTAGGTGGTAAAATCATCATTTTAGGTGGAAAACAGAGTATAATCTAAAAAAATACCTTGTAAAAATTTTCGATGAGGAATTTTTTTTCAAAAGCTTTTCATATGGTTGTCTGAGGTTGTCTGAGGTTGTCTGAGGTTGTCTGAGGTTGTCTGAGGTTGTCTGAGGTTGTCTGAGGTTGTCTGAGGTTGTC
>NZ_JBHIRL010000016.1:10692-17058 GCF_042197145.1 Bartonella sp. AA56HLJMS | reverse complement strand
TGAGAAATGCAAGAGCCGTACAACGAAAAAAGAGATGCAAATGCCTTAATACGCGTTTAGCTTATCAAAAAGGGGGATATAATGGCACTTTTTCCATTTTCTATTGCTGATATTGATGATCCGGAATGTATTCGTGTGGTTCTTTATGCTAGCGGAAGAATGGGACATGCTCCTTTAAACGCATTGTTGAAGAAAGCATATGAAGATATTACAAAAATTGCAAAGCGCATGGATGCTTTAGAAAAAAAATTAAATGCTCTAGATCTTACCAATGTCGAACAGAAAAAAAATGAGAAAGAAGAGAAGCAAGACAGTATTAATAGTGTTGTGAGTGGTGGAATAACGACACCAAACAGTTTTGTGAGTGCACCAGAAATTAAAACAGAATCATCGTCCGTTGGAGACATATTTTTTTCTCCAATATACGAGGCGCCAAAAATAGACTACAGCTCTTTTATTTCAAAATTTACAGCACATAAGCCGCTAGGAATATACAGTAGTGTTGCTCAAAACATCAGTGTTGAGCATTCTAGAGAGATTTCTTCTTTGTTAGAAAAGGAAAAATAGAAAAGAGTGATCATAACAATATGTATGGGTTGAAGCTATAGATGAGATAAACCTGATTTATATCTTCGGTGGGGATTGGAATTGCACTCTGTTTGAGATGTTAAAAAAGGGTAAAAATTGATAGAGAAGCGTTGTTGCAGGATAAGTTGATCATGCGTTGTTGGGGAGAGTAGGGCGCATATTGAAATCTAAGGGTAAGTTTTTAAAGCCTACAGAGTAAGGAGCTATGCCCAAATAGAAACGCATGGCAAAAGAAGCTTTAAAAAGATAAAAAATCTTGCAATCATTTTAAAAAGCTTTTGGATAGAGCGTTTGATGATTTTAACTCTATAAATAATTTGCGGTTTTTACGCTTTTTTAAAAGAGAAAAAGTGCAGTTCCTCGCAATTTTAATTTGTTAAAAATCCCATAAAAAGAAAATGTTAATTGCCAAAAGGACAAAAGCAGAAAAATACCTATAAAAAAATCATGCGTATCGTTGTGTCTTTTCTTATAAAGAAGAGAAATGCTGTACTGTTGGAGCAGGCTTGAAGGCTAACGTTTCACTTGTTTTCTTATCAGACAAGATTGTACAAGCGGTTGTTGATTTGTCTTGTCCTGTTTATGCTGTAAAGACTGTCCTTTCAGGTGTGATGATATAAGGCAAGCCTCTTTGTAAGAGCTTCCATGATACAAAAAGTGTTTTTTAAAGGGCATGGCAAATATTTAAGGCAGGCTTATTTGTTGAGCTTTAAGTTTAAGTCAATCACATGCGGGAAAGCCAAATGAACCCCGATGCAATCTGGGCTGTTGATAGATCAGATTGGGTGAAGAATCTTCATCTTTTGAAGTGGTGAATGTAAGTTAAGAAAAACCAGCTTTTACAAGCGTAAAAGAACGGGTCTTATTATAATTATGGACTTAAATTATGTGTGTTTTTTCATGGATTATATTGAGATAAAGCTACAAAGTATTTTGATTTATTTGATACGTTTTTATTTTAGAAAGTGTATTGTTATAAACAGCTCTCCTCAATACGAATGTATCATTATTTATACTCTTTTTGGATATTTTTATAAATATAATTAAAAAGCTTGCAATACTATACGTTTTGTGTATAAGTATTTATTATTGATTTCTTTTGTATTTTATTTAGTTATATCTCTATTCATAAGCCGCGCCTTTAAATGGTGCGGCTTTTTTTACTTTCTAATAACAGGGGCGCTATATATTTGTTATTGAGATGGCTTTGGATATTTTTCTCATTATTGTATTTTGTGATTTCATTTTGCAGTGAAATCTTTAAATTCTTGTGTGTTTTATCCCAATAGGGAAGATTCAAATAAAAATGCAGGCGTCTGGGTTTGGTTTCTTTGCTTTGGTTGGGGGGCGTTGAATAGTTAAAGAATCTTTGTGATTGTTTGACGGAGAATGATATGAGGTGAAGCATAAAATGGTGGCGCATTTGAAGGGCCATTATCATACATGCCAGCATGGTCAAAAATGCAAATGTGTCTTTAACAGTGTTTGTTGATCTCGATTAGAAAGTCCATTCTTTTTTGTTAGGAGTTTTACATCTATAATCTCTTATCTTGTTTTAGCGACTGCTTTTTGAGGGGGCGGTAATAGAAGGCGTATAAGATTTTATATATGAAGTGTTTGTGTGGTGAATAACGGTAAATCCATTGAGCACTCCCATCTTTACGCTTATGTAGAGGCAAGCCCGCACCATCATTGTATTTGCTCGCTCCCAATATTACGACAGCCTTGGTTCGTGAGACGATTCATAAGAGGCATATGCCTTTCTTATACAGTTTTTAATCCACATACCAGTTCCGCTTGTAACTTGTAAGCAACATGGTTTTGGTTGATTTAATAGAAAACAAACTTCGGATGAGAGAATCCTATGGTGTTCGGGTTTCTCATTCAACATGTAAAACAATAAATATTCTTTATAAATCAATATGACATGTCTTAACAAAGACGAATTGTTTATAGATCCGCATGGATAAAGAATCTTTGTCTTTAAAAGTGGTGAGAGAAAATCATCAGCCCTATTTTTTCATAAAGGGCATGAGAAAAGTGTTTCATAAGAATTTTATACGATAAGAATTATACGGTAAAAAAGAGAGTCTTTTGACATAAGAGTCTTGATCGTTTGCGGCTATAACCTGTATTGTGTACACAGATACTTCTATCATTTTTTGCTGTAAAAGCTTCTCTTGGGATATTAAAGGGTACAATCTTTATGGAAAAAAGAATCCGAGCAAGACAAAAGGCTTATTTCAAAAGATTATATCGCAAGATTGCTTTTGTTTGCATAATACTTTTTTGTATAGTGTTTTTGTGTTTTGTTGTTGCAAAGGTGGTTAGTTATTTTTCTTCTCATAAAAAAGTAACACAACAAGCACCCGTTGAATTGGTTATTCCTGTTTTTGATCTACGCGTATATTGCAAGGAAATTTCTGCCTCCGTTATGCCCGATATGAAAAGAGAGGTTTATCAGCATTGTCTTAATTTGGAAAGTGAGGCCTATTTTGCTATTCGTGAAATGTGGGATAAGCTTTCTGATAGTGCTAAAAAACAATGTTTGACGAGGGTCCGTCCTGGGGATGGAAATTATTTTCTCTTACGAGACTGTTTTCTGAATGAAAGAGAAAATAAAACAGGCAAAAGGCGCAATTACTTTTAAGTTTTTATATGGAAAGTTAAAAGGATGCGAATTTTGATAAAAAGATAAAAGCCTCTTAAATGACTATCTGCCTCATGACCAATAGCAGCTTGATTTATTTATCTTGTTATATCGCACTTCTTATTTAAGGTGTGGCGACATAAGGTATGGATGGCCTCCTTGAAATGTTTAAGGGGGCGTGGTGGAGTTTCAGGAGGATTTGTTGCGCTTTTTTAAGGGAAATAACGAGTGTGGGAAATCCATTTCGTGATGGTTTTGGTGAATGGTATAATGGTAAAACCATCATGAATGTATAAAATTTATAGAGCATGTTCATCTTTATGGTTTGAAAAAGAGTAAGCCAGTACTATCTCACATTTTGCTCGCTCCCAATGGTGCCTGTCGACAGCCCTTTAGCCTTAGAGACGGTTCATAAGAGGCACTTTTAGTCTTTTTATCGTTTTTACTCCACGCAGGTTTTCCCACATGTAACATGCAAGAAAAAGAGATTGATTCAACAGCAAACAGATTGAGGATGAAAAATCCTACGATATTAATTTTCTTACTCAACACAAAAAATATGAATTACCATTACAAATCAATTCAGTGTATGAATTTTATAAGTATTTTCATTGTTGACAGACCAGTGTGATTTGAGAATCTTCATTCTTTGAGGGTGTAAGTCAATAGACATGACAAAAATGAGTAAAAAACATTCCTTTTATAAACATTTACGGCTTCTTCATGCGTAAAGCGCTGTGCTGGGTTTAAAAATGTGCTTGTTTTATAATTCTAGTTTTCTTTATCAGAAAAGATAAGTAAGGAAATACGTTAGGCCATTCTTATTGATAGGCTTTGAGGAGGGTATTTTTTTGAGAAGAAGCTGATTTTTAAAAAAGTGTGACATATTGGTCGTTTTTTTCATAATTTGATATTTTTTTGTATTTAAATATTTTGTTTTTAAGCTCAATTTGTTATAAATAAAAACTGTGATTAACTTAAAAACTCTATGGGTTAAAATGAAAATTGATAGTATCATTGACTTGTTTGGGAAAGAAGATTGATCTCTTGGTGATTATAGGGCTTGAATAATACTTCGTGTTAATCTATCTATAAAAATTAAGAAGTTTTGTGAGGCGATCGTGGATTATCGCGCGCAAGGGGTTGCTTTAGCGATGAAGAGAGGCTATATTTATAAAATAAAGAGGTTCGCGCAGTGACTCGTTGGGATGGAAGTGCTTGTGAGTTAAATGCACGAGGGGGTAGAGAATATCGGCGTTTTTAGGAGCGGTGGTTTTAGAGCAAAAAAGGAAGCTTCTAGTATTCTCTGGCAGGAATTTTTTCTTTGTCAGGTGTGTTATATATGTGTTTTCCTTTTTGTTTTCCACAAGATAATTATTTTTTTTAGTGAAATATGGTTTATTTTAAAAAAAACACTTGGCATTTTACGTGAACATCATTAGGTTTCTGCTGTTTGACAGAGAAAAAGGGAATTTTTGATTTACGATTTCCCTGCTGTTTTGTGATTTTCAAGAAAATATATGCTTTTATCAATATCAGTAGGGTTCGTTTGAGTGAAATAAACGCGGATAGCTTGATAATCGTATGTTAAACATGATCAGCATTATCAAAAGATAATGTAATGAGGAAGCGTCAATTAAGACACACATAAGACAAACACTCCAAAAAGGGATAAAGATGAGGCCACAACAAAATAGACGGGTACGCGGTCGCAATAATAACAATAATGGTAATAACAATAATAATCGTCGCGGTCCTAATCCGTTGTCTCGCAATTATGAAAGTAGCGGTCCGGATGTTAAAATTCGCGGGAATGCTCAGCAAATTGCCGATAAATACATAAGCCTTGCGCGTGATGCACAAGGTGCAGGTGATCGTGTTATGTCGGAAAATTATTTACAACATGCTGAGCACTATTTGCGTATTATTTTAGCAGCAGCTGGGCAAATGTCTCAATCGGTTCGGCGTGATGAAAATCGTGGTGATGAAAACGAAAATCGTGATGAAAACAATGGGCAAGAATGCGGTGAAATAAATCTTGATGGAGAAAAAAAGGATGCTGTCGAGGGTGATACAGATGTATTACAAATGTCGTCGCAAAAAAATGGCAATGGCCAATATGATAAAGCGCAAAATGGGGATGCGCGTGAAAACGCTTTAGAGGCTCTATCGGATGAAAAAACAGATCAAGAGCACTGCCTCTCTGAGAAAAATGTTGAACCTGTCAAAAAAATACGTCGTTCTCCTCGTCGACGTACTGTACGGACTCAAGATGAATCATCTCTTGAGCTTTCACTTACAACAGCAGAAAGCTCTAGCAATGGAGATGCATCAACAGCAACAAAAACAGCAACAAAAGAGGATTCTTCTTTGCCTGGATTAGGTGAGGGGATACAGAGAAAACCACGCCGTCGCCGAGTGGTCAATCTTGAGGCAGAGGAAAATGTTTAAACCTGAAGGGTGCTGTGTAAGCGCGCTTGTGTGGTGATGTTATTGGTATCAT
This sequence comes from Bartonella sp. AA56HLJMS, assembly GCF_042197145.1. Classification (NCBI taxonomy): domain Bacteria; kingdom Pseudomonadati; phylum Pseudomonadota; class Alphaproteobacteria; order Hyphomicrobiales; family Bartonellaceae; genus Bartonella; species Bartonella sp. AA56HLJMS. The sequence continues at coordinate 11,317 of NZ_JBHIRL010000016.1, read as the reverse complement.
GATAATAAATTATAATATGCTCAAGAAGCTTCTTGCGCTTTCCTTGAGTTTTCACGGGGCTGTATTGAGACTTAACGAAGGCTGTTGACAGAAAAGATTGCCTCTTTGCTGGGATTTAAGTAAGGGAATACAGAGAAAACCACGCCGTCGCTCAAGTGGTCAATCTTGAAGCAGAGGGAAATGTTTAAACCTGAAAGGTGCTGTATAAGCGCTTGTGGTGATGTTATTGGTATCATGATAGTAAATTGTATATACTCAAGAAGCCTCTTGCGCTTTCCTTGAATGTTCACGGGCAGTATCAGGAACTTAACCAAAGGCTGTTGACAGAAAAGATTGCCTCTTTGCTGAGATTTAAGTAAGGGGATACAGGGGAAGATGCGTCGTCGCTCAAGTGGTCAATCTTGAAGCAGAGGGAAATGTTTAAACCTGAAGGGTGCTGTATAAGCGCTTGTGGTGATGTTATTGGTATCATGATAGTAAATTGTATATACTCAAGAAGCTTCTTGCGCTTTCCTTGAATGTTCACGGGGCTGTATTGAGACTTAACGAAGGCTGTTGACAGAAAAGATTGCCTCTTTGCTGAGATTTAAGTAAGGGGATACAGGGGAAGATGCGTCGTCGCTCA
>NZ_JBHIRL010000016.1:0-10592 GCF_042197145.1 Bartonella sp. AA56HLJMS | reverse complement strand
CTGTATAAGCGCTTGTGGTGATGTTATTGGTATCATGATAGTAAATTGTATATACTCAAGAAGCTTCTTGCGCTTTCTTTGGATTTTCACCGGCAGTATTGAGACTTAACGAAGGCTGTTGACAGAAAAGATTGCCTCTTTGCTGGGATTTAAGTGAGGGAATACAGAGAAAACCACATCCGTGTATTTTAAGAGGCAGTTCTTTTATGAAGAACGCAATGTCGTTGTTTTATTTAATTCACACTTATATTCAATGTATTCATGCCCATTTCGCACTGGTGTTCATGAATTCTATCATGTGAAATCCATCGGTTATCTTTGCTTAATAAAAGATGTAAACTGGGCGTTATTGCTTTAATTTTCAATGTTGCAACAGTTCTTCTTTTGATACCTGATCATTCATAAGAGGTATTTTATTCATCCATTTCCTTGCTGGGATATGTGAGGAAATGATTTTGATTCAGTTTTTTACGAACAGATTTGAAAGGGAGAATCTTACAGTATTTGAGGTTCTCATTTGACATGCAAAATAAATCATCACTATAAATTAACATGTTGAATTTTTGCACTCAAGAAGAGGTATTTCTTGCACGTTTATTAGCTTTTCCCAAGTGATGTCATTTTCTTAAAATGGGAATGCGTTGACAGAAAGGTTTCTTCTTTTCCAAGATTTAAGTGAGGGGATACAGTAAAAATGCGCCGTCGCCCGTGTGGTGGATATTTAAGACTTATCACATTAATTTATAATAATAATTCATTGTTTTGAATGTTAGGTGAGAGCCCCTAAACCCCTAGAATTCTCTCATTTCCAAATTTGTTCCATGTTGGATCAACAAAAACCATTCGCTTGCACGTTGCAAACGGGGAGAGCCCGTGTGGATAAATTTGTATAAGAAGGAATAAAAATGGCTCTTATGAACTCTCTCTCTAGGGCCAAGGATTGTGGGCAACATCCACGAGTTGGCAAAGCGTGTGATAGTATCGGCTTGCAGAAAATGTTTAAACCCTCAGGATGCTATGTTAAGCGCTTATTGATGTTAGTTTTCTTAATGGGGCATTATCTTCGAACTCTCTTTTGTTGTTTCAACAGAAAGAACGGCGATTAGAGCACCGGTATGATAATTGTAAATCATAAATTTTGTTTGTCCATCAGGGGTTAAAACTTTCAGTACAATATTGTGTTCTGAGAGGCTTTGCGACAAAATCTGTGTTTTTTCCGGTAGAGAGAGCGTATGATGGATAACGTGTGGGTTTTTGCTGGGAGAGGAAGATAACTCGGTTTGTTTTGGCGCTGATCCGGTTGTTATCACTTTATAAACAATTAAAAACAGTACGGTTAGAATAAGGAAAAGCGTTATTAAAACGGAAATAATCATTAAACCCATAAGTTTTTTTCTCACTCGTTCTACGGCAGGGTCTAAAGGGAGATCTTGAGGCAGAGAATTTTGCTCTGTGTGATGGTCTTTTGAAGGTTGCATTCGCTTATTATCCATCATGTCTTTCATTGATTATTTTTTTGAGATCTGATGGGTTTATGCTTTTAAAGTTTTTTGTGCAAGAGGTTTGTGGAAGAAGAATGCAAAAGAGGAAGCGATGTTGATAAAATATCTTCTTTGTGGACTGTAGACAGCTTGTCCTTTACGTTTTGGCTTTTAAGAAGAAAATTTCCATGGTTTGTTACAGACCAGATCAAGTTTACTTCTTGTTGATGTAAACTGGGTTGTACGTTTATACATTGAGCAAAAATTTGTTGTCCATAAAGTGCAAACTTTTTTGTGGACGGGACCATGGCCTGTTCACAAGCTTGAGCCGTGGGATAGATTTTAACCATTGTATTGTTCGAATAGCAACTATTAAAATCATCTGTACATGAAACTAATAAGAGGATAAAAACAAGGGGATTCATCAATTATTTTCCAAATGACAGGTTGACAGAGCGGACTCCAATTTGTCAGTCTAGGGGCTTCTTCACTGTTAAACGCTTTCAAAGTTTTTTAGTTCCCCTTTGAGATGCGTTTTCCCCTTTATAGTGAATTAATCAAAGTCATTGGCTTGCACGTCATAAAAGGGTGTGTGTGGGGGGGGCTCTATGTCGGTGAGTAATATTTGAAAAAAGCCTAAAATGCCTCTTATGGACGCTCTCAAAGGTCAATGGCTGTTGTAACATGAGAGACAAATGGTATGATGATGCTCAGCTACTACTTTTATGAAGTGAAAAGGGGTATGAAGGTAAAGAAGGACGTGGCGTAACAAGGGGCGGTTTTGATGGTTCACTTTACGGGGACTATTATATCTTATTTACAGATACTGTTTTGAAATGAGCGTGGATGCGCTGGGAAATATTAAAAAAGTGCGTGAATGAGGGACACAAGTGTATTCTGTTTTAGGATGCCCTATTGTACTTGAAGAGAATATCTCCATTATAGAATGCGATAAATAAAAGCGTAAAATATGTAATTTTCATCAATTAATTGTCGTTGTCGTGGATGCTTTAAGTCCGTAAAGCTGAAGAGTGATGATGGATATTAGCTTTACTCCTTGAAATTTCATATTCTGCCAAAATAAAATTATATACGCATTGCGAAAATTACACAAAAAGAGATGGGTAACAGGCTCGCTTTTATTTTGCATATAAAAGCTGAAACGGTTTGCTCTTTATCGTTTTGGTTTCTGTTTTAAAATATGCCGGTTATATGAGGGATGGAAGTTGATTGACAGCGGGAATGGATTTTATGTGGCTTTCAGTTCTCATCGTTAAGGTTTTGCGGAACTATTGGGGGACTATAGAGGTTGGTTTAAAGGGGTTGAAAAATATCTTTGTGCTTAATAAACAGATGCGACATTTTGCTAAAAAAGGGGAAACTTCTCTTGTTCATTGTTTAAAATGCTCTTTTAAGAAAAAATATCAAAATAAGTATCAGGAACAGAGAGGCAATAGACAATTCCTTCTTGTGTCAATCTGAGAGAAGCTGAACCATTCACGGAAATGGGAACGATTTTTTCGAGAACGGCACTACCAAAACAGGCTTTTTTATTGTTTGTGGGAGGGATGCCGGATTCAAAATTTTCATGCCAAGTGATGATAAGTTGCGTTTTGCCATTCAGTTTTGTTTCGATTTCACAGCGTACACAGATGCTCCCCTTTTCTTGGGAAAGGGCTCCAAAAGAAAGAGAATTGACAATCAGTTCATGAAAAGCCAAACCGATATGCAAAGCGGCATTGGGAAAAAGATAAGGATCGACGCCTTCAAGTGAAAAACGTTCTGTTTCTTTCATAAAATAACCTAAAGCCTGCGTTTGGACCAATTCGCGAAATTGAGCACCGCGCCAATCGGAATCAGTGATCAGATCTTGAGAATGAGAAAGAGAATGAAGACGACCTTGAAATTTTCGTAAAAAAACCTGAAGAGATTCAGTATAGCGGGCGGTTTGGCTGGCAATACTTTGAATGATCGCTAGAAGGTTTTTAGAACGGTGACTGACTTCGCGAAGAAGGATTTTAAGCACTTGTTCACGGCGGCGTAAGCCGGAAATATTGACACCGGTGGTGATAATACCAATAATGTCTTCGTTATCATTGCGGTGGCAATCAATAGAAAATTTGTACCAAATCTCTTGTTTGTTTGTATCTTCAAAACGTGCTTCAACAGTTTGCATTTTGCCACTGGCTAAAACTTGCAGTTTGATGGTTTCCATATTGTCTGCAAGGTCAAGCGAAAAAAAGTCGCTGTCACGACACCCAACCCGCCATTTATTGTGCAAATGGTGGGGCAAGTTTTCAGCCCATAAATAAACCAGATTTGTTGCCTGATAGAGAACGCAAATATCCGCACCACGAATCGCTTGCATGAGCGCACTCATATGAGATCTATCCATGGGAGGCTTTGAAAGAGGCGTAACAATCATAATTTTAAGATGTTACCCTGTTCTAAGCCGCTTTAGAAGCATTCTCTTGAAAAAATAAAGCTTGGGAAATAAGCGCTTTCACCATATCTGGGTTAAAAGGTTTGGTCACTAAAAAAGTTGGTTCTGGACGCTCGCCAGTGAGAAGCCTTTCGGGAAAAGCCGTGATGAAAATCACTGGTATACGGTCATTTTTCAAAATCTCGTTGACCGCATCAATCCCTGAACTGTTATCGGCTAATTGAATATCAGCCAAAATCAACCGTGGTTTTTTCTTATGATACATGATGACAGCTTCATCACGCGTGCGCGCTATTCCTACAACATGATGACCTAGGCTTTCTACCATTTGCTCAATATCAAGTGCAATAAGAGGTTCATCTTCAATAATCATTACTTCAGTGGCAATTTGTTGAGAAATATCAATGGATGCTTGGTTGAGAAGCTTGCGAAATTCTTTCGTATCCAGATTCATGATTTCGCTGGCGTCTTGTTCATGAAATCCTTCAACGGCAATGAGCAAAAATGCTTGGCGTGCACGGGGCGTGAGATAGGATAATTTGGCACTGGTTTTTTGTTCAAGACCAAATTGGGGCAGGGGTTCAGGGATGTTTGGTGTGGTTTGGTCAAAAAGATGGCAAAAAAGCCAATAGGTACCAATTCGGTCAGTGGAGGCTTTGGGAAAAATGGAGATGTCGGCAATGAGTGCTTCCAACATCGCTGAAACATAGGCATCGCCAGAGGATTGGCTACCGGTGACAGAGCGGGCAAAACGCCGAAGATAGGGAAGATGCGGGGCAATGCGCGTTGATAATGACATAATTTATAACTCCTTTGACCTTTCAAGCATTTTGTTGGTTGAAATTCTCAACCGATAAAAAAGTTCCTTGATTTGTATGGAACTTTTTACCGGCAGCTATATTTACAACTATAAGGCGAAAAATTCTTCGCGGTGCTACTAGTAATATATGGATTAGGGGGATGAAAAATGAACGACCGTGATGAAAAAAATCTCACCACACAATTTAGAGTTGGAGATGATCTTCTCGGGGTCAATAGCGAAATAGCACGGAAGTTACGTCAATTTTACATGGAAATTCAAGAAGAAGCACTGCCACGGTGTTTGCTTGAGCTTTTAGAGAAGTTGGAGCGCGCAGAGCAATTTGGCTTAAACAATGTGGAAAAGGTTTGAATCCTTTATGTCAAAGTGCGCGAAAAACTTTAAACAAGAACTCCTTTCTGTGTTGCCGGCTTTACGAGCTTTTGCTGTTTCTTTAAGTGGCAAGCACGATAAAGCCGAAGATTTGGTCCAAGATACTGTTATGAAGGCATGGGCTAAGCAAGATAGTTTTGAGATGGGAACTAATCTTAAAGCTTGGCTTTTTACCATTTTGCGCAATGAATTTTATAGTCAAATGCGTAAAAAGGGAAGAGAAGTTCAAGATACCGACGGCGTGTTTACTCAAAATGTCGCTGTTCATCCTGCTCAATATGGATCACTTGATTTGCAAGATTTCAAAAAAGCCTTAAATTTGCTTTCTGCCGATCAAAGAGAAGCCATTATTCTCATTGGCGCATCGGGATTTTCTTATGAAGATGCTGCGGCTATTTGTGGTTGTGCTGTTGGAACCATTAAAAGCCGTGTGAGCAGGGCGCGTAATCGATTACAAGAACTTCTTAAAGTCAACGGTGAGTCTGATTATGGTCCTGATTCTTACTCAGCTGGAAGTACATTGTGTTCATTTAACGGCTAAAAAAGCATAATAATTATGATCGATAGCCTTGTTTTTTTTATTCCCGTTATAGCTATTACAGTAAAGTCAGTATCTGAGGGAATTCAGAAGTTTGGCGTGTATCTTTAAGAACACAAGAAAAGCCTGTATAAAACTTTCTCACGGGCTTTAGGTTTTATGTTCCATAAGGTTGCCTTCCTTTGTGCTGAAAAATGACGACTTTCAAGTTCGCCAATGGACATTCTATGACAACAAAAACAAATTTGATGCCTCAAATGCCTTCTTCTGATGCAACAATATCACGCTGGCGGTGGGGTGCGATTGTTGTTTCTCTTGTTATGGCTCTTTTGGCATCGGTTTTTATTATGTTGCTTTCAAATGCCGTTGATCGAGAAGTCGCACAGTTGAATACAAGTTCAGAATTGCGCGAACAGGCTGATTTGGTCCTTATTAGCCTGATTGATATGGCTGTTGCTGACCGCAGCTATGCAAAAACGCGCAAGGCGGAAGATAAAATACGTTTTGAAAATGCAGAGCGGGAGTTGGGGAATATTCTCGACTATATCGCACTTATTGTTTATGCGCATCCGCAGTGGTATAAATGGTTTACGGCTTTTAAAGAAGAGGTTGAAGCACGAAAAGCCTTTATGAATGCCCATATGCGTGCTCTTGATGCGATTCCTGAACAACCTTCTCAACCTTCTCATGCGGACTCTTTGGAAGTATCAAAGATTCCTGTAGCGCGTTTAGCTCAATTGATGACAAGCTTTATTAATGGGGATGATGTGGTGCGACAAAAACAGCGTGAGGGTATCGCATTGATGCGGGCGGCTTTGACATTGGCGGCTATTGTTTCCGTTGTGAGTACCTTTATTTCTGCCTATTTTGTTATTAATCGTTTTCATCGTGATATGCGCTCTTTAAAATTGTATCAATTGCTGCTTCATAGTGAAAATATCGCTCTGGAAGCCCGCGTGAAAGAACGAACACAAGAATTAGAAAGAGCACGTAATCACGCTGAAAAAGAACGCCAACGGGTTGAAATATTGTTGCAGGATGCAAGCCATCGTATTGGCAATTCTCTTGGGACGGTGTCTTCTTTGTTGGGGCTCCAGTTAAACCGGAGCAAAAATGAAGAGGTCCGTGCTGTTCTAGGGGCTGCACGTGATCGTATTCAGACAATTTCTACAGCACATCGTCGTTTGCGCTTAAGTGATGATATGGAAACGACACTATTGGCAGAGTTTCTCAGCTCTGTTGTGCATGATGTCGAATTGGCAGTCCCTTTTGAATTGCGTGAAAACATCACCATTCACACCAACTTTAAAGATTGTCGCCTGTCTTCAAGAGATGCGACAACACTTGGAATTATCCTTGGCGAGTTGCTAACCAATTCCTTAAAACATGCCTTTCCTGATCAACGGTCTGGTCATATTTATATCTCCTTTGGTCCCCAGAAAGATGGACAATTGATGCTCATTGTAGAAGATGATGGCGTGGGAATGAAAAGCCAAACTTTAAAACAAAAAACAGGACTTGGTCGTGTGGTCGTGGAACAGCTCTGTATGCAATTTGGTGAAAAACCTCTGTTTGAAACTTCTGCTTTAGGAGGTACAAAGATTGTCATTCCTTTGCCAAAACTTAGTATGAATAGTTCAAAAAAAAGCTCTGACTGATTTTTTAAAAGGGTAAATTTTCTCTTTTCTCGTGGTAAGCTGCCTTTCATTCATCGTGAATGTATGGGGAGGGCATCTTTTCACAAGAAGAAGGAAAAATACGGCTTCAGTAGCGCGAACACAGCACCATTCATATCAGATTGTCAATTGCCTTCAAGAGAAACAACTTTGCTTCTTTATCTTTTGGTGTAATGTTTGATTTTCTCTCTTGTTGTTTTTTTGCTTTGTTGACTCCGATGATCGGCTTTCAAAGTTCTCCTTGTCTGAGAGCTTTGAAGTGCTTAAGTTAGCCTTTAAATTTATTTTGAATAAGTGCTCCTTTAAGCCAATAATACTTATATTCGTAAGCTCTATTGCTTTGCAAAGAGAGAGTTTTTTCAAGTTTTGTTATTTTTTGTAAGGCATGTGAAACTTTAAATATGGGGTGTTTTTGTAAAAGTGTGTAAGGAATATTCTCAAGGATAACTTGCTTAGAAAGTTCATGAAACACTGTCCTTTAGGGCTATGCACAACAAGCATTCAATAGGTGGAATCTATTCAACAAAAAGTCGGGTTGTTTATAGAATGATATGGATTTTAGAATCTTCATCCTTTAGCGGGCACCTCTTTGATTTGAGATTTTATTGCATGGCAAATAAGGACGGGCTATCGTTTTGATAAAATAAACAAGAAGAGTTAGCCTTTTGGGGTTTCATATTTTTCACTTTTCTATTGTGCGTAAACCTGAAAAGGGGAGGGCGTTTTATTTTTAATCATTGTGATGCGACCTTGGGTGGTGGCATCTTTCGGCGTATTCTTTAATAGATATTTAAAATGCGGAAATCTCTTTGAGAAAAGTAAGCGCTCAAGCATATTTTTTAGATGTTTTGAGTCGTAAAAATGCAGATGCTTTCATGCTTTAAGTCTCTTCGGAGGGTGCTATTGGGCTGTTGATCAAGGCATCAATGTTGTTTTTTTCTTGTAGGAATGTTTGTAGGTCTTGATTGGTTAAGGCTTTGCTATCCGGTATACGAATGCGCATGGGATCAACTTTGACGCCATTGACAATGATTTCAAAATGACAATGGGGACCGGTTGCCATTCCTGTTGATCCAACATACCCAATAATTTGTCCTTGTCGTACTTTCACGCCTGGTTTGATGTCTGGTGCATAACGACTTTGGTGTGAATAACTGCTGACATATCCATTGGCATGTTGAATTTCCGTATGGTTTCCATAGCCGCCTGTTACGCCTACTCTTGTGACAATACCATCTCCTACAGCAATAATGGGTGATCCTTTAGGAGCAATCCAATCAACACCCGTATGCATGCGGACATAGCCTAAAATAGGATGTTTGCGTGGACCAAAGGGAGAGCCAAAAATGCCATTTGGTGTGGGTTTGCGCAGCAAGAAAGGCTTTGAACTTTTCCCTTCAGAATCATAATAATCAACGCTTCCATCTTTTAATTGATAACGGTAATATTTATAAGTTGTATTCCCAAAAGTTGCACTAATATAACGAATTTCTGGATCAGCGTTCTTGGATACTTCCTTTGCTTTCAAATTCTTTTTGCCGTTTTTGTTTTCTTTATCGCTTTGTGGTACAGCATAAAATATTTCGATCTGATCATTGGGTGTTATCGGACTTTTCATATCAATATTGGTGGCCAGCAGACGAATAAGACGATGAGAGAGAGATTGTGATATATTATGGCTTAGCAAAGCACTATAGAGTGCATCATAAGCCGTTGGTAATTGTGCGCTATTGATATAAGAATGTGGAATACCATTTTGAAAAGCCGTTTTAAGTGCTTTAGACATTTTAGGCTCTGTGCTTTCAATGAATTGGCCTTTATCATTCAGGGCAATGGTGAGAACATGATGCATCCCTTGATAGATACTTGCGCGTACGAGATGGTCTTCTTCACCAGCTTGTGTCACGATACCAATGCGTAAAAGGCTTCCCTCTTTAAGGGAATCGGAAAGGCTTATTTTTTCTAGCGTTTTTACAACCTGGTCAATTTGCTTTTTTGTATAACTGGTTTTTTTGAAAGCATCGGCTATCGTTTGTTTTTTACGAATAGGAATAATATCTTCAACATAGTTTTTCGTCAGATCGATACGGTGACTTTGAGGAGAAACGGTTACATTTTCTTGAACGATTCGAACTTCAGGGGATTCTGTGCCTTGGGAAGGGGAGGATACATCTTCTAATTTTAAAGGATCAATCAATGTGAGAACTGAAAGAAGTTCGGAGCTCTTTTCTAAAGTAAATCCAGCTTTTTGTACTTCTTGTTGTGCCTCTTCATCTGTCAATGTGTCGCTGTCATCAAAATCGAATTGATTTACCTTAAAATCATAGCTGCGTAAGGTGAGTTTTGTTTCAACCTTTGCTCCATAAATCTGCCCAGAATCTTCTTGTGGTGCGATATTTTGATTTTTCGTATCACTAGCAAGAATGCTTAAAGAATCAAATTTTGGATAGCTATATTTCTGGGGGCGATTTTCGGCTAAAGCCATACGAATCCATTCAAAATGTTGTGTTTGAATGACTTTTTCATCGCCTTTTTTTTGTAGAATCGATAATTCAAATTGACGTTTTCTGTCAAAGCTTTGCCTTGCATGAGTGGGAGAAATACGGTCGCCTTTATAGCCATTGGCCTCAGGGGCTTGTGATTCTGATAGGTTTTCTTGCGTAAACCATTGTGGCGGTGTTACCAATCGCTGTTGTTCATCAAGAGCCGTAAAAAGTGCAATCCCCATAAGAATGCAGGAAGTGATTCCTGTCAGAATGGTTCCCGTAAGCCAACGAGCAGAGACCTGTCGGCGCGCAGGCCGCAAACGCTTGACGACAAGAGCAGGGTCTTGTCCAGGATCGTTTTTTTGTTGTTCGTTATCCCACATAGATTTATAAGAGTACTTTTCAATATTAAATAAAGAAAGCTAGATAGATAGCTTAAAATGCTTCTACAGGAATTTGATTCTTTTTACAAATTACAGATCATGCGATTCTCTTTATACAGCAATGTCTTTATAAATCGTATCTGCGCAGAAAGTTTTCTCTATTAAAGTAGCATAAAACAAGTGTTATTGTGATTAACTCATTCCTAGGCAACTTCCTATTTTTATGCATTGCAATGGGGTGCTATATTTTACTTTAAAGGCGCCATGCTCTCTTTGAACTCCTTGCTGTTTTCATGTTTTATTTTTATGAAGGCAGATTTTTCCAATAATGTTTTGAAATAGGATTTTTTGTTCAATATTTTATTGGTAAAGTTTGGGTTATTTTATTTAAAA
>NZ_JBHIRL010000015.1:0-38171 GCF_042197145.1 Bartonella sp. AA56HLJMS | reverse complement strand
TGAAGCCCAGGAAAAGCACTCCATACAACATTATTATAACGAGATGCCGGTGAACCATTATAGTAAATCTCTGAAAGTTTCCCCTCAACGACAACAAATTTGAGCGTCTTGCTGTTTTTGATATCTTGATCAGGAATGTAAAAACGCGCCGTCACATAGCCTTGATCCAAATAAACTTTGGTTAACTTCTTGATCAATATTTGGATATCAGAAAGCCCAATACATCTTCCAACATAAGGCTCTGTTACGGCTGATATAGAGCGCTTTTTGACATGATGCACTCCCTCAACAACAACAGCATGAATGGGAAAACATTGCTTCCCACCCAAAAGCATTTCTGGATTTTGCTCTGAAGGCGTCTTGATCCTTTTAGGCGTTAAAGCGCGTAATTTCTCAATTCTTTCTAATTGCTGCTTCTCAGATTGTTGGCGAGAAAAATTATCTGTTGGGGAATGAAAAATAGCTGAGGAGCGCGCATAAACATTTACACCTGTAAACAAGCCAAAGAAAACAACAATGGCACGAAAAATTCTCAAAAGAGAACTTTGGCGTAAAAATACATAAAACAATACAGATTGCCCCCGCTTTGCATTATTCATGAAGCACTCTTTAAAAGAACTTCATGGAACCGCTAATAAATCCACTCAAAACAGCCACTGCCCTATGACGCTTTTAACAAAAGCACATGCCTCTGTTACCAAAGAAAAGTGACACTAAAAAAACCACTTTATTTTAACTGCTGAAGATCTCTCCCCCACATTTATATAAAGAAACCTCTAAACAAAACTGTTTAGCCCGTCAATGGTTAATACATCAATATCCCCATAAATATAAAGGATAAATTTGCTCAACCATATCCCCTTGCATTCATAGAGTGAACCTTCAAAACCTATCTATAAAATGCGTGGTAAAATGCTTATTCTGATATCTTAAAGCACATATCAAATTTGTCTTTTTTCCATAAAACGAACAGCAAATTTCACTATTTTGCTGATTTTACCTCATGTCATGGGCTGTGGATAAGCAGCATTTAATAAAATTTCTTTTTAAGCAGGTTGTGGGTCTTTAGCACCCTTTTTTTATTTTATTATTGCTATTTGTTTTAAATAGATCTAGCAGATTCTATTTAAAGTTTTTTGACACCGATAGATCAACGCTTATAAAGCGGTGGGGTTTTATTATAAATGCTTCAATCTCATAACAAACCACTGACATTACGCTCTCTGTTACAATCCTACCGTGATCATACAGAAAGTGCGCGCGATAGAGGAACTTCTTTTGAAAAGTTTGTAATTGCTTATTTGACGCAAGACCCTCTGCAATGCCAAGAATATGAAAAGGTTCAAACCTATTGTGAATGGGCAAAAGAGCATGGAGAAGATGGGCGTGATATCGGCATTGATCTGGTTGCTAAAATTCGTGATGAAGAAGGATATGCCGCTATTCAATGTAAGTTTTATAGTGCAAATCATCAAATCAAGAAGGAAGATATTGATAGCTTTATTGCTGCCTCGGGAAAAAAGATCTTCACACGCCGTATTCTGGTTGATAGCACCGAAGGTAATTGGAGTAACAATGCCGATCTCACCTGTGAAGGACAAGGAGTCCGCATTCAACGGATTAATCTTTTTGATCTGGAAAACAGTCAAATAGATTGGTCAACCTTTGAAAGCAAAGGGGAAGCTACTCTTAAGAAAAAAGAACCGAAAAAGCTTTTAGATCATCAACAAGAAGCGCTTAAAGCTGTTTGTGACGGTTTACAAGAAGCAGACCGCGGCAAGCTGATTATGGCGTGTGGAACGGGAAAGACCTTTACCAGTCTGAAGATAGCAGAAGCTCTTGCTGGTCAAGGTAAACGTGTTTTATTTCTTGTCCCCTCTCTTTCTTTAATGTCACAAACAATAAGAGAATGGACAGCAGATACAGCAATACCCTTGCGTTCCTTTGCGGTGTGTTCTGATACACAAGTTGGCAAGCGTCGTAAAGCCCAAGATGATGCTGCCGAACTCGATGTCTCGGATCTCGCTCTACCAGCAACAACAGATTCTCAAAAGCTTGGAGAAAAAGCCAATAAGACTTCTCCTGATACAATGACAGTGGTCTTTGCTACCTACCATTCGATCCAAGTGATTTCGGATGCGCAAAAGAAATATGCTTTACCGGAATTTGATCTGATCATTTGTGATGAAGCACACCGTACCACTGGAGCTGTGTTAGGAACAGACAAGAGTGAATCTGAGTTTATCAAGGTTCATAATAATAGCCTTATTCGGGGAAAGAAACGTCTGTATATGACAGCAACACCTCGTATCTTTAGTGATAATGCCAAAAAACAAGCTAATGAGATTGATGCCGTTCTGGCTTCTATGGATGATGAAGAGCTTTATGGCAAAATCCTTTATTCTTATAGTTTCTCCCATGCTGTAAAAAATGGACTTTTAACGCCTTACAAGATTATCGTTTTAGGTGTTGATGAAGGAGAAGTGAGTAAATCTATCCAGCATCTGATGACAGATGAGAATTATGAACTTATTCTTGATGATAGAACAAAGATCATGGGTTGTTATCAAGCTCTTACCAAAATGGATCTGAAAATTGATCTTGGAGATGATACAAGACCCATGCATCGGGCTTTGGCTTTTTGTAGAGATATTAAAACTTCTGAACGCATTCGTGACACATTCAATGATGAAGAAGTTAAGAAAGATTTACGTGATCTTCATGAAAACCATAAAAATATTCCCCCTCTTAACTGTCAAGTAGATCATATTAATGGAAAATCTGGTGCCAAAAACCGTACGATAAAACTTGATTGGTTGAAAGAAGATGCGGGTGAGAATGTCTGCCGTATATTAACCAATGTACGCTGCCTTTCAGAAGGTGTTGATGTTCCTTCCCTTGATGCGGTTATGTTTTTACACCCGCGTAAAAGCCAAGTGGATGTGATACAGGCGGTAGGACGTGTGATGCGTCGTGCAAAAGGCAAAAAGATGGGCTATATCATTTTGCCGGTTGGTGTTCCTGCTGGTGTTTCACCAGAAGAGGCATTAAAAAACAATAAGAGATACAGTGTTGTCTGGCAAGTTCTCAATGCTTTGCTTGCCCATGATGAGAATTTTAGTAAAACCCTTAACCAGATGGTCTTAGGGCAAGACGTAAGCTCTATCATCGACATTGTTACAGTTTCTAAAAAGACCGAATTAGAGAATGTCACCACGGTTATTGACGAAATCACGCTCCACGAAAAATCGGAACAATCCGGACTTCGTATTGGGACACAAGCTCATGAACCGCACCAAACATATGAAGGACAAGGAAGATTGCCCTTTTTTGTTGAGTTTCCCAATGCTCTCAAAACACTGATTGTTAAAAAATCTACTATGAGTGATTATTGGGGCATTTGGGCTGGCAATGTTGCTGAGATTGCACAAAACCATATCACACGCCTTCAAACTATGCTTTCTGATCAAACAAGCGAAGCTTATCATGCCTTTGATGCGTTTTATAAAGAATTAAAAAACAACTTAAACAGTGAGATAAAGCAAGAAGAAGCGATTGAGATGTTAGCGCAACATCTTGTAACGCGTCCCGTGTTTGAAGCTTTGTTTGAGGGCAATGAATTTGTGCAAAACAATGCCATTTCGCAAGCAATGGAAAAAATCTTAACAGAACTCGATAAAACCAATATTGAGGAAGAATCCAAAGAATTACAAGAGTTTTATGACAGCGTAAAGTTCCGTGCCTCTGGCATTACCGAACCACAGGCAAGACAAAATCTTATTATCAAACTTTACGAAGATTTTTTTACCAAAGCTTTTAAGAAGACAACGGATAGGCTTGGCATTGTTTATACCCCCGTTGAGGTTGTCGATTTTATCATTCATTCTGTTGATGATGTGTTGCGTAATGAGTTTGGAAAAAGCTTGGGGTCACGGGGTGTCTCCATTCTCGACCCTTTTACGGGAACTGGAACCTTTATTACACGGCTTTTACAATCAGATCTCATCAAACCAGAGGATATGGAATATAAGTTCCGTCATGATATCCATGCCAATGAGATTGTTCTCTTAGCTTATTACATAGCAGCCATTAACATTGAATCGACTTATCATAGTTTGAAGAAAGGAGAGTATATCCCTTTCAAGCATATTGGTCTGGCTGATACGTTTCAGATGCTTAAAGAAAAAGACCTTATGGAAGGTATACTAAAAGAAAACAGTGAATATTTAGAACTTCAAAAGAAACTGAATGTTGAAGTTATCTTCGGCAATCCTCCTTATTCAACAAAGCAAAAAAACGAAAATGATAATGCAAAAAACACACCCTATCCGATTTTAGATAAACGTATTAGTGAAACTTATGCTGCTCATTCAAAAGCAACCAATATGCAAGCAATTTATGATAGCTATATTCGTGCTATTCGCTGGGCAAGTGACCGTATTGATAATGCTGGGATAATCGGATTTGTCACAAATGCCGGTTTTATTAATGGAAGTTCTACGGACAGTCTACGAAAGTGCCTCGTTGAGGAATTTAGCAGCCTTTATATTTTCCATTTACGGGGTAATCAACGAACTTCTGGAGAACTTTCTCGAAAAGAAGGTGGTAAAATTTTTGGTTCTGGATCTCGAGCCCCTATAGCGATTTCCGTTCTCGTAAAAAATCCAAATGCACAACAGCGTGGTAAGATATATTTTCGTGATATTGGAGACTATCTCACGAGGCAAGAAAAGCTTACAATGATTGAATCCCTTGGAAGCATTGATGGTATTACACGGAGTAAACAAGGTTGGCAAATAATTACACCGGATAAGCATGGGGATTGGATAAAGCAACGTGATGACAGTTTTAAAAAATTTTTAGCTATAGGTGTTAAAAAAGGACATGATAAAAAGCTCTTTAAAATTTATTCCTGTGGTCTAAAAACAAACCGTGATGCTTGGGCATATAACTCAAGCTATAAGATTTTAGAAAATAATATGCATAATATGATTACTTTCTATAATAGCGAAGTAGAACGTTTTAATGATGCCTATCCACATGCTGATCATAAAATACGTGCAAATGCTGTAAACAATTTCATCAATGCAGATGAGAGCAAGATTAGCTGGAGCCATAATGTTAAACAAGAATTGGTAAGAGGAAAAATTCTTAAATTCGAAGATGCATGCCTCATGCAAAGTTTATATCGCCCTTTTACACGACAGTGGCTTTATTATAATCGTACTTTCAATGAGAGAGTTTACCAAACGCCGCGTATATTCCCAATGGAGAAAGCGGTTGAAAATAAAATCATACAAGTTACAGGCATAGGAGTAATGGGAGGCTTTTCTGTGCTTATGACTACGGCTCTGCCCGATGTTCAGGTGATAGAAAATGGACAATGCTTTCCACGCTATATTTATGAAGATAGTACGGTCCCAAAAAGTAAAAGAGAGAAACAATCCCATTTATTTACGGATTCTACAGAAGAAAGTAAAACAGTTGGTTTACAGAGGCGTGATGCCATTACGGATGAAGGATTAGCACATTTTAAAGCTGCTTATCCGAATGAAACTATCACGAAAGATGATTTATTCTATTATGTTTACGGTCTACTTCATTCGGAAGATTATCGCTCTCGTTATGCTGATAACCTCTCTAAAGAACTGCCTCGTATCCCGTGTGTAAAGAGTGCTGATGACTTTTGGAAGTTCGTAACAGCAGGGCGTGAACTCGGTCATTTGCACGTGAATTATGAAACTGTAGAGCCTTATCCAGTGACCTTTAAAAAGGGTAATCCAAAAGTTACAGAGATCTCTAATCCCGAAAAATTCTATTACGTGACTGAAATGAAATTTTCTGGGAATAGTAAGGAAAAGGATAAATCGACTGTTTTTTATAATAGCAATATCATCATGACAGATATTCCTCTTGAAGCTTATGAGTATATCGTTAATGGTAAACCCGCTCTTGAATGGGTTATGGAGCGTCAATGTGTAAAGACTGATAAAAAGAGTGGTATTGTGAATGATGCCAATCGCTATGCTGTTGAAACCGTTGGCAACCCTGCCTACCCTCTAGAGTTATTTCAAAGGGTTATTACCGTAAGTTTAGAAACAATGAAGATTGTTAAGAACTTACCAAAATTAGAAATAAGAAAAACTGAATAAGCTTATTAAAGCATGCTCACATAATGAGAGTGATAACCTTACAAGGGGTATAAGGTCTTATAACCATAATCTATACCTCTTTTGTTAAGTTGATTAGATACAATCCTAATATGCGTTATTCTAAAAATAAGGCTTTGTACTTTTAAACACTGTACTTTGGATTGCTTTAAGGCTTATAAGAAATCCCATCTTAAAGTGAATTAGATTTTTTACATTGCCTTTAAAAGATTATACCGTAATCTAAAATGATAGCTTTATTAACATCGACCTTGTGGCTAAAATTCGTGATTATGCTGCTATTTTCCTAACTCTACTTTGGGACTATAAGCCCCTCTTTGGCTAGTTTTTCAACAGTTGTTTCAGCAACGCTTACTATGAGATTAGAAAATGATGCAAAAGCATTTCCATCGCTATAGCCTTTTGCTAGCCATATGGTTTCTTTGTTTTTTGTATGGTGAATAAGATAAACACTAACACTTATGGCGGGCTTACTAATATTATATCCACCGGTCACATAACCTGGTGTCGTCTCAGTTTTTATGGTAGCAAAGTTTCCAAATCCCGAAATAGTACTTGTAGAGGTTCCCGGATGATATGTTGGCGGGATATACGTCTGTGATATAGCACGATTATCAACGCTAACTATTAGGAGTGCATCTGCGCCTTTATTTGTTATAATTTCCTCTTTCTCGTTATAGGAATAATTACGAGTTAGAGGGAAAAGTTCTAATCCTCTCAATATCTGTACATTGTATTTAACGAGGGATTTCTCAAAGGTGTCTTCAAGTTCTTTTTGCTCAGAAATAGACATGCCAACACCTCCTATGACCACCTTTTTCGTTTGAAATCGTCCCTTGTAGTTTGGATCAACAATTCCGTTCAAATGTGTTATAGGACCACAAGCTGTGAGTATTAACAAACAAAGTAAAATAAAAAACTTCATCATCATAAACCTTTGATTAATGCAAAAGTCTAATAATGTATTTATAATTCAAATTAAAGATACGATTTGAACTTTTAAATAATTTTTTTAGATTGTTTTGCAAAATTTAAGAAATCCACTCTTAAAGTGAATTAGATTTTTTTACATTGCCTTTAAGAGATTATACCGTAATCTAAAATGAGTGCTTTATTGTTATCAAAAGCTTTGTTTAAAGAGAGTTATGTATATTCATTTTGCTTATAGGTTTTGAAGGTGTAAAAACCGTCACCCCCCCCTCAAAACGTATATTATTAGTTGAATTTATAGGTTGTATTATCAATATGGGTTGTTTTTTAAAGGTCTGTAAAATCTTAACATATTGAAAAATAACGTTTTTACTTTTTATCGTTTTTTTACATAATAGCAGCAACCCTCAAAACTCAAAACCCCTTCAAAACTCATAACCATAATGATTTTGATAGCATTTCATATGAGTTACAAGCTATCTTTTGAAAGGCTTTACAGGATCATACGCTTTTCATAAGACATGTTTTAATCACTCACTAAAATAATCTATTTTGTCAGTTCAATTTACTGACACATAACTGACAAATATATATTGTTAGTTGAATTTATGGGTTACTATTTAAAAGGTTGTATCATTAAAATAATAACATATTGAAATATATTGATTTTAATTTTCTCTCATTTAAAAAAAATAATGGTGGTTTAACATTGCAATTTGAAAATAAAACCACCATACAAAGAAATTTACTTCAAATTATCTGTAATCCTTTTACAGAGGAATTCATAGAAGTTACTTGCATAATATTGTGGATCTTTGGGTGGAAAATCAAAATAGAGTGCACATTCTCCATTCTGGAATTGAGAATAATCGAAGAAAAATGTCTCTCCAAAATCGGTTCTACTAACAATAAGTTGCTGTGGCGTTGCAAAACCATTTTTTCTATAATTTAAGTTTTTATAAACAATATCATCACTACGAACAATCTCAAAGTTTGTATCATAAACGCTACATATTTCCTCACCACAAATTTCCCCTCTTCCATAGTTTTTTAAAAAACTTTTATAGGAAGACGTAAACTGCAAACCAAGAGTTTTCTCTGCTTTTTCAATCAGTGCATCATCAACTACTTCATCTGTAGAGCCAAAATCGATACTATCGTTATATTTATCAACTAGTACTGCAACATCAGCTAAGGTATAGGTTTTCATAGATGATCCTCAAAACTTGCGTTATAAACGCTCCATATTTCCTCTATCAATTTCACCTCTTCCATAGTTTTTTCCAAAAACTCTTGTAAAAAGGTATAGGTTGCGGAGTGGGAGCGTTCTCAATCTTTTCAATTGGTTGGTCTCCATCAGGTATCTCTTCTCCCGCGCTTTCTTTAATTCTTTTACAAAGGAATTCATAAAAATTACTGGCGTAATATTCGGACTCCTCATCCGCAAACATGACATAGATTGGACATTCTCCATCCCTAAACTGCGTATAATCAAAATAAAAGGTTTCATCAAGATCATAACTCACAACGAGCTGTTCTGGTGTCACAAAACCACGTTCTCTATTGAGTAAGTTTCGGTAAACAATATCACCAGCAGGAATACCTTCCCCACAATCTCCATAAAGGCTATAAATTTCTTCACCACCAATTTCTCCTCCTCCATATTTTTTTAAAAAAACTTTGTAAGAGGATGTGAATTGTACGCCGAGAGTTTTCTCCGCCTTTTCAATCTGTAGATCATCTGTTTCATTCTCTTCATCATCTTCACTACCCAAATTGATAATCTCATCATCATATTTATTCACTTTATCAATTAATACTGCAACATCAGCTAAGGTATAGGTTTTCATAGATGATCCTCAAAACTTGCGTGATAAACGCTCCATATTCCCTCTATCAACTTCACCTCTTCCATAGTTTTTTCCAAAAGCTCTTGTAAAAAGGTATAGGTTGCGGAGTGGGAGTGTTCTCAATCTTTTCAATTGGTTGATCACCATCAGGTATCTCAACTCCCACGCTTTCTTTAATTCTTTTGCAAAGGAATTCATAAAAATTACTGGCGTAATATTCGCAATCTTCAGATGGAAGCATGACATAAAGTGGGCATTCACCATCCCGAAACTGCGTATAATCAAAGTAAAAGGTTTCACCAAAATCTGTTCTGCTAACGGCAAGCTGTTCTGGTGTCACAAAACCATGTTTTCTATAATAATTTAAGTTTTGTAAAACAATGTCATCAAAAGGAATATCTTCTCCACACTCTTTATAAAGGCTATAGATTTCATAACCAGCAATGTCTCCTCCTTTATAATGTTTTAAAAAAGTTTTATAGGAAGATGTGAATTGTAAACCGAGAGCTTTCTCCGCCTTTTCAATCACGAGATCATCAACCGCATTTTCTGCAATCCCAAAACTAACAATATCACCATCATATTTATCAACTAAT
Source organism: Bartonella sp. AA56HLJMS (assembly GCF_042197145.1). Lineage (NCBI taxonomy): Bacteria > Pseudomonadati > Pseudomonadota > Alphaproteobacteria > Hyphomicrobiales > Bartonellaceae > Bartonella > Bartonella sp. AA56HLJMS. The sequence goes on along the minus strand of NZ_JBHIRL010000015.1, from coordinate 28,625 downwards.
TCTATGACATCCGCTAAGGTATAGGTTTTCATCAATTATCCTCCATAAATTATTTTATAAGTTTCTTTTTTCTCTTTTCATCAACCGTAGAGCATTACTACCGATGCTCCTGTCCCCATCTGTCAAAATCTATCCCTATGATACTCCATTTCATATCGATTATTCCTCCTAAATTATTGTTTGTTTGTTCTCTATATCCTTTAGCGCGTTCCTTCCAATATTCCTCTCTCCACTTACCAAACTTTTTTCTCTCTATAAGCGATTGATGTGTTTTAGAAGGAGCATGAATCACGGAATTATATTTGTTATGATCTTTACTGCCAATTTCTGCTATGGGCCCCTCATGCGTTTGCTTTAGGTGATGCAACTCAACAGGCTGACCATCAAATCCTATCGGTGCTCTTCCTGTTTCCATTCTATCAATATTAGTGCCCCACATTTCTTTTTTGTTTTCCATCCAGTTAACCCTTTTATTAGGATCAAACAGGTCGTCTCTCTGATAGGCTTTGTTTGTCTGTCCAAATTTGCTATCGGTAAATTTAGTGGGTTTCTTTTTTAACCAAAGCTTTTTTTCTTTAGCAGCAAGTTTGGTCAGTTCTTTCCTCGCCGCAAATTTGTCAGGATCTCCCTGAGCTGCAAGTTCTGCAAGATTTTTCTTGGAAGCGAATTGGGCAAAATCTTTCATAGCATTGAACTTGATCACTGTCTTTTCGCCAAGCTTTATGGCTCCCTTGGCTGTTCCAGCTCCTCCCAAAAACAGCGTTGCTACTTCAGTCAATAATTTTCCAAATTCAAGACCAGCATTAAAGGAACCACCGGCACCGGCTCGCTCATATTCCTCCTCCATTTTATTAATGCGATCTACATAGGGCTGTGCAAAGGCATGCCCAAGGGTAGCCAAAACCTTACCACTGGTGAAGAAATCTTTGAGCGCTTTCAAAATCTCTTTGGAATTTTTGGCTATTTGTATCAAGTCACCAACCGTAGGAGAACTGATTATTTGCAAAAAACCATCAACCGTACCGTATACTTCAGCCGGTACACCAGCTACTATACCAGCCCCAAAGCTTATACCTTGCCCTGTACTAATCGCAGACCACTTCGCAGACACTTCTGCTTCACATAAAAGGTCAGGACACTCCTTTAATTCTTTATTCATCTGGGCTATTTGAGCACTGCTGAGGTAGTTATTTGCAGCGGCATTACCTGCGGCATCGGCACCGGCATCAACATTGCCACCGGCAAGGGCAGCGGCAACGCCCCCAGCAGCCCGTGCAACATCAATGGTGTGGTCTCTAAAGTCAGCAAACTGCGCATCAATCTTTGCGTTTATACGCGCTTCCTCTTCCGCAGTTGGGGTGCGACCGTTTAGATCCCCCATTTCCTCTTTCACAATGCCTTGCACCCACAATTGAAACTGGAGCATAGCAGTGGCTTCGCCCACAGCACCCCCCACAGCACCGGCTGTGCAAGCACCGCTCGCAACAGCGCCTTTTAAGCAGCCAAGACCGGCGTGGGCAACGATCTGTGTGACCGTGTCTATTTTGCCTTCAGCCTTGGCGGTACCGATTTCTTCCGCCAACGATTTGCCAACCGTATCAGACAGGGCGATGCGCAGATTGTTAAAAAAGTTCTTGTCAAGAGAACCACCCTCAAGAGCCGTTTGCACGCCTGTGCCAATGGCGGCTTTGATCAAGTTCTTTTCCGCCTCACGGGTGATGCGATCAACCAGAGGAGCCGTTTTGGGCAAGGATTGTCCAACACCAGCCATTTCGGTTAGTTGGCTGGTTAAGCCTGCTGTCAACATCGACGAGACAATGCTGAGAACATTCTTTGAAGAGCCAAGCTCATGCAAGGCACCGGCAATATTGCCGCGATTATTGACAAGAGCCACAGCGCTTTTGTTAATCAGCGCTTGGACACCAGCCTGTATCGCCGCATTCATGGCGGTGCTCGAGCCAAGCCCCAAAGCACCGGTAATGGCACTGGCAGCGCCCGAGGCTGCTCCACCCGTAACCGCCGTGACAGCCAATGCCACGAGAGCCGCACCGGCTTCTGTCAGCCCTTGGGCTTTATAATCCCAGTCTTTAAATTCAGCCTTAACTGCTTGCCAATCAACTTTCCTTACAAATCTTAATCAACCCAAAGTAATAGCCTGAAATAGCAGTGTGTTGTATGGAAAATTAAAAACAAAAACCGAATGAAGAAAATGCACTTGAGACTTGCATATGGCTTCACAGGTTTATTGCTGTAAAAGCTTCAAATGATGATATCTCTAATACTTTTTTCGCTTGTTCTCTTGTGGTAGCTTCCACAAGCGAAAAGATATGGACGATAACACCTCTTCTCAAGCTTATCAAACTGAACTCAAAGGTATTTCCTTATTGATTTTGAAAGAGTCCTTTAAACGCATTTTGCAGAGCAACGTAGAAAGCATGTCTAAAAAAATCATTCCAAGAGCAACAGATTTTTCTAAGTATTGTGAAGAGATTGAAAAAGATCTTCTTTCACGAGCCAAAACTCTTCATGAACTAATGACAGGAGAATTTAAAATAGATTTCTAAAAAATAGCAAAATAGTGAAAAGTGCTGATCACTTTTGGATTGGATATGCATTTAAAGAGTGATTAAAAAGTTTTTTTAATGTACAATATATTTCTAGAAGCCAAAATGGCTCTATAGTATCAAATTTATAAAGTAAATAAATCCATTAATACAAATTAAGGATTTTAGGATACACGAATTTCAAAATATTTGTTTTTTAAAACATGAGTCGCCAGCATCAGCGCAAAAAATGTTGCGGCAATTATGATTCCCTTTCGTGTACTTTTGAAATAACAGAGCTTTTCTTTAATCTTTATGAAAGGATTGCCAGTGCGATGGGCTTTTTTGAAAGGTGGATTTGGGTATCAAAATGCAAGCAAGAGTTTGGGATTATGGAGCTTTGTGTTTAAAGCTATCATCAACTATAGATAAATCATAGACGAGGTTAACTAAAATATTAAAAGCAACTGGATGCAGTAGAAGACATTGCTATTAAAAGAAAAGCAAATGCTAAAAAGACTAAAAGGTAGTTTGTGTTTTTATATCAGAAAATAATTTAAGAAATTGAATCATAATTTTTTCACAGGAAATAAATATGTTTACAGATAAGAAGAGAAAAGCCTTGTTTGGCGTTATAATTTTTATATTTGTATGTTTTTTAGGAATAAGAAAAAATCTTGACTTTATTCAGGGTATTTTGACATTCGCGTCTATTTCTTTGGTGATCGTAACAACTGTTTTTGCAATTTTATGCAATTCTAATATCCCTTCTGAGTTGCAAAACAACCCACAATATAAATGCGGCAATACAACAGGTTGGAAGAAATTAACATGTGAGTTACATCAGTATATGCACAGTCTCCTAAAGTTAATAATTTTAGCGCTTGTCGTTTTAATTTTCCCAAGTAGTTATAAAGAAACTGTTTCTTTGCCTGTCATTTCTAAGTACGTGGAGCACAAGTTTTCTTTTTCATTGGATACCATACTTTGGTACTTAGATATTGCTCTTGGATATTCAAATATTATAATTTGGTACTTTTTTTTATTCTGTGTATTCTTCCTTATGTTGCGTACACGCAGTTTAATAAATATATCTATTTACACGCTACAGTGCTCTATTAAATAGATACAGTAAAACTTACGATTTCATGCTTTAATTTTTCTTTTATATGACCTTCATTATACATACCATTATCATTTTTACTCGTTTTAATAGCAAATTTATGTTGAAAAGTTTCAGTATTAAATATTATATCAAAATTATTATGTGTCTTTCCAACAAAACTTATGTTTTTAAATGCTGGATTTAATTTATATTTTTTAAAAAGATTCAAAAAATAATTCTTTAAATTATTTTTTCTTTAAATTTGATACCCAAGTCAAGTTCCATTTCAGAATAATCATCCGTGGGAAATTCACCCAACAAAAGTTTAGCCATCTTTAGCAAGTTGTCTTCTGATTGCATTGCAAAAAAATCTAGTTGTTTTGGTTGTGTATATTTCAGTTTTATTTCTTTAATTAAAAGCAATTTTTTTTCGAACTCTTCCTTACCAACAATATCAGGTGAGATATCAATCGTTTTCGGAGGAAAAGATTTTTTGTAGTGTAGCTGCAAGAATTTGTTTAACTCTTTATTTGAAGAAAAAAGAGTTAACTCTATAGGAATCAAAATTCCAAAATATTGCTTATTCTGTTCAACATATTTTCTAGGACGTGGGTTAGGAATATTCTGAAAGTCATTTTCAGAATCAATCACTTGGGGATTATAAGGACTATTTTCTCCCGTTAAAACATAAATCCAATAGCAGATCTTCGAGTTCACAGAAAACTTTTCAATTATTAAGGTAACACATTGATTATCACGGTTAAAACGGTATCTTCCTTCCTCTAAAAATTTATCAGCATCATTGATATTAACTAATTCTGAGGCTGGATCTATTTTATATTTATAAGAAAGAAAGTTAAGGGTATTCATAAAATTAACATAATTACAATGTCTATAGTCTTATCGGGTGGTAGATGTTGCCTAAGTTATCTTAGTGACTATGTGAGTGTAGTGTATCGCAAATATACTGGGTCATTTAGAATCGTTTGGCTGAAAATTAAGGCTATAAAATTTTAATTGCAAAAGCAATACGAACTTTAGAGAACTCTGCAGTGAGAGCTAGTTAGATTTTTAGAATATGGGCTCCCCCTTCCCTGCTTTTAAGTGGAGGAGAAATCAGTGCATTGAACAAAGCATGGCATCACGTAAAATGGCGTTAATCCGCGTTTGATATCCTTTCCCTTGACTTTTAAAGTCACGCTAGTACGTCTGAATCCACACGCACAGTTGTGACAGTTTTCATGGGTTTACAGAATGGATTGAAAACGGCGTCTTTCCAGAACTCATCATTGAGTGACAGAATATCTCTATGATCAATTGCACTATCCGACATTACAGCCAATTTATCAATTTCAACTCTCTGTTCATCTGTCAAAGCCGATAAGTTACCTACCTCGATTTTATAACGAACTTTCTTCTTTATAACGTTTCTTTTCTTTCGAGTTGGCTCTCTGTGCTGAAATAATACGGATTACCTCTATGCCATCTTTATCGTCATGGACAGTATGCACTACGAATAGTAATAAAAAAACTCCACAAGCACTAAAGCTTGCTAACCATACTCTCCATTTTCAACACGGTCTTGTTTAGCTATGGAGAATAGATCAGAAAAAACATATGCAGCTATTTCAAAACTTTACACGGTGCTTTCTAAGATTACTTTTTGTTTTAGCTTCATTCCATTCAAATCTCATTTTTATACCTTATATTAATACATTTATAAGGGTATTATATACATCAAGAGTTTTAGATGAACACTTAATTATCCATGTTTTTGTACAATTAATATAATTTAAAAATTAGTGATTAATTAACTAAAAATATTAAAAAAATAATAAATTATTCTAAGGCTTTATGCATATAATATGCAAATCGAATAAAACTTACAAGCATGTTGAATAAAATGATATTAATTGGCTATTTGAGAGCTGCTCCTGAAAGAAAAAAGAATTTTGGTGCCGCAACATTCAATTTTTGTATGGCTACCTCTGAGAGCTATGCAAATAAAAATACCAATAAAAAAGTAAACAAAACAGAATGATATTCCGTAGTGCTTTTTAATCTACATACATTTGGAAAAACTTGTTCTTCAGTACAAAACTGCCCCTTTTTCCGAATGAATGAGAGGAACGGTTTTTTTAATGGTCAACGCTACAAAGGATGTAATCAGCACTTTCAAGAAACCACTAACAAAAAAACCTAATGAACTTATTAAAACTGTCAGCAAAGGGACCTGTGTCATATAAGCCACCCATGGTATTCCAAAAGAATAGACTATCCCAATGCCACCCACGGTATTTATCACAAATAATATTATAAAATTTAACCGGTGCCAAAATAATTCTACCATAAAGCCAATAAAAAATGCAGCAAATGGAAAACTAATCAGATAACCACTCGTAACTCCTGAAAAAACACTAATTCCACCACGACCACTAGGCAATAGAGGTAACCCAATCGCAATAAGAACAAGGAAAAGAAGTGATGCTAAAGCTCCCCTTTTCGCTCCAAGTATAGAGCCTGCTAACATCGGAGCCATAGACTGAGCTGTAATAGGGACACCCAGCAAAAAAGGAAGATAAATAGGAGGAAAAAGACTCAAAACAGCGTAAATAGCGGCAAATAAAGCAATATAAACTAAATCTTTTGTATTCACTGAATTATTCCTTCACTAGGGAAAAGCTTTCGTTATTGTTGTATAATTAATAAAAAGTATCATATTTATAAAAGTACACTTTAAATGCCTTAGATATAGAGAAAAATACTATAATAATTTATTTTAATAACATCACTTATATGAATCATATTAGATTCTACAATGTTTAATTACATCATAAATTACTATATTTAAATTCAATAATAGTGATATATGAATATTATATAATAACAATATAACAAAATAATACATTTATTTTAGTTATTATGCTTTGAATGAATGAGAGGAACAGATCTTTTAATCGCGAGTGCAATAAAGGATGCAATCAACACTTTTAAACAATCGCCTATCAAAAAAACTGATGAAGCCATTAAAACCTTCAGTAAAGAAACTTTGATCATATACGCTGTCCATGGAACACCAAAAGAATAAACTATCCCAATGCCACCAAAAGTATTTATCATAAATAATGTTATAAAATTTAACCGCTGCCAAAACAACTCTACCATTAAACCAATAAAAAATGCGGCAAATGGAAAACCTATTAAATAACCACTTGCAATTCCTGAAAAGACACTGATCCCACCGCGACCACCAGGCAACAGAGGTAATCCAATCAAAACAAGAAAAAGAAAAAGGAGTGACGCTAAAGCACCCCTTTTTGCCCCAAGAATAGACCCTGCTAGCATCGGTCCCATCGATTGAGCTGTAATAGGTACCCCTAGAAGAAAAGGAAGATAAATAGAAGGAAAAAGGCCCAAAATAGCATAAATAGCGGCGAATAAAGCAATATAAACTAAATCTTTTGTATTCATTTAATTCTTCTTTTTTTTACTATAAAAACTCTGATTATTACGAGATGCTGTATCAATAGTATCAGCATCATAAGAACGCGCTTCCAATGCTTCAGCCACTTCTGACGCCATTCTTATAGTCCGTATAATTAAAGGTATTGCAAGAGCGACAATGTTAGTATTAAGTCCTCGTGCTTGCTGTGCTTCATGTACCTCATTAAACTTTTCACTCAAAAGAGGAATAAACCTGATCGCCATAGAGATAACCATACTCACTTTTGATGGATTTATACCAAAACAACGAAAGGGCTGGAGGCCTGCTTCAATTGCATCCACCATATCTGACACTTTTGTTGTGAATGAAATAACTGATGATAAAGAAAAGAGGATAACAAGACGTAATATGACCTCAACCCCCGTAAGCCAACCGCTAAAAATAGTTTGAAATACAAATAGAAGAACTAAAAGCAATCCCATCGATTTAAATTGCTTTATCACAGTTTTGAAAGGGATCTTGGCGACTCTATAGAATAAGATGACAAACAACAAAAATAAACCAAGAAGCGCTATGGAAGAAACCATTATTATAAAAGTTCCACTGGCCGTAAGAAATAATAACTTAACTCCAGGACTTAACCTATGAATAAATGTATCCCTCGGAATATATAAACCGATCATGACATTCTTCTTATATACTCCTTTATAGCAACAAAAGGTACTTCATCAATTGCTATCTCCCCCTTATCAAAAACCAGTACTCTATCAAACTTTTTCAAAAACTCTAAATCATGCGATACAACTATTGCCGTTTGTGGTAATTCTTCTATCACTTGCGTAACGCGATGCTTATTTCGCAAATCAAGTAATGTCGTCGGCTCATCAAAAATAATGTAGTCTGGTTTCATTGCAACTACACTAGAAATAGCAACGAGTTGTTTTTGCCCACCACTTAATAAATGGACAGCGTGATTTCTGAAATCTTGAAGTTCATAGCGCTGTAAAATTTCATCTACACGCTCCTTAATTTCATCTTTATTAAGCTTTAAATTTTTGAGACCAAAGGATAAGTCCTCTTCAACTAATGGTAAAACAATCTGATTATCGGGATTTTGAAAAACAAATCCAACTTTACGCTTTACTGCTTTTGCATCGCGTTTGGTATCAAGCCCATCAACGCTTACAAAACCATGAGATGGTAATTGGAGCCCATTAATAAGGCGAACAAATGTACTTTTTCCAGAACCATTCGCACCTATAATAGCAACTCGTCTTTCGGTAAGCTGTACAGTAATATTTCTTAAAACACACAAATCACCAAAAACTTGTGTTACCTCATCAAATTTTATAATCCCCAAGGCTTATTCCAATCAATCCCTTTTATTAGCTCTTCTTTCTCTATCGCTTCAGTTTATAACCTAAAAGTAATAACAAGCACCATAGAGGAATAATAATGACTGCCAAACTCATATCAGGCATCTGTACAGGAATATATGCTTCAAGGAAAGGCACGCTTATTCCTATCATATCAAAAAGTCGAGTCATCAATCCATTTTTCCCAAAACCACTGACAAACATAATGCAAAATAATAAAGCAAGAAAGCAGAGGCAAAGATAGTTAGCGTAAGGATATAAACCAAACGCATAAATAAAATCGCCCTTTCTGTTCTTATGGGCATTGCGAAATTTCAAATGAACAATAACAATAATAGCCCAAGTAATCACTGCTGCTGCAGTTGCAAGAGCCATGATCCGCATGAAACTATTATCAGGAATAAGAGCATTAACAACGACAATCAACGCCGTACATAATGATGAAAAAAGGATAGCAATATAAGGAATACGAGCAGCACTCAGTTTACTAAAAATATGTGGTGCATTTTTTTGTACAGCTAAACTATAAAGCATACGGCCATTAGAATAAATGCCACTATTGTAAACAGAAATAGCAGCCATAATCACCACAAAATTCAAAATATGACCAGCAGCAGGAATTCCTATAGTCTCGAAAATTGTGACAAAAGGACTACCATTTTTTCCAATCATATTCCAAGGGCTGATTATCATAATAATGCTGATAGAACCAATATAAAAAATTATAATCCTCCACATAACTTGACGAATAGCCGCTGGAATTGTTTTTTGTGGATTAGATGCCTCTCCAGCAGCAATACCAATAAGCTCCGTTCCTCCAAAAGAAAACATTACTACAGAAGTTGCTAAAACAACCCCTACTGCTCCATAAGGGAAAAAACCGCCATGGTCCCAAAGATAATGAATATTCGCTTGATTTTCCCCTAGTCCAGTGACAATGAGAAAAATTCCAAAAATAATCATACCAATAACAGCAGCCACTTTGATCAAAGCGCAAGCAAATTCAAATTCTCCATAAAAACGAACATTAAACAAATTAACAAATGTAACAAATAAAAGAACAATGAAAGATGTCTTCCAATGATCAATCAAAATCCAATGATCAAGGTAAAACCCTATCACTGTAAGTTCAGCCATGCTCACAAGAATATAAAGAAACCAATAATTCCAACCTGTTATGAAACCAGCTAATCTCCCCCAATATTTATAAGCAAAAAAACTAAATGCTCCTGAAGACGGTTCTTCTACTGACATTTCACCAAGCATTCGCATAATGAAATACATAATAAGCCCGCCTACAAGATAAGATAAAATAACTGAGGGACCAGCTAATTGAATTGCCTCGGTTGACCCATAAAAAAGTCCTGTCCCAATAACCCCACCCAAAGCAATCATTTGAATATGGCGATTTTGAAGGCTACGCTTCAATTCCTCGTGCTTTTTTTCAGACATCATGCCTCACTACTTTTGTTGAACTTAACCTCAACTTTTATTGAAAAATTAGGCACCTCTTTCAAAAAACACAAAACAAACGTAAACTTATTTTCTTATCATAATGCAACTCCTTATTTTTTTGTGCATTATACGTATGTCCCGTTGAAGTTTTAAGAAAAAATATGCTCCACCCTTTATTTAAATTAATGTCCTTCATTTTCGTTACACTAACCATTATAGCATTGGTCATTGATAACGCACACTCTGTAATCACATCACATTGGACAACAACCCCCTTTAATAAAATTTTAACAAGCCTTCTGCAAACAGATATCTATCACCTTAATCAATCTCTATGCAAGGTAATGCCTGATTTTCTGTCCTCAATTTGCATTACTCTCACTTATTTACCCGCATGGTCTATCTTTGGTGCTTTAGCAATAGTATTTTGTATCTTAAATTACGAAAAACAAAAGCCTTTTCACAAAATATCATATACATATAACGAAGAGTACATTTGATCTTTAAAAAAACTTCTAGAGCCCTCTGTACTATAACATAATCGATGTCGCTTAAAACCCCTCACTCTATTAAAACAACTGAAGATCACTTGATCATCAGAAAAAATTAAAACGCTTCATTATAAATATAGGCGCTCACTTATGATTTCTATAGATAACGATAACATCACTTTATTTGTATCAATTTAAAAAAAATTAGCGAATAAATCTACCTCCCATCTATAAGAAAACTCTGTACAGAAAAAACTTAAAATATTGCAGTTCATATATTTTTCTATAGCTGCTTATTTAATACTCTACAAAAACTTTTCTTAATTTTCGTACTAGAAACCCCACATAAAAAAACGTCTTCTAATATCAGCTCTCCTTATAAGATTGGAACTTATTAAAATTAATGAAGAAGCTTATAAAAATTATTCTACAAGTCTAACAAAATGCGTGAAATAAAGACTTATCTGTAAATAATTGCAATTGTGATAAAAAATATTTCGCACCTTCTCCCTATTGAGAAAATGGTAAGATAACAGCTTCAGTAACACTCTAGTTCTTTTAAATCTGAAAATCGTCTCGCTAAAATATCAACTTTTTTAGATATCTCATCCAAACTTTTCCATTGATTAGTTACCTCTCGAGAAAGTTCCTCAATGAATTTTTCTTGGTAAGCTAGCTTCATTTCTAATTCTATCAGCCGATCTTCATCCGACATGATTTTTACTCCCTCTAAAATAAAAAACGTGATTAATTTTATTAATCCTCCTCCCTTTTTCTTCCCATAAAAATGAGAAGTAACTTCTCAACTAATTCTAATCATCTATTTGCACATTATAAAAGGTTTATGATGATCTTTATTTTCCCAATCACTCTATGCAACAAATTTCTTTCTTAAGAATCAGAAAATGTTTTTATCTTTACTAAGTTATCTTGACACCATTTTTCATCCTAAAGATCTACATTCCCATCTTCTTAATTTAAGTGCTATCGTAAATTGAAAAGCATTTTATAGCATTAAGGTCAAAGAATACTTTCCTCTGACTTTTACATAATTCTCCTTCAAATTATTATCATATGTATAAATTATTGAAAAAATGCATTCTTGCTTTTATACGTACTTTTAGCTATTACCCTCAAATTAGTTTTGTCTCATTGACTTACAAACCTATGCCGCATTAGCTCAGTTGGTAGAGCACATCATTCGTAATGATGGGGTCGCTGGTTCGAATCCGGCATGCGGCACCACTTTTTGTATTTAGCGTATTGAAATATATAGATTTTTTCTTTAAACAGCCATTTTCAGACCACCTTTTAGACCACCTTCTACAGTTTATATAATTTTACCTAATTTGTTCTTATTTGCTCCTTATTTTTCTTTGGAGTAAAAGCTAGGATCTCTTTTTTTCTCCATCTCACTGCTCTCCCTAGCTTATATGGCTCCGGAAACAACCCCTGAAGCACCCAATTGCGAATCGTTGTTGTGGATACACTAAAAAGCTGTGCACACTCACGTGTCGTTACATATCTATCTCCATCATCAAATATCATCTCATTACCTTTCTCTTTTTTATATTAATTAAATGGGTGGGAGTGCTGGAAGGCATGTGAAGCACTCCAACTTTTAAAAATTTGCAAGTTTATTTTTTAGATGTGCTTAATTTCATATTTCCAATCAGGCAATTGAGTAAGAGCTAATGCGAGTTGTCCTCTATGACACATGCATACATTGGCTTCAAAACAGGTGATTGCAACGCGCTTTTTGTTTAAAAACATTTTATATAATTTATTTATTGCACAAGAATTATTCTTGAGAGTTGTATTTTGATAATCTTCAAAAAGGCGGTCATAATCTTTTTGTGTTTTCAAATTTCTTCGTTTTTCAGAAGCAATTCCAAGTTCAGGCATATGCATATATTCAATATCAATATTGCTCACAGCTTCCTCTAATTGTCTTTTCGAAAATCCGTGTTTTCTACTTATTGGATTTTTACGAACATCACATAAAGTTTTGATATTGTTTTCTATGAGACAACTAAGATAATTCTCAAGGGACTTACCTTCATAGCCAATGGTAAAAAAACAAAATTCCTCATCTTTAGCAGGCTGTATGATAATATGTTTGGTGTTACACACGTTTAATTTCCTTAGTAAATGGGTGGGGGTGCTGGGAGGAGAGAGCACCCCCATAGGTTTAAGCAGCTTTTGCCAAAATCTTTTGCATCTCTTGTTCTATTTCCCCTAAAAAGATTTCGACCGCTTTATTGATCTCTTCAATGTATTTCTCATCACGGTTGACGCGTTTGATTTTCATTCTCAAACCAGTAGATCTACCTACAAAGTTTGGATTATAGCTCATGAAATGACACCATTTGCGTCCTGTGCACGCCATTTGGAATTGCATCTGTGCGATATATTCAGGCTTGATTTCGTCATATATAAAGAAGCGCAAATGCGTGGTTGATTGTGGGCATTTGACCTCAACTAAGCCGTCCTCTCCAATGAACCCATCAGGACTTGCACCCGCCATTTTCATTTTTGGGTGTTGGATAAACCCGCATCTTGTGACTTCTGCGTCATAAATGAATTCATATTCTCTCAAGGCATTCTCTTCATGTTCAATGCCCCATTGCATAGCTGGTGTTATATAAGATTGGCTTATTCCTTCTATTAGGCGCTCTGTAATGAGTTTGATTTTGTAGTCTTCATATTTGCTGGTAGGCAAGCCTTTAGCTGTCTTACTGAGTACGCTGTAGACATTAGATGCAGTGACTTTACCCAAGCGCGCTTGAAACCACTCTGCTGTCCTTTGTTCCATTTCACACCGCCGTTTCTTGTTGAGTTGGCGCATATTCGATATCTTGTATAGGTGCATCTAATTGCTCTTGTTGTGCTTTATTCATTTGCTTTCGTTGCTTTTTTTTCAAAGAAAACAAAGCGGTTTGTGCTTGTTTAAAAGACATATCTTTTAGATTTTTTACTCCTATGAAAGAGAGAAGCCTACTTTCTTCAGATTGTGTTTTTTTAATTAATTCTTTGATTTCATTCATCTGTTCAGAAGAGATACCCGCAAGAAGTGTTATTCCATCTGTATCGTCTTCTTTTCTTGCAACATTAAGAAGCATGCCTAAGAGATATCTACGTGCGTAGCTTATAGTAGAACCAACCGCTTGTGTGTTATTTTTGCTTCCCGTAGCATCAATGGGAAATGTTCCTTGTGTTGATATTTCATTGCCCGATATATGCTTTAAAGTCATTTCTACAGTTATGTCATTTGAACTCTGGTCTTTGATACGAGAGAACAAGGCAAAGTGATGTTTTGCAAGAGGTTCTTTAATAGCATCAATATATTTATCAAGCGTTGTATAGAGGCTTTTAGTATGTGTATTAATGGCATTTTGTTCGATATTTTTATATTCCACTTGTATAGTAGAAAGATCACGGACAAAGTTTTGACGCTCTTGTCGTTCTATCTCCTTTTCTCGCAATTCAAGAAGACGCTTGAGACGATCCATATCGACATCATTTTCTAAAGCTCTTTCTAAAATAAGCTCCATAGCTGTAGGTTTGATTTCACAATCGTTCGTTTTTTCCACTAATTCCGTTTGTGTGGTACTTAGTTCACTCATCTTGATTTCCTCCTATTTGAGCGCAATTCACCCGTGGCGTGAATCACGCATGTTTTAAAAGTTAGTTGGTTGTTACAATCCTGTTTCTAGAGACTGTGTGATATTGACCACCTCCCCGTCTGAAAAGACGAGGAAATGAAATCTTTTTTAAAACTAAGCGGCTTTCGTAACAGATTTTTCTAAGACCTGTTTTGCTTCTTTAATGAGGGCTTTATATTTTCTGTTTTCTTCATCCACTCTGAAGGCATCAATAAGACGCATATGAATTGGACCCAAAAGATACAAAACTTTTTCACCAGCGTTCATTCCCTCCCAATAGCTTGGCAAATCAAAACGGGTATCACGATCATAATCAACAGATTGGTTTCTTAGTTTTTTCTCACATTCAATAAAGTAACGACGTGCCTGTCGTCCTTTCTTATTACGTTCAACCATAGAAAGCTCTTTCGCCATATCTAAGGTGAGATGATATTCTACTGCTATAGCATTGTTCGCTTCCATTTTTTTGTGGAAGCGAATAAAATCTTGCCTTTCAAGAAAAGAATAAGCAATGATGCGTTTTTTTATCCAAGTAGAGAAATCTTGTTTGCTTTCCAAAAATGCATGCAATTCACGCGCATTAACGGTTTGAACTGTTTCCTGATCAATTGTTTGTTCTGTAATTTTAATAAGAGTGTTCATAATGAACTCCTATGCAGTGAGATATTTTTCATTGACATCCAATAAAGGATGCCGGGTGCTGAAAAACACGGTGCATAGTCCGTCGTTACGCTTTCCCCATAAAGAGTATTGTATAGCGTAACTACACCCGACAAAGTCATTATATGCGTGTAACATACAACGAGTCAAAGCCTTTAATGTGCGGAAAATAAACTGTTTCGGCAATTCATCCGCTATGCATTTAAGGTGTTTTTCAAGCACCTGATTCGACAATAGATATACTGATATTATTTTGTCAATTAAAAAGTTTGAAAATTGACGCAAATAAATCATATCGATTTTATCAGTAAATTCGTATTTTTTTTGCATGGTTACATCCCTTAATTAATGCATGCTTTGTCTTTTAAGCTCTTGAGACAGCACACCAATTCCTTTTGCTGTGACTTTTGCGCAAGGAATGACTTTTTCTATTCCACTTGCGGTTTGAAGTGTGATGGTTGGACAATCCATAAGTTTCTTTTGGATTTTGTCTTGATAAGGAAGCAAATTTCCACCTGCTGCTCGTCTGTAAACCCAACCTTTTTTCTGTAAGAATTGAATGAATTGTTTTGGTTGCATCTCAAGTATTTTAGCGGCTTCTGTAAGACCAAAGAGTCCATCATGGCGCTGTAAGCTTTCAAGAGCCATGGCTTTTGGTGTTAAATCTTCAATGATGGTGTCTTTTTGATCTATTTGACCTTGTAGGTAATTCAAAAAGCCAATCATAGCCTTTGGACTTGAATAGTCGATTTGTGGTGTTACTGCTTGCTTTTCCAATTCTTGCCAACGGTCTATAATCCTAGCGCGTAATGTCATGCTGTAACCCGAAACTAAAATGAGGCATTCACGTTTAGGAAGGTTGTAACAAGGGAGAGTGCGACCAGTTGAATCTTTGTAAAAACCTACAAATTCACTCAGCCCAAATTTGGGCTCAGTACTTTTAGAGTGCAACTCTTCAAGCATTTGCTTAATATCACGCATAACGTGTTTATGTTGTTTACTACACAATTCTGCAATTTCACGACTAGACATGGTTGGAATTGTTGTGTTTTGAAAATTGCTTTCAGATGTTGTAATAAAATTACGCATGCTTCACTCCGTTCGCTGTGACAACATTGTCATTCTGCTTAATTTGCTGTCTTAGATGTCTTAAGAAATCTTCTAATGTTTCAGGATTTGAATAATCGATTTTTGAATTTGCTTTTTTTTCGCATTTCAGAAAATATTCACGCACTTGTTTACCTTTGAGACCAGGTTCACAAATGGCAATGTGTTTTGCTGTGTCTAAAGTGAGAGCATAATCTTTAAAAGGATTTCCACGTGAGGAGTTTGATAATTCTTTAGTAGAAAGTACAAAGTCGACATCTTCTCTAAAGCTAAGTTCTTTAATACAGTTTGTTATCCACTTTCTAAACTCGGTTTTTACCTCTAAAAAGGTATATAAATCACGAGCGCTAATAGTTTGAACCTTTTGATGCTGAATAATATTGTATTGAGTAGCAAGAAGCTTTTCCATTACAGACCTCATATTGGTGGGATTGAAAGGGGCGTCTTTAAAACGCCCTTAGATTTTAAAGCACATCACAAGGACGCAAACGGTGTTGTTGTTCGTAAGTACCGTAAATCTCATCATTATATTTTTCGTCTGCGATCTCGTCTAAAAGTTCTTGGTAAGCATCACTTTCGCGTACAAAGTCATGAACCTCACTATCCTCATGGAGATGTTCGATATTTTCTTTTACATATACTTCTGCGATCTCTTCAGAAATGTCTTCACAATTATTCTCAGAAGGATTGATGCGAAAGATTTGGATTGCATCATCTGCCTCGTCAATAATTTTTAGAACTTGGCTTTCATCCAGTGGTCCCGACCGACCAATGTTTTGATCATCATCATAGACAACTAATAAGATTTCATCAGAATTTATAAGAATTGGATTTTCCATAATTTTTCCTCCCTAACGCCTCTTGGCGATTGTTTGTGCGTGGTTTATATAATTACTTATATAACTATAATTATAAAATAGCAAGCAAAAAATTATAAAAAGTTATATTTTTATAAAAAATATTATAATATCTTGCTGAATAAGAGGGGAGGATAATTAGCGATAAGTCCGAATCATCTTGCTGTAAGAACTTATTGGCAAAATAGCAAATATCTCTCCAACCCACACAATTTTAACATTCTTAATAGGTAAGGCATTCCAAGAAAGCAGATCTATTTCACCATTCATTCCCCTGCTAATCTGCTTTATATATCTTTTATTATCATGTGTTAAAATAACGGCTTCTTTGCCAAAAAAGGATTCTATTGTTTTAATTTGGCGCCGTCTTACGATAACCATATCTCCATCTTTATAGGCTGGTATCATAGAATCTCCTTTAACTTCAAAAGCAACCATATCATCAGGTAAAGCAAAAGGAATTTCTACTTGTTCAAGACCATCTTCAGGGATTTGTTCAAAACTTGGATCTATCTGTGTTCCTGCTCCAATATACCCCATAAGAGGAACAAAAGTTATTAAGTGATTGTCCCCTTTTAGTTCTTTATATAATTCTAAAATGGCATCTCGATTAGAGCCGCGTGGATCAGAATCTTTTAACCACTTAGACACTGAAGCTTGTGTTACGTTTAGCCGTTTGGCTACATCTTCTTGCGTTAAGTTAAATTCGGTCAAAATCTTTTTTAATGTGCTTATGATATTAGATTTATTACTCATACTTCTGCTTACCTTATTTTTTTATCGTTGATAAAGATAAATTTCATTGACTTTATATAACTATAATTATATGAATAAAATAAGACAGAGCTGTAATTGGAGCTTGTAAATGGATCAACGAGAAGATTTTAAGAATTTGACTAAGTCAATACGGGGCAAATTTAATTGGACTCAATCAGAAATGGCGAAAATGCTTGGTGTAACTCAAGCAGCTGTTTGCAAGTGGGAAAAAAGAGGATCTATCTCCGTAATAAATTATCTCAAGCTGCAAAAGTTGAAGGATAGTTCTAGCTCTAGTTCTGCTTTTATTTCCGCTCCTACAGATAGTAATGAACATCAACAGCACCATTCACATTCTTAAAGAAGAAAGATCATGAGAAACGGAATATTGAAGAAGATTTACACCCAGTTTTGTAGATCAATAGGTTGTAATACGAAAATTGAGAATGGAGATAAGTTTGTGAAAGAATTTATACAAATACCGGATCGTGATTGTAGCATAGAAGATCTTATAAAACGACATAGAACTCATACAAAAATTCTTGCAAAACAAGAAGAATGGCATAAGTCACAATTTGATAGTTGGATGAGATGGCATGAAGCAACTCTTGCAGAGCGAGATAAGTCAATTGAACAACAGCAAGTAGTACTTGAAAACCTATCCACTTTAATTAAGCAAAAAAATAAAACGCTGCATAAACAAAGATTAAAATTGGATTTACAGATGAGAGTTATTGATGAATTAAATAATAAAATCAATTATTTAATCAACAAAAAAGAAGAACCCAGATTGACGGATTTTGTTTTTGCAGGAGAAGTTTTTTAATTCTGGTGTCATTAATCCCAAAAATGAGGGTCGTTAATTAAAAGCGGATCTTTGGGATTAACTTCATAATAGGTCTGTTTAATCGCAATAAATTTGTTTGTAAGGTGTTTCTAACGCCCAGAAATAATCAGTGATTAATTCATCTGGATTTTCGGGTGAAGTGTATTCAAGAGTACAATTCACAATGTTGTGAGCATTGTATTCAGATTCGCTTATGCTTAATTGGAAGTAAAGAACAATGCACTCACTAGCAGTTATACGAAATAAATCTAAAGTAAACGATAATGTAGCATTCGATTTGACCTCTTTGGGATCTAAAGAAATGCGTTTGGGTGTTGTTCTCTTAATGACGGTAGGACCTTTTTCTTTTGATAGATCAGACCGCCACTTATCAGACCTCCCCTCATCAAATCGACAAGCATCTTCAAGAAATTCAAAGGAGCAGTGTTCCGTTATTTGTATGTTTTTTATTAAAATATCTTTTTTTGTTAGATTTCTAACCTTCAATATGAGCTCAGCGTATAAGAGACCACTTTTTTGGCCTGTTATATCGGTGCACGCTTCCCACTCTAGGTATCTCCTTGAAGGGGGTAACAAAATTCTAATATTTTCTTCTGACCATTTGGCAAGATCTTTTATCGATTTCGCTTGCTCTTTAAGGGCTATCGTCTGTTCCTGGCTTTCTGCAAATTGCTTGCTTATCCATTCTCTATCTTCTTCTCGTTTTTTTGCAGCTTTTTCTAAATCATCTTTCCGGATTTTGGCTGCTTCTTTACGGTCTTTATTTCTTAAAATAAGCGCTACAGAAAGCGACACAGCAAATGACACAAAACCTGTAAGAAATATCTTTATCCATTCTTGCATCTTTCCCCTCCCCACTTTTTTAGAATCGTTGGGAGGATACTTTTTCATAAACATTTTTTCAAGACAGGCAATCACAACACGCTCTGTCATAGCAAACATATAAATACGTAGAGCCTTAAGGGGGGATTATGATCACTAACGCACAAACCATTTTATGTCTTGATCTAGGGACCAAGACAGGCTGGGCAATATGTGCAAAAGGGCATACGCCTAAAGACGACAACGAAGCAGATGCTTTAGCAATTTTATATTTAATGAAAGAAGGGGAAACCACTAATGTCAAATAAAAACCAATGGATAAAAATTAATGTAGAAAAATGGCTTCTTGATCTCGCTGATTTACCTCCTACTGAAGGCAATATTTACATGAGGTTGCGATTAAAAATGTTATACACTGGGAAGCCTCTTACAAACAATTTACGAGCCTTGTCCTCATTAGCTCGCTGTTCAATTGACGAGCTTGATGATGCGCTAGATCTCTTAGCTGAAACTGGACACATCTTTCTTTTTGACGACAACCACATCTGGAGTCCAGATGTTGAAGAAGAGCTGAAGAACAACAATCAACAATCAGAAATCGCATGGCATAAGCACAGGGAGGACAAAGAGAATGTCCAGTAAATTACCGTGGACGAGGCTTTTTGCAGATAGGTGGGCAGTAGTTGTCGATTATTTACCTCCTGTAGAAGGTAATATCTATATGAGATTGCGGTTTCGCATGCTTCGTACTGGTGAACCTCTTTTTTGTAACATTAAAGTTTTGTCTCATTACACTGGTTATTCAGTAAAGAAATTTGAGACAGCTTTGAATGTTTTGCTAGAAGAAGGATATATTATTCGTTTAGCAGATGGTCGTTTATGGAATCTCGATGTTGAAGAAGAATTAAAAAATTGCAATGAGAATTTAAATAAACTTTCAGAAAAAGCTATAAAAGCTGCGAATACTAAGAGAAAAAAACATAAAGATGACTCATCAAAAGACCATGATGATGTCATGATGATGTCATCACGAGGTCATGATGACATCATGATGAAACACATTAACATAAACAATAACATATATAATAAAAAAACTAATACTATCGTATTAGCAAAAAAAGAAATTGGTTCTGAAAGTTTAGAAACAAACGATTTGGTTGACGAGCCAACAGAGGTTGCTGCTGTTGAAACCACATCAGAGCAAATCACAACCTCATCAGACAACCAACCTCCCATTCACGAGCAAGAAAACGTTCCTAAGAAAGCAAAACGAGCGAAAGCTAATCGCGGTTGTCGATTGCCAGATGATTTCAAACCTAATTTGCAATACGCAATCGATAAAGGCTTAACCCATGATGAGGCGCTGTTAGAAGTCGAACGGTTCACAAATTACTGGATAGCAAACCCAGGTAAAAATGCAAACAAACGAGATTGGCAAAGGACTTGGTACAATTGGGTCACAAGCCCTATCGGAACGCTAGCAAAGAAAAAAGCAAGATTAGAACAGGAAAAACGGTTAGGTGGTTATCATGGAAAATTCACTCAGAAAACTTTCACAGAACAGCTTGCAGAAGGCTTCAACGAACTCAGAGATCATCTCTCATCTGGAGAAGATTATGGAAATGATCAGTCCGGGGTATCCATTGACGCTGAAAGCTGGGAATACATTGACGAAACAGGAGGAAGAGCAAACCTTAGATGCTTGCAATCTTCTACAAGCGTTGCTCTCTGTGAAAGCTTCAGTTAAGCAAATTGAGCAAGCTTCTTTCCTACTCTCAAGCATGAGAGTCCCTGCGAATACAGACTCTAAAGCCGTCGTTTTATCCTATGGCATGATGCTGGACCGCATTTCGTCATATGCTCTGAAAAAGGGCGTCGAAGATATCGTAACTGGTCAAGCAATTGGGATATCAAAAACATTCATGCCAACCTGTGGAGAGCTTTTAGCTTACTGCCAGACACTAGAAAATACCCTTCTTTCAAAAGCCGAAAGTGTACGTAGAGCAATTGAAAACACATGTGAGAAAACACTCAAAGAAAAAATAGCGAAAGAGCATTTTAGACCACTAACGCTTGTTCACAAGCAAGAGCTTGAAGAAACTTTAAATGGCATTGGTGGGATAATGAAACGCTTTGGTCCACAGCAAACTAGTGAAAAGTGCTGATCATTTTGGGATTGGATATGTATTTAAATCGACAAAAAGGTACCGTACAAAGCGATTTAAAGATTTTACGATGAAAACCACGTCTGTAATACAAAACGCTCTGTACGGTCAAATTTGAGGCAAATAGACCAATTGGTAAAATTAGGATTAAAGCATGTTCATTTTTAAACATTTATTCTTAAAAAAGCGTAAACAACCCATGCAAAAAGAGTTTGTTGCAACAGCTGTTGGTTATGTTCCTTGGGGAGACGGAGCAGAGGAGTATTTTTACAACCTCTACGAATATGAAGACGGCACAAGAGAGTGTGAAAAGTTTGATGGTGGTCAGTATTACAAAACACCTAAGAATGCGGATTTCAGTACCAAAGCGCAAGTAAAAGCATGGGTTTACGGTGGGAATATTCCGAAAAGCGTTCTCAATTACGAACCTCTTATAGACGAGATCAACAGAGAGATCAAAAAATTTTCAGAAGCTTCTGAAAAAACAATGATTAGATGCTAACTCATATCAGGAACAACTTGACAAATTTTTAAAAGCCATTAGGTTACGAAGCAGGCTTAAAACACCTGTAACCAATCGGTTCAATAGTATCCCGAAAGATCTGTTGCCCATCATAAGAAATTTTGTCCAGGGTCTTCACATGTATGTCCAAGGGTAACCTAAAGATGTGAAGGACTGAATTGGTTCGGTTGTTTTAGCCCTGGATACTTAAACTTTTAAAACAAAGGAACCAATATTATGAACACTCTTATTAAAATATCAGAAAAAATTATTGAACAAGAAATTGTGCAAACGGTCAATGCTCGTGAGTTACACGCATTCATGGAAATAGGAAAACGTTTCGCTACTTGGATTACGGATCGTATTAATCAATATACATTTGAAGAAGGTAAAGACTTCATAAAAACACAAGATTTGCGGTTCCCAAAATTGGGAAGCGCAAAATCTAGAGCTGTTACAGTAATAGAATACCATCTCACTTTAGATATGGCAAAAGAGCTTTCCATGGTTGAACGCAACGAGAAAGGCAGACAAGCTCGTCGTTACTTTATCGAGTGTGAAAAAAAGTTAAAAAGCCAATCTGTTGATAATGACCGTGATACACGCTTTGATTTTCCAAAAGATTGGGATAAAATGTCTCCAACTAAAAAGGCTGTTTACATTTATGGCCCTCTCCACATGCATCTTGTTAAAGCCTTTACATTGGTAGAAGAAAGCAAACAGTATAAAACACTCATTGAAGAAGCAAAACAGGTTTTAGAAAAATCTGTTGTAAAAGCTGCTTAGATTTAAAAACATGATTTTATCTTCTCGTCTTCAAAGGCGAGGAGATAGTTAAGCCGCGTTTTTTATTGTAATAACGACTTGCTTGCCGAGAACACTCAGTGCTTGCTCTAAAGTTTGAAGCTTAGTTGGATAATTGGGGTCAAGAATGCGTCTTGCTTCTGTTTCTTTTTTACCCAAACGATGTGCCAATTCTGTTTTTGTAATATTCGCTTCATTAAAGGCTTCTACCACTGCGAGCTTAAGAGCATTCCACGCATCTACCGTAACTTCTACAAGGTCTTTGTACTGCCGTGGTGTAGGCAAAGGCAGACCGCGCATAGAATAGCTCCGTAATGCCAACCCTAAAGCTTCAACAGCATTCTCTAATGCCTCTACTCTATTTTCTCCAGCTGTTATTGCTTCAGGTACATCTGGAAAAGTCACAATAAAACCACCATCCGGATCAGTTTCAAATTTTGCTTGATACGTATATTCCATGTTTAGGTCTCCTCACTATGATCAAAATGTTTTTGAAACGAAAAATTAAAAACGTATGAAATACGAGTTTCATATTCCCAATTGTTTTTTTATTATCTTCACGTAAAGTGGCGTTAATTCACCCGATTTTATAACGGTTGTCTTGTCTCCAAAAGTTACCAAATAATGTGACCCTTTGCCTGCATCAGGAGCTTCACTGTAATGAATGCCTCTTTTTCTGGCTTCTTTACGTAATTCTCTAAGCAGTGCTTCTCGTTTCATTTAGCCTCCCCCTTTTTTCATAAAATGAATATCGCACAAAAAGGTTCGATAGTCAACAATAAATCGAACAAAAAAGTTTGATACAGACTCTTAATGAAAGGATATTTATTGAAAAGTTAAAAGCAGAAATAAGAAAGCCATGCCATTTGTGTGACATGGTTTTTTGATAAATAATTTGTCAAACAATATTATAATGTAATACTTAAAAAACTGTTATTAATAAACTGAAATAATTGTATAAATATGCAAATTATGCTAAGATTTTTCATGTATAAATTGCTAATCTAATGGGGCTACAAATATGCTAAATAAAGTGACGTTAATCTGGCGCCTTGGTGCCAATCCCGAAAGCAAAACAATGAATTCTGGAGCAGAAATAGTCAATTTTAGTATAGCGACTTCTGAGAGCTATACAGATAAAAAAACCAATCAAAAAGTAGAGAAAACAGAATGGCATTCCGTGGTGATTTTTAATCCACATTTGGCAAAAATTGCACTTCAGTATCTAAACAAAGGTTCAAAGGTTTACATAGAAGGAAAATTACAGACACGCAAATGGCAAGATAAAAATGGGCATGACCGTTACACAACAGAGATTGTCTTACCACAATTCAAAGGTGAATTGTATTTGCTTGATGCAAAGAAAGATCAATCGGCATCCCCTACCCCTTCACCCATTACTTCTCAAAATTATGCTATTGCCTCAGGTGCTGATAATTATGGTGCATCTCTTAATGATGGCGTCCCATTCTGATTGAAAAAATATGGCTAAAAGAAAAAAACATGCAAAACGTGGACGTCCTCGTATTAATGGATGTATCAGAGAACCCAATGGTCGTATTTCACGGACAAAAATGCCTCATAATCCCATTGACAAATTGGCAATAGAAATACGTGCCAAACGCTTTGGCTTGACCATAGAAGAGGCTAAAAATCCGCTTTCCGGTACCTATATCGGGCGGCTTTATCTGCAAGGTGTGATTAATCAAGACCAATATGATGCTGCACAAAAATATCTTGAAGTGAGAAATAATTATCTCTGTGCAAAAGCCTTACCAAATGCAATTTATGATGACTTTACTCCATCTTTAAATGAAGAGGCAAAAAAACAATGGATTGAAAAAACTACTCATTACTATGAAGCAATGAAAGAGGTGCTAAAAGAAGCACAATGCCTTTATAGACAGCACAACCTTTATGCCGCGCTACAGTATCTTGTTAGTGAAGATCAATCACTGCCACATCTTGTCGGTTCGCTGTATGTTGCTCTGAATGCACTTCATAAACATTTTATACAAAACCGCTAAATTTTAAGCAGCATTTTGAACATTGATAGTGATCTCTTTTCCAAGAGCAATGAGAGTGGATTCTAAAGCATCTAATTTTGTTGCGTGGTTTAAATCCAATAATCGGTCAATTTGTATTGGGTGAAGTTTTAAAAGACGCACGAGATCAGCTTTGCGTAAATTCTTTTCAACCATAGCGTTGTGTATTGCAATTTTTAAAATAACTAATGAAGATACTTCAACAAAAGGATAGGCAGCATCACGAGCTCCAAAAGGGACCACTTCTCGATCTTGGAAACGCCCCATAATAACTGTTAAAAGGGCATTTTTAGCGTGTTCCAAAGCCTCTTTTTCGTCGTTACCATAGGTAATAAATTCTTGAAAGTCTTTGGAAACGACAAGAAGAGTATCATTGTCATCTTTGATAAACTTAAGTGCATATTTCATTTACATCTCCATATTCAGACTTACCTTAGGTCAAGATCTTTAAGAATCTTTTGAACTAATCCCGTTCCTAATTCTTTCCGCGTACCATGCATAGGTAAAACGGATTTTTTAGAACCACGTTTTACAAGCAAATGGCCACCTTTCCCTGAGGTAAAACTGCAACCATGTTTCGCAAGATATCTTTTTAATTCTTGACTGTTCATAAATATAATATAACATCTAAAATGTTTAAACACAACATAAATGTTGTTATTTGTATAAAATTAAAGATTGGCTTTTAAAATACTAAGTTTTGATCAAAAAAATTAAAAATACACAATATCGTGATTTTTCTATTGACAATACGTGAAAAATCGTATTTAGTGGCAGTACGGCACTGGTTGTATTGCGTCTAAAATTCAAAAATATCCCCTAAAATTTGATAAAATCTTAAGCTTTCAAGAGGGCTTAAAGTACTGTTTTTATTGATAAAACAGACTAATCTATTTTGCACATATCAAACGCCATTCAGTAACCAATGATGTCATTAATTCATTGCCTCAAAAGGAGCGAAGATGAAAGCAATCATCACCAAGCCAATGTGTGTTGTTGGCGATAATAAAAGCACTGTTCGTTTTGAAACTTCAACTCCCAATAATCCATTTGTTGAGATTTCCAATCAAGTCTACGCACGTCTCAAGCGTGCAAATGCCGCTAAACCTTTTGTTGATGTTAAAACAAAAATAAAGCCTGACAAGGAAGTTGAACAAATTAAACAGATAGAACAAGAAGCCGTACAAACATCGTCTGAACCAGTGACAGAGGAAATTCCACTCGAACAGCCAAAAGCATCTAAAGCTTCCAAGTCACCTACCCCAAAAAAGGCTTAGAAGTTGAAATTAATCATCCACCAAAAATGGTATCTTCAACAGGTGAAGGATACCTTCACCAGTCTTCAAGCACCACGCCTTAATTGGGCTCTGCGTAATGCTCTAAACACTGCAGCAAAACAAGTTGAACGCTTTACTGAAAAGCAAGTTGCAGACATCTCATCAGCCCAAATAAAGCGTATAAGAAGAGGTGTTTATATTAAAGAAAAGGCGACAGCAAGGTTTCTTGAGACAGATATCATTGGTTCTGGAACACCAATACCTCTTAAATTTTTTAAAGTAAACGAAACAAAACGCGGCGTAACTTACACACTGTTTGGAAAGAAAGAAATCTTACCCCATGGTTTTATCAAGGGAGGCAGTTTTCCAAAGCGTGTTGAATTAAAAAAGCTGAATGGTAATGTATTTCAAAGAGTGGATGGAGATCAATTCCCCATTGCAAAACAAGAAGGACCTTCAATTGCTAAAGTGATGTCCAAGCCAGAGATTGCAAGTGCTATTGCACAATATGCCAATGAAAGATTAACCAAAAACATACAGAGACAACTTTCTCGTCAAGAATACGCTGCTAATAAAAAAGGCTAGATCATGTTCTCAAGCTATGTTTGCTATACACTGAGATTTTCTTTCTTGACAAGATTCACGGAAAACGTATATCGTTAAATTAGGTGCCTAGAAAACACCTTAGATGCATAGCGGATAGATTGCCGAAACAGTTTATTTTCCGCATACTAAAGGCTTTGACTCATTATATGCTACATGCGTATAATAGATCTGTCGGGTGTAGTTATGCTATACAATACCCTTTATGGGAAAAGCGTGACGACGGACTATGCACCGTGTTTTCTAGCACCCGGCATTCTTTGTGGAGTGTCAATAGAAAACCTTTAACTGCATAGGAGTTCATTATGAACACTCTTATTAAAATTACAGAACAAACGATTGATCAAGAAACAGTTCAAGCCGTCAACGCACGCGAATTATATACATTTTTGGAAGTCAATTCTAATTTTAGAGATTGGATAAAAAACCGTATTAAAGAATACGGCTTCCTAGAAAATAAGGACTTTATAAGTTTCGCTAAAATTTTAGCGAAACCCAATGCCTCCCAAGAAAATCAGGACTTTGTGAGTTTTACTCAAAAAAGAGTAAAACCTAAAGGCGGTCGTCCAAGTACAGAATATCACATCACTTTAGACATGGCGAAAGAGCTCTCAATGGTGGAACGTAATGAGAAAGGACGTCAAGCACGCCGTTACTTTATTGAGTGTGAAAAGAAACTAAAAAACCAAGCTGTTGATTATAATAATGATACGCGCTTTGATTTGCCAAGTTATTGGGAAGGTATGAACGCTGGCGAAAAAGTTTTATATCTTTTAGGTCCTATTCATATGCGTCTTCTTGATGCCTTCAGAGTAGATGAAGAGAATAGAAAATATAAAGCCCTCATTAAAGAAGCTAAGCGGGTTTTAGCAACATCTGTTACGAAAGCTGCTTAGTTTTAAAATATGATCTCATCTTCCCTGCTTTCAGAGTGGGGAGGATATTAATTTAAAGAAGATTGCCAATTATGCCTCTCCTATTCCAGAAAAAATACAATAAAATCAATGCAAAAGGTACTTCCCAGCGGGTTGGCTTCGTTGCGGGGCGGACGAGCGCGAACTATCGCTAGCGACAGAATTTTCAAATTGACTGTACATTGTACACATAACACATTGATAAATAACAATTTCAATATGTACACTGTACAGTACGCGATTATTTTTAGATAAAAATTATTTTTATTCTTGACATTGTTGCGTTAATATATATTTTCGAATTAGGTGCCTAAGAAACACCTTAAACCAATAGCGGATGGATTGCCGAAACAATCTATCTTCTGAGCATTAAAGATTTTGACTCATTATATGCTGTAGCGTATAAAGATCTTGTCGGGTGTGGTTACGCTATACAATACTCTTTATGGGGAAAGCGTAACGACGGACTATTGGCCGTGTTTCTTAGCGCCCGGCATTCTTCTGGAATGTCAATAAGAAACCTCTAACCAATAGGAGTTCATCATGAACACTCTCATAGAAATTAAAGAACAAATGATTGGACAAGAAACTGTTCAAACTGTTAACGCACGTGAATTATATATGTTCTTAGAAGTCAACTCTAAATTTGCAGATTGGATTGTACGCCGTATTAAAGAATATGGATTTTTGGAAAATCAAGATTATGGTTTTACGTTTCTCAAAAATGAGAAACGTAAAAATGTTATAAGTAAAGAATACCATCTCACTTTAGACATGGCGAAAGAGCTTTCCATGGTTGAACGCAATGAGAAAGGACGACAGGCTCGTCGTTACTTTATTGAGTGTGAAAAGAAACTAAAAAGCCAATCTGTTGATTATTGTGATGATATACGTTTTGCTTTCCCAAAAGATTGGGATAAAATGTCTCCAACTAAAAAGGCTGTTTACATTTATGGACCTCTCCATATGCATCTTGTCAAAGCCTTTACATTGGTAGAAGAAAGCAAACATTATAAAGCTTTAATCAAAGAAGCAAAACAAGTCTTAGAAAGATCTGTCGTGAAAGCTGCTTAGCTTAAGACACATCTCCCCTCCCCGTTCTCAACAATGGGAAGGTGGTTAAGAAGGCAATAAAATTAAGGTGCACTATACCAAGTTGATCGTCCACCACCATGACGTATCAAAA
>NZ_JBHIRL010000014.1:0-39762 GCF_042197145.1 Bartonella sp. AA56HLJMS | reverse complement strand
TGTCACTTATCAGCATAGATTTAAGAAAATTGGTTTTTCTGGAACGAGTTTCTCTGCTGGATTGCGCCACCTTTTTTGAAGAGCTGCAATATGTGTTTTTAGTTAAAAGGCAGAAGATTTTCTACTTTTTAATGTATTAAAATTTATTTTGCTTCATCAATATGGTTATTTTTTTGATATAAAAGATTACAATAGATGCTTTCTTTTATGCGATGAGAAATTTTTCTAAAATTTTTGATGTTAAGATATGAGGACAGATTTCATTGTGAATGTGAGAAGAT
Organism: Bartonella sp. AA56HLJMS; assembly: GCF_042197145.1. Lineage (NCBI taxonomy): Bacteria > Pseudomonadati > Pseudomonadota > Alphaproteobacteria > Hyphomicrobiales > Bartonellaceae > Bartonella > Bartonella sp. AA56HLJMS. The sequence goes on along the minus strand of NZ_JBHIRL010000014.1, from coordinate 39,481 downwards.
TAAACGCTAAATGCTTGTGGCATAAGCTTTCAAAAGAGACGATATAGGTGGTTGTTTTTGTCCATTTCTTTATTAATTTTTATAGATCATAAGTTTCGTCTTTATGAGTTTTATGCATTGTTTTGAATTTTGTTTTAGAACTTTATTCACGTTTATATCATTTAATACGCATATTATTTGTTTCTTTTTTAGGATGTTTACTTAAGAATTTTGGATAAATACTTATTTTTATAACAAAAAGAGGGAGTTTGAGGTCAAATTATAATAAAAGTAAAGTATACTTTATCGTGTTGTTACGGTTGTTGTTTTGTAAATGATAGGTGGCAGAGAAATTTCGATAAGATACAGGATATTATTTTTATTGCGGTCATGCGCGGATATCACCATTCTTTTTTCAGCATTCAATATTTGCGCAGATTTTAGCACTCGAGAATGTTCATAAGGAGTAATTTACCTTTTTTCAAAAGTCCTTCTTTGCATGCCAGCTTCGTTTGTGATGGACAAGGGGTTAATTGATTAAATATAAACAGGTTTAAAATGAAAGAAATTTATAATATTTAGTTTTTATTCAATATGTAAAATGATGAATGAGCATTCTGAATTATTGCATGAAATTTTCCTAAATCAATATCACGCGTCTTATTAAACTGAAGATGCTGATAAACAACCTGAATCTGCGGAGCAAAAACAACACCTTTATCCCCTGTTGCAAACGTTCTACCGCTCGTTAAAGAACCGCTAAACTGTTTACCCTTTAACGCCACAACCTTGCCCCGTGAAAGGGTCAAAACATCACCCTTAAAAAGACCATACGATACCACCCCATCTATATAAAAACCCCTATCATGCTGCAAACTTCCATAGGCAGCAACAGACCATTTATTAAATGCGCTTTTTTTGCTTTGTTCAACATCCTGAGGGTGTAGAGAAAGATTTCCATAGTTTCCCCAAACTCCAAAGAATGTACGACCATATAAACTCTCAATCTCGTTTAACAAAACACCTGCTTGAAATGCATTATAATCGAGCTCAGCACCATAACCATATTCAAAAGCAGATAAATTGGAAGCATAATGATGACTCCCCCCATAAGCACGCAGAAAAAAGGCTGTCTTTTTATTATCTTTCCCAAAGGAATGAAAAGCATTCCGCATTGTCTCCAACGTCTTATTTTGCGTGATCATATCCACTAAACCAGCATGAAATAAGGCATTTGGCAAAAGAAGATAAGTTGGAACCTGTGGAACAACAGCTCTAATTTGGAGATTAGACTGAACATCAAGCGGTATAGAGAGATTAGATGAAGGATCTAAAGGATCAGAGGACTGAGAAGGCTTTGGTTCAACAGGGACAGAAGGAAGAACAACAGAATCTGTAGAAGAAGGTGATACCGGAACAGAGGGCGGTAATAGAAGCTCCATGAAATGATTATTAGATAGAATTTTCTAGGCAAGAAACTAAAGTGTGGAAGGCTGCTCGTAGGAAACTTTGCTCTTTAGAGGGGGAAATCAAAAAATTTTTTATTTAGGAAAATAGTGTTGAATTCCCTTCTTCTGATCGTAGGAATAAATCGTTGTTTTAATGATGATATCAGCTATTTTTTGCCAAATTTTTAAGAAAAATGCTTTTGTGGAAGTATGTAGCCTATATAGATGTTTATAGGGAGATGGGGGGCGGTATTGAGGGTGATGTTTTTATTCTTGTATGGGGGTAGCAATGTTAAAAGGTCAAAAAACATGTTTAAGGTATTTTCTTGTCTAAAGGGGGGGAGAAAAGGAAGAGGGAAGATTTAATGATTACGAAGATTTTAGGAGATTTTTGGGGGGAGATTAGGGAGATAGGATTTCTGAGAGCTCTGGAGATGCAAGGGGATAAGATTTCTGGAGTATTGTGTGGGCATTTTTTATCGGCGATGATTGCGTTTGTTGGTGTAATTTAATCAGTGATATTGATTATACCACATTCACCATTTTCGCTACCGAAGGAGAGGTTTTGCCCTGCTTGATCCCAGTTAAGTGCTGAGATAGCACTTTTCCCATAACCTTTTAGAAGGACTTCTTTTCCATCATGGAATTGTGCCGCTAAAATCATTCCATCATTGAAGCCTATTGCTACAATTTCTTTGTTTGGGTGGCATGAAACGGTGCTAACAAGCGCATTTGCTCGTGTGCCTAGTTCTAGAGGTGTTTTTCCCATGGGGCCATCTTTTGTATGAAAGGGCCAAACAATTGCGGCAGAGGCACCTGATGTTGCTAGCCATTTTCCTTTTGCGCTCCAAGACCAGCTTTTGACTTTGCTTGGATAGCCACTCATGCGGAGGTGCTGATTATCAGTGAGACGCCAGCCGTGTAAGGCGTTTTCTTGCATGGTGGAAATGACATAGCGGTTGTCTGGTGAAAAGGTGACACCACAATGAGCTCCTTTCCATACTAATGTGGTGGGAGATATTTGCGTTGATAACCAATGAAGAGTCACACCATTGTAATGGGCAACGGCAAGTCGCAAACCTTTGGGGGCAAAAGCAAGGCCTTCTACACTGCGTTCATGTGTGAGCTCTTGTCGTTCTTTTCCAATATGCGCAAATGCGAGGCGTGAGGAGGAAAAAGCAAAAGCTTTTTGTGGACCAAAAGCAACGTTGTTTATCCATTTGCGTTCTTTTTGGCTTAACACTTCCGTGTGATCTGCTGCGGTTGTTTGACAGACTTTTCCATCTTCTCCACCGGTGATGATCGCGGTATTGTCATGGGAAAAATGGCTTGAAATTATTCCTTGGTGAACTTCAACGATTTGTGGGGTTGGATTAAAAAAAACAATGAAACCTTCTACGGAAACAAAGGCTGGTTTATTGCCTATAAAACCGCAGGAAAGGCAGTAACTTTTGAGATCATAATGGGTAATGTTTGGCATTATCACTCACTTATGCGCAATTTTCAAAACCAGTTTTTAATTTTTCAGCATCAAGAGAGCGTCCTATAAAGACAAGGCGGCTTTCTCGTTTTTCATCTTCACGCCATGGGCGTTGATGTTGTCCTTCAAGAAGCATATGTATCCCTTGAATGACGTAACGATCATCGTCTCCTTGAAAGGCGATAATGCCTTTAAGACGCAAGATATCAGGTCCTTGTTGCTGTGTAACCTGCTGGATCCAAGGGAAAAACTTTTCTGGTTGCAGAGCATCTGTTTTTAAACTTACAGAAGTGATGGTAATATCATGAATGGTGGATGCGTGATGATGGTCATGATGACAATCGGGACCGCACACATGGTTGGCATGTTGGTGTGTATGTTCGTGATCGAGAAAATGAGGTTCATGATCGAGAGTCTGTTGGAGATCAAAAAAACCACGATTAAGGAGTGTCTCAAGAGGGATATTGGTGCGCTGTGTTGTATAGAGTATAGCGCGAGGATTAATGGCCAGAATAAGGGATTCAGCATGGCTGCGTTCTTGTTGGGTGACAAGATCAATCTTATTTAAAAGAATAATATCCGCGAAGGCAATTTGGTCTTCAGCTTCACGACTTGTTTTTAATTGAGAGGGAAAATGCTTTGCATCAACGACTGCTATGACACTGTCGAGAGCTGTTTTTTCATGGATAGTATCATCCATGAAAAAGGTCTGTGCTACGGGAACGGGATCAGCAAGCCCTGTCGTTTCTATAATGATCGCATCAAATCGATGAGAACGTTGCATCAGGCTTTCTAAAATGCGAATGAGATCACCACGTACGGTGCAGCAAACACAGCCATTATTCATTTCATAAATTTCTTCGTCTGATTCAATAATCAGGTCATTATCAATACCAATTTCACCAAATTCATTGACAATGACGGCATAACGTTTGCCATGATTTTCACTGAGAATGCGGTTGAGAAGGGTGGTTTTTCCAGCACCAAGATAGCCTGTGAGAACCGTAACGGGAAGTTTTTTGGGGTGTATCATTTCCATGGAGAGACCTTTTATTGTTCTTTATTGCCATGTGTTTATGTTAAATCGATTGATATCATCAAGTAAATCACGAAGCTGAGACAGAACATGAGAAAAGATTGCTTCACCGGCTTGTGGTGTTGCTTTGCTTGCATTTCCTGCCGCACCTTGCGTATTTAGATCTTTCATTGTCCAACCAAAGGCATGAGGACCATAAGCACGTAAATACCGATAATTGGCAATCATATCCGCTTGTTTATTATGAAAATTTTCTGCCTTTTCCATATGGACTTTTTCTGGTGCTAAATAGAGCATGAGAGAGGTTTCGATAAAGCCTCCATGGATATCAAGATGTTGTTGAGATGGCTCCATGAGACCTTGTGGTAAACCAAAACGGCTCCAGCTTGTTGCTACAGCGAGCATCGAAAGGCGCCTTCGTAATTCGGTGATAACGATGCTCATTAAAGGTGAATTTCCTCCGTGAGCATTGAGAAGAAGAAGACGGTTGATCCCTTTGTGATAACAGTTTTCACCAATCTTTATCCATCGCTTAATCGCATCAGAAAAGGTAAGGGTTTGCGTGCCTGTAACATCCATATGTTCTATAGAATAGCCAATCTTTTCAACCGGTAAAAGTGCGATATGAAACTGCTCTTTTGTTTGTAAAGTGAGGGCTTTTGCAAAAGCTTCAGCAATAATCCAGTCGGTTTCGAAAGGAAGGTGCTCTCCGTGATATTCATGTGCACCCAAAGGTAAAAGAGCGAGAAAAGGTGGGTTAGATACCATAAATTAATGCCCAAAAGAGAAGTCAAAAGAGACAAAGTGATCAAAGGTGCTGTCACTATTTAATCTATCTATAAGAGAAACGCAAATAGGCGTCTTTTTACATCACATATGGATGCATAAAAATGAGAGCTTTGTTAAAAATAGAGAAGTTTTTATTGAGCAAAGCCACCGCAATTTTTCTGTAATATTAGGCAATCTTTCTCAAGATAGTTGTCTTTTATAAGTATTTCTGATTTATATTATCATTTTTAATAATTATATATTCATATATATATATTAAATACTTCACAATAAATAATGAAAAAATTATTTTTCATTATTTATTAAATATGTAATTTTTTCTGTAAATTACATATTATTCTTTTATTATGGAGCGAGGATGATCAAAGTATTTCTACTATTGCAATAGTACAGACTTTTGTTGCAATCAGGAACTCTATTCAATTATCTGTATATTACAAAAGAATAGAAATGTTTGTTGATTGATTTTATTTTGGATAGTGTCTTAACAGATTTTAGTGTTCATGAGAAAAAATAAATATAAAGGGAAGAATTCACTAAGATGAATTTGTAATCTCATAGAGCAGTTTATAAGATGATTCAGTAAGAAACACCGTTGGATACAAGAAACACCGTTGGATACATAATAAACAGAACGCCATTGTGTTGCACATTGACGCTTTTGTTTTAAAGAAACATTTTTCAAGGTATCCAAGCCTATTTTGCAACGGCGCCCGTGAATAGTATAACGGTAAAGTTTTATAATATAAAATCCATTGTTTTCCACCATATTTACACTTTTAAAGTAAAAATGGGCACCATCATTCACTTTGCTAGTTTTCAATACTGTGTTAACAGCGCTTGTTAGTTAAAATACCTCATAAGTGATATTTTCCTTTCTTCAAGTGTGTTTACACACACACCGATCTCGTTTGTGATTTGCAAGTGAAGAATTTTGATTGATTCAATATAAACAGAGTTAAAATTAAGAGAGTTTTATAATCGTCAGCTTTCTCATTCAACATGCAAAACAATAAATTATTATTATAGATTAATATTTTGCGATTAAAGTGATCGGTTGATGAATTTATCATTCAATATCAGTTTTCATGGCGTTATTTTTTCAATGCGCTACTTAAGTTGGTATTTTAAAAATGCAATTTTTTAGTAAGTTTCTCTATTCCTTTTCTTTCAAGCATTTGATCAATTATTTATTATTATTCGTTTTTCATAAATTGCAGACAGTTATGTGAATATTGCCAAAAATTTCTTTCAAAGAGAATTATTTGTTACTAATATAGAGTAAATATAATTAATTAAAATATAAATAAGGCTGCGCTCTACAATATTGACGAAAAATATGGAATAACTTTTATGAAAATTAAGAAAGAAAGTTTTTTCAGTATTGTGGGGATCATTTCATTTTTCATGACTCTCTTTTTATTTAATTTTAGGTAGTTTGTTGGAGCTCTAGTATTGCTTATAATGGTTTTGTAAATCTGATAGATTTACTTATTTTATGCGTTTTTTTTATTAGATTTTAAAGTCAATATTTTGAGTTCGTTATGCTGTATGAGATAAAGGGGCTGAATTACCTTTTTGAAGATGCTATGCAGTATTTTTTCTTTATATATCAGTAAAAGTTGAGAATCATTTTATTAACGTCTCTTCCATTTGAAGATAGAGATCTTAATTGTTTTTTTACACTTTATACCTGTTTTATAGAAAAATAGTACACTATTTAAATTTGTTTTATTAGGATAGATTTGTTTTAGATCAAGTTTTTATTTGATACCAATTTTATTTTTCAATATTACTGATGAGTGATATAATAAAAATCCATTAAGTGCTATTTCATTTTTATATTTATTGAAATAATAGACAATCATATATCATTATATTGGCAGTTTTAAATTTTATATTTCTTTAAAATTAATTACATTTTAAATTATTTATAAAAGATATATTATATAATTTTTTAAATGAATTTGTTTAGTAATATTTCTTATAATAAGAAATTTAATAAATTATTATTATTTTTAATTATAGCAATAAAAATGACAAAATATTACTGTTGGTATCTTGAGTTATTATGGCGTAAAAGGAATAAATTATTTTTATCATTTATTGTTTTTTATCTTTACATGTAATACACAATGTGTTATATTATAATAACAAAATTACATATAATATTTTATTATGTGCAATTATATAAATGATTAAATATAACTTTTGGTTTTTATATATGTGAATATTCTTTCATTTTTTCATTGAAGAAAAAGAGGAGCAAAGAAAGCTATGTTTAAAATATTTAAAAATCGTGTATGTTCATTTACTTTTACACTATTTATTATTTTTTTTGTACAAACTATAGAGGGAAATGCAAGTTTTGTAAAAAATAAAGTTCAAGAGAGAATGGCAATTACTATTCCTACACTAGAAAAAAATGTAGCTATTAAAGCTGTGGATAGAGTTGTTATTCAAGGCGTTGAGGAACAAGATGTTATTGCTTTAGGGAAAACTGAAAAAGCTGCTGCCTTTTCAGGTTCAGCCTTTTGGGGGGGGATAGGTATTTTATCACTTCTTGCTTCTTTATGTATTGGGGATGTATTAGGTGCTGTTGTATCTCTTTTTGGAATATTCAGTACACTTTAGTAGAAAACTCATCGACAGAGTCGAGGATTTTTTTGTTCACTTTATTATTTTTAAAAAATAAATATTTTATTATTTATACTATACTAGATAATAAAATTACTACTCTTAATACTAAATGTAGCTTTTATTAACATTATTAAAGTTCAAGATCATACATTTATGTTTTTTTTTACAAATTAGCGTAACCTGATTTTTTTTACAGTTTATGATTATTTTCTAGTAATAAGGCTATTATACTTACTATCTTTATCAGTCTTTTAATATTGTCTACCTTTTCTCATATGAAGATTATTCATCAAAGGTATATTTTATCCTTTTTAAATTTTTTTATCTTTCATAAGGGGATAAAATAAAAAATATCTCTATATCCATGGCTTTCATGCAATAAGAAAAATGAGAAATTATTATTTATCATTTTAAATTTGTTTATGTTAAATCCATCAAAAGTATTTTTTACGTATAACAAGTTGCGTTCGTGTATGGATAAAATTATTAAAAAAAAGAGTAAAAATTCTTCTCATGAATTATCTCTGAGGTTCAAGGACTGTTGTAGTATTGGCAAATAAATGATGGTGCTGGTTTGTATCTTCATAGAGTAAAGATAGTGATACACAATGAATCTTATGCCATCTCATGGAGTGGTTTATACTGTCGCATTTACGGGACATATTGTGAGAGGGCAGTGGTGATGTGCATCGTTGGAAAATGCTTTTATTAAAACATAAACCTGTATTTGCGATAGAAGTGTATTCTGGGTTATTCTGTTGCCTAAGGGAAGGATACTGTTAAGTAAGGTAATTCAGGAGTATTTATAGCTTAGCGGAAGAAGGGCAATGAAGTAAAAGGTCTTGTTTAGCACGAAGACGTGCAATCCATTGATCTTCACGAATAGCAGTATTATGCACTGTAATGAGTTCATTTTTTTTAATTTCAGCGGTTACTGTTGCTTTTTCTAAAAGGCCACAAGGAATGGCTTGGTGAGCGCGTGCTTCTGGGATGTTCATTATCCAAGCACGATAAGTATAAAGACCGATAAAGTCTAGCTGATCACCTGGATGTAAATCTTTTTTAGCAACAGCACAGACTTCTACTACGGGATGGCTAAGAGGGACCATATCTGTTTTGCCATAAAGCATAATACGTGCGCAGGTGAGGGGAACTTCCATTGCTGTTAAATGATAGGGGCGATGAAAGGTGAAGTAAGGTCCCTGGCCAATTTTTAAATCTTCCATACGTTCGCGTAAACGTGGGTGTGCTATTTCGGCAATGACAAAGACACCAGGTGAAACACCTTGACCTATTGAATAATCTACAACACCATATTGTTGTAAAATGCCTCCATCTTGTTTTGGAATAAGCACTTTGTTTAAATCTTGTAGCGCTGCTCGTGGTCCATGCATTCCTGGGCAATCGGGGAGAAGTCCGGTGGCATTGGCAATGGCTGCCATTTCAACCATCGTTTTGGAACCATCAATAAATTCAACCAACATGCGCACATTCATATTACGCCGGAATGCTTCTTCTTCGTAAGCGTCAGGTGTAGCATCAAAGCGCAGAGGATTATTTTTTCCTTTACCCGCTGCAACAATCTTATGTCCAAGGGCTGAAACAAATTCTATGAGTTCCATACAAGAAGTAGGTTCATCGCCGGCACCAAGTGTATAAATGAGCCCTCGTTTTTCTGCTTCATGTTTGAGATAAGCGCCAATTGTAACATCTGCTTCAACATTCATCATGACAAGATGTTTGTTATTCTCAAGCGCTTTGATACCAATCTCTGCTCCTGCTTCGGGATAGCCTGTTGCATCAACGATAATATCAATTTGTTCATGGCGCAAAACAAGGTTAATATCATCTGTTGCTGCAATCAAACCCTTTTCAATGCTTTGGGTGAGAGCATAAGTATTTTCAACTTCACAGACATGTCCATCTTCGCCATAGGCTAGTGTAGCGGCATCAAAAATACGTGACGGTGTCCTCGTGGCTACAGCAGCGACTGTTATACCATCCATATGCGCAATACTTGATAATAAATCTGTGCCCATTTCACCACAACCAATCAGTCCAATACGGATGGGGGGATGGTTTTCTGCACGTTGTTTCAAATCATGCGCTAAACCTGTTAGGTTCACATTGCTTGCCATTCTTTTTTCCTATTTGAAAACTATTCTGTTAAAGAACTTTTCTCATTCATAAGGTGCATTTGTTTTTAAGACAATTAATCTTTTATTCTTGATGCTCTAATCAATGGATTTTATAAAAGCAAGAGGGGTGGTTTCTTTTATCAAATAAAATAGGAATAGCGTTATGCAGCAAAAAATAACAGTACAAGATGTCACCAGTTTTATTGGGAAAGAAGTGGGATTATCGGAGTGGCGTCTTGTTACACAGGATATGATTAATCAGTTTGCATGTGCTACAGATGATCATCAATGGATACACGTTGATGAGGAAAAGGCTAAAAAGACACCTTTTGGCGGCACGATTGCTCATGGTTTTTTAACATTATCGCTTTTGTCTAGGCTCGCTTATGAAGCTCTTCCAGAGTTAGAAGGGAGCACAATGGAGATTAATTATGGTTTCGATAAAGTACGCTTCATGAGTCCTGTGAAAACAGGGGTACGGATACGTGCGCGTTTTGTGTTAGACGACGCAGAAATTCGTCCTTCTGGTCGAGTGGTTTTCCATTATGGGGTTACGGTGGAAATTGAAAAGTTAAAAAAACCAGCTCTTACAGCTCAATGGCTTATTGTTGCTGTTGTGGAAGAAAAACCTTCCAATATCTAGATTATTTGAGTGCTTTATTTTATAAAATTTTTATACAATTCTATTAGAAGTTTCTTCAATGATGATATTGAGAATAATCTATAGGATGATAGATATGGTGGAGCTATCATAGCGTTGATAGCCAGAGCGGGTTGCTATCTTTACTAGATCGTTTTGAAGAGGAGTTTCCTAATGAAGATAGTGCATTGCTTCACGCTTTTGTTTATAGCGTTCTTTAATGGGATCATACCCATCACGTAAAACAGAACGCTTCAAATGGAATATACTTGCGTTGCCAATTCACGGGTTTATTTTAAAGCAACATCTCTCAACGCTCGTCACACCCATTTCGCAATGGCGCCTGTGAATAGTATAACGATAAAGCCATTGAGCACCCCTATCTTTATGCTTGTGAAGAAGAAAACCGGCACCATCATATTATATGCTAGCCGCCAATGTTAAGACAGGTCTTGGCGCTTGAGATAATTCATAAGAGGCATGCCTTTCTTTCTTGTATAGTTTTACTCACACGGCTCTTCCCGCTTTTAACGTGTAAGCGAGAGGTTTTGGTTGATTCTATATGGAACAAATTGGGAATGAGAGGATCTTACGGTATTCAGAGTTCTCATTCAATATGAATAACGCCATATTATCATTATAAATTCAATGTGTTATCTAAGGTTGGGAAAGGTCGTGACCAATGTCTTAATTTAAAGAGAGTTTCACATACTGTGAGATCTCTTATTTTATCCCCTTTTATATTAAAGCCATTAAAACTATTTTCTTTCATGTTACAAACGGATGGGGAGAGATAAAAACTGTTTAAGAAAAAAGTTTCTAATCTCTTATGAGTGTTTTCGATAGGCAAGGGTTGGTGCACTTGGAAAGTGGCAAAGAGGATGATGGTATTGGCATGTGAAATTCTAAGTCTTTTAATGTTTTGTTTTATCAAGTTTTTGTACGATTTTATCAGAAGTCCATTGGGTTGTAATATTAAGCACGATCAAAAGGATGATGACGATGGTCATGATGAAGGTATTGTAGCGTTGGTAGCCATAGCGGATTGCCATATCCCCTAAACCGCCTCCACCAAGATATCCAGCAAGTGAGGTGGCTCCTATAAGAGAAATGACCATGACTGTAAAACCTGTAATCAGGCTAGGGAGAGCTTCAGGAATAAGAACATGTCTGATAATTTGAAGACGACTTGCACCCATCGAGCGGATCGCTTCAATGAGACCGTTTTCAACGGTTTTAAAAGAGAGTTCCGCCATGCGAGCATAAAAAGGGATAGCTGAAATGGTCAGTATAAAAATTACAGCAGGCATTCCTATCCCTCTTCCTACAACGATACGCGTAACGGGAAGAAGATAAAATGCAAGAATGATAAAGGGAATGGCACGAATACTGTCAATGATCATGCTTAAAGGGCGATTGATGAGAGATGAGGAAAAAATCCCTCCGCGTGCTGTTGTGTGAAGAAGAAGACCAAGGGGAAGCCCTATAATAAATGCCATAACAGAAGCACTAAGTGTCATCAATATTGTATCAATAACAGCTTGGGGAAGTTCATGAGACAGAACATTAAACATAGCCTAAGACCTCACAATATCGTCCTTTTTTCGTTAACCATTGAACAGCTTTTTCTAAAGCTTCTTTATCTTCTCCAGGAAGAGCCAAGAAGAGTCGCCCGATGGTTTCATCTTGAACTGTATCAATGCCACCATGCAAAATACGTGCTTTTAAACCACTCTCATTTTCTAGAAGATGAAGAAAAGGCTGCTGGGCAATTTCACCGGCAATATTAATTTCAATGACAGCTTCTCGTCCGATTGGTTTGAGATTTTTCGCAAATTTTTCAGGAAGTTGCGGGGTTACAAGCTTGAGCATAGCTATGGTTGTATCGTCTTGCGGTGATGTAAAGATGTCTTTCACACGTCCTTCTTCTACAATATTCCCCTGATTAAGAACAACAACGCGATGCGCTATGGTGCGCACAACTTCCATTTCATGGGTGATGAGCACAATCGTGAGATTGAGGTGTTTATTAATATCAGCAAGGAGCTCTAGAATAGATTGTGTTGTTTCAGGGTCAAGAGCAGAGGTGGCTTCATCTGATAACAATATTTTAGGATTAGCAGCAAGAGCGCGTGCAATGCCAACGCGTTGTTTTTGTCCCCCAGACAATTGTGCTGGATAGCAATATTCTTTCCCAGATAACCCAACCAATTCAATCAGTTCAAGGGCACGTTTGTGGCGTTGTTTTTTACTTACACCACTTAATTTAAGTGGCAATGCAATGTTATCAAGAATATTTTGCGATGAGAGAAGATTGAAATGTTGAAAAATCATCCCAATTCGTTGACGGTAAGGCGCCCATTCTATCTCTGATAGATTAGAAATATCAACACCTTCAAAAAAAATGGACCCTGCATCAATCTTCTCTAACCCATTTAAACAGCGAATAAGTGTTGATTTTCCTGCTCCACTGCGCCCAATAATGCCAAGGATTTCACCAGCATGGATATTTAAAGAGAGATTATTAATTACCGGAACACCAGCCGTTTTGTTAAAACAACGGCTGATGTTTTTTAAGGAGATAAGAGTAGGTTTTTCCATTCACAATTACTCGGATATTTGGCACAATTACCAAGATGTTTGGGCGGTATTGCCAAAAATCTCTTTGATTTTTGCACGGATAAGATCGTTGTTGTAAGCGGCAACTAATTTTTTAACCCATGGCTCATCTTTTTCGCTTGTGCGTACAACGATGATATTATCATAAGGATTATTTTTTGCGCTCTCCCATGCGACTACATCTTTTTCGAAGTTTAATCCGGAAACAATAGCCCAGTTTGTGTTTATAATTGCAAGATCAAAATCGTCAATAGCTCGCCCTAACATACCGGCATCGAGCTCACGAATTTGCAGGTTTTTAGGATTTTCGATAATATCAAGTGGAGATGCAAGAATATTATGAGGATCTTTTAACTTAATGAGACCTAAAGAATTGAGAAGAAGTAAGGCTCTTCCACCATTAGATGGGTCGTTCGGAATACCAACATGAGCACCATCACGAAGATCTTTTAAGTCTTTTATTTTGTGTGAATAAACACCGATTGGAGCAATAAATGTATAGCCGACAATTGAAAGTTTATAGCCACGTTGTTTCATTTGTTCATTAAGATAAGGGGCGTGCTGAAAAGCATTCGCATCGATCTCTCCTGCGTTAACAGCATCATTAGGCAAAGCATAATCAGAAAAATAAACGAGTTCAATATCTAAACCGGCTTTTTTAGCCTCTTCAGCAGCAGTTTTCCAAATAATTGCATCCCGCCCTTCCATAATACCAAGTTTGATTTTTGTTTTGTCTGCGGCCATGGAAAAAGCAGTAGACAAAAAAAGTGCAAAGAGAGAGAGGAATAATCCTATAATCCGACTACGAGAAAAAAATTTTAATGTCATATGCTTTTAACTTTCTTTTTCGAGAAATTTTTTGAGCGAAGTTTCAATATACTCTGTATCTTTTTAGGCAGATTTAAAGTTATACAAGCTTTAGAGAATATTCAATCACTTTTATTTTTTAAAGAGTATTATTTTTCCTTCTATTTTAGTTGTTTTGGGGGCTGATCATCATTCATTCTCAGAAAATCTTTGAAATTTAGGCAATCAATTCTTTTATTGCAATCATTTGTTGAAGGAACCAATGCCCCTTTAAAAACTTCTGTAAGGGACAATTGGTTGAAGAACCGGACAATCAGATGATGCTTTAGCCGTAAATTCATGAAGAACATACTGCGCAATCAAGATCAAAAGGCCGTGTTCGTGTAGGCGATAAAGAGAAATTTTGTTGCAATGTTGTGGTTTTTTGGGGGGGGGAATAAAGGTTGCTGATCATTGGATTTAAACGCGGCAAATTTTTGCAAAGGCGAATTTTTGCCCTTCATACGTTTTAAGAGAGGAAGAAAAATAATGTTAAGAAAGAAATTTTTATCAACAATGATGACTTTATGGACTTTAGGAGCGTCAGGGGTGGCTGTGACTGCTTTTCACGCACAAGCTGGAACCATTACAGGAACAGTTGCTCGTGTTGCATCAGGTCAGGTATCTTTACGCACAGGCCCTGCGACAGCTTATAAAGTTATCGCAATGGTTCCAATGGGAGCAAAAGTGCAAATTTATGGCTGCCTATCCAATAAAACTTGGTGTTCTCTTGGTTATCATGGAAAAGTTGGTTGGGCATCTGCACGTTACGTCAATGTTAACAATGTTCCTACCATTGCTTTTAAAAAGATGCCAGCAAAATCAAAATCCATGGTAAAATCGCCAAAAGAAAAAGTAAAACAGGCTGTTTCCGACTTTAAAGCTCTTCCGGCGATTCAAAAAACACGGAAAAATATGCAAAAACTATACAGAACAGATATGATTATCGATTCTACAGGTGTTAAAAAAAGGGATGAACGAACAATTTTAAATCCGTCGCAAAAAGCACAAGGCGTTTCTGTAAAGCACGTGAGTGCTTATAATCCCTCCTTTCCTGATAATGTCAATTACAAAAATTTTGAACGTAATGAAACGCGTTACCGTGTCGTGACCTATCCTGCTCGATAAGGGTAAAGTTAATTTCACAACCGGAATGACAAAAAGGATCAGCAGCATGAAGCAAACAATGCTTATGCTGCTGATCCTATTGTACCGTAAAATTTCATTAAGGCGGCAATGCTTAACTTAAGGTGGCGAGGCATTCAAGGATATTCAAAGTAAAATTTGATAATACCTTGGATTACAGTTCTTTAGGATGGTGATATGAACCTTCAGCTGGGGAAGGTTATACTGAAGAGAAGCCGGACTTTTGACAGACCGGCTAGGGGTTCTTTGTCCTTTCGGACAGGGCGTTAATTTGCGGACTTAGGCTTTATCAAATTACGAGAAATGAGCAATTCAGCAATTTGAACGGCATTCAATGCCGCTCCTTTTCTTAAATTATCGGCGACAACCCAGAAAGCTAAACCATTTTCAACGGTGATATCTTCACGAACACGGCTAATAAAGGTATCATCTTCTCCGGTACCTTCATAAGGTGTGGTATAACCACCATCTTCGTGTTTATCGATAAGCTGACAGCCTGGTGCATCGCGGAGGAGCGCTTGTGCTTCAGATGCGCTTAGTGGTTTTTCAAATTCAACATGGACGGCTTCGGCATGACCGATAAAGACAGGGACCCGAACAGCAGTGGCTGTTAATTTAATTTTCGGATCGAGAATTTTCTTTGTCTCAACCGTCATTTTCCATTCTTCTTTTGTATAACCATCTTCCATGAAAACATCGATATGAGGAATGACATTAAAGGCAATGCGTTTAGTGAATTTTTTTGATGTAATTGGGTCTGCAACAAAAACTGCACGTGATTGTTCGAAAAGTTCGTCCATTCCTTCTTTACCAGCTCCAGAAACAGACTGATATGTAGAGACAACAACACGTTTAATGATTGCAGCATCATGGAGAGGTTTTAAAGCTAAGACCAGTTGAATTGTTGAACAATTAGGATTTGCTATAATATTACGCTTAGAAAAGGCATTTATAGCTTCGCCATTGACTTCAGGGACTATCAACGGAACATTGGCATCATAGCGCCACGTGGAGGAATTATCGATGACGACACAGCCGGCAGCAGCAATTTTAGGGGCGTATTCTTTGGAAATGCTCCCTCCCGCAGACATAAGACAAAAATCTGTGTCAGAAAAATCGTAAGTATCCAGTGCTTTTACTTTTAAAGTTTTATCTCCATAAGAAACTTCTTGTCCTAATGAGCGTCGTGATGCTAGAGGGACAATTTCATGTGCAGGAAAACCACGTTCTTCTAAAATTGTAAGCATTTCACGACCAACATTTCCGGTTGCGCCGACAATTGCAACTTTATAACTCATTTTCTATATACTCCTCATGTCTCTCCACGTTTATTCCCCGTGCTATACTCAGGAGAGAGTGAGTTGGTCAAGGAACATCATTAAATTATATTTTTGATTTTCAACAACTCAATTTTGTGCACACCAATCATCATCATTAGCACAATAAATTGTTTTATTTCAAATAATACGTCTCTTTTAATCTTTCAGAATTGAAAAAATTGAATATTTTACGCTAAGCTATTATCTCTTTAGAAAACACTTTAATTAAGTGAATTCCTTATCTTCTGTCAATGTGTACCTTCTCACTTTGTGAATTTTTTAAGGATGGTATTACGTATCGCGTTCGTGGAATCTTTTAATACTTTATCTGTTAATTGTTGAATTATTTAATTTTCTCCCTATACCTTTAAAAGCGAAGCCTCCTATTACAGTCTGTAAACAGCTAGATTCTAGTGGCTTCCCATTTTTTACTTAAACTAAAGGCTCAACAAGCAGGCTTAAAAATATTTAAAAAGATATTGGGTATCTAAAAAACATTTGAATGTTTTAAGGAGGTATGCGTGCTTCATGCCCTCATACCTTAAATGATAGAATTTATGGCACAACAGGATAAACTTAAGTATCCATATATAGATAAATTCTTATGAAAGTTATAAATATAGTTTTTTGTGTCTATTTTTAATTTATATTTCTTATTTTTACTTTAATCCTGTTATGCTATAAAATATCATTATTTGGAGTATAGTGGTATAAGATCTTTGATTTTTCTCAATATATTTAAGTATTTTTTTAGTGTGTGGAAATATTTTTAGGCTTGTTTGGCAAGCCTTTTTT
Source organism: Bartonella sp. AA56HLJMS (assembly GCF_042197145.1). Classification (NCBI taxonomy): domain Bacteria; kingdom Pseudomonadati; phylum Pseudomonadota; class Alphaproteobacteria; order Hyphomicrobiales; family Bartonellaceae; genus Bartonella; species Bartonella sp. AA56HLJMS. Next base: position 22,606 of record NZ_JBHIRL010000014.1, on the reverse strand, counting down.
TAAGTAACTCATATGGGTGGAAAGTCGTTGAACACCTCCATATTTATGTTTAATAAAAGAGCAAGTTAGCACCTCATACATTTTTTTAGCACCCAATGTCGTTACAGCTCTTGGTTTGTGAGACGATTCAATAAGAGGTATGCATTTTTGTACGTTTTTACTCACACGCCAACTTTGCTTGTAATGTGCCAACAGTGATTTTGATTGATTCAATATAGAACACGTTTGAAATGAAAGAATTTTACGATATTCGGAACACTTATTCAATATCAATGACGTTAGATTATCATTATAAATCAATGCACTATTTCTAAGTTAAACTCGTTAGAATTCGGATTATTTACAAATCAGATTAGATTAAGCATTTTCATTCTCATGCAGTGTGGGGAGACAGTCACAATTCTTGTCAATATTATTAAGGACTTTGATTATCTTTGCAATGAACTTATGAAAATAAGGAGTTATTTTTTTCATCAGAAATCAACTGCAAAATTGCTCTTTGTTTTTTGCGGGTCAGTATTCTGAAATTTTTTAAAAGTAAATATTCTGCTTTGCTTGCTATTCTGTCATCACAATGATAGAGGTTCTCTTCTTTTTTTGCGCTATCAGCATAAAAGAAGGAAACGGGAACATCTAATATATGAGCAATTTCCTGTAAACGTCTTGCACTTACGCGATTTAAGCCTTTTTCATACTTTTGGATTTGTTGGAATGTTACGCCTAAATGACTTCCTAATTGTTTTTGAGAAAACCCCATGACGTTTCTTCTGAAGCGAATTTTTTTGCCTAAAGAAATATCGTAAAAATGTAGATTTTTGGCTTTCACTTGATGTCCCCACCGGTTGCGAGCGCCCTCGCATTAGTATTCCGGGGTCTGGAAGTGCTGAAACCGAGTCAGCCCCTTGCTTTTAGTGCTGAAAGCACTTGGACATAACAAGAGCCCCCGGAAATTCCGGGATATCCGCAAAAGCGGGCTAATCTTTATGCTCGGTTTCGGGCTTCCAGGCCCTATTGATCGTCGCGTATACGACCAAAAACACAAGCCTTCTTCATAAGGCAATTACTTTCAATCGTCAATTGAAATTACAACAGTGTTTCTTGTTTGTTTTTTCAAGTTTTCATGTAATTAATGCGTATATTATACATAAAAAATATTGCTTGAGATACTTTAGATACTTTTAAAAATTGTAAAGCGAAATTAAAGGGTGATGGTAAGGTAATGGGGTGATTTTCTCCTTTACGATTTTATGTTTTTTTCCCCCAAATTAGGTTGCTTCTCCGTTTCAAAGATTACGCAAACAGATAAATATTCTTGTCCCGATATGGTATACATAAGATGATATAACTTGTCGTTTTTATTCATCTTAAATCGAGGTATCTCAAATATGTTGTTCGTAAATAGTATAAATTAAAGTCCATGAAATATAACAATCTTTATGTTTAATATAATAAATTTCATTTACCTGAGTTGGTTCAAAATGTTATTATAATTCTTGCTTTTAAGAAGTTCATAAGAGCCATTTTTATTCAGATGCTTGTGTGGTGCAAGCGAATGGTTTTGATTGCTTCAGTATGAACAGGCTGGAATGAGAGAATCTGATGATATTTTTGGCTTTTGTTACAAGGTGTAAAGCGATATAAATATCTTTATTGTAAAGTTCTTTTTTCAGAAATCGTAAATATTGAGATATCATATTGATAGAGACTTGATAACAGTGGGCTTGTAGAGGGAAATTGCATGAGGATTTTTTATTTTTTATGCGTTATTTCTTCATTGTTTTGCAAAGGGCGCGCTTCTGAGGCAAGCATAATGGGAACGCCATCACGAATAGGGTAGGCAAGTTTGGCTTTGAGAGAAATGAGCTCTTGTGTTTTTCGGTTGAAAGAGAGAGTACCTTTCGTCATTGGGCAGACGAGCAATTCGAGCATTTTTGGATCTGTGGTCATTTTTTTCATGTTTGGACATTCATTAGTTTAAGCGGTAATCTGTTCCTGTTTGTTTCATGAGCGAGCGTTCTGTTAATGCAAGAAGAGTTTGGGCACGGCTTTCAATATCTGGAGCTTCAAGGAGAGCTTGTTTTTCTGCTGGTGTAAAGGGGATAAGAGCTGAAAAAGCATTAACCAATATAGGTGTAGGGGCTTCTATGATGCTGCTCCAATTATATTCCATTTCATGTATGGTTAGATATTTTTCTACAACGTCGAGTAAGTTCTCTCGGTTAATGCTTTCTTCAATATCAAATTCTTGCAAGTCTTTTATGTTTGATTGGATGAGAGCTGTTCGATAGGATTTTGTGTTTTTCAATTCTTGTTCTAAAGTGAAGCGGCAAATACCTTGTAAGATAATGAACAGTTGTCCGTTTCCTGTTTCACTGTAGTTTGTAATGCGCCCTATACAGCCTGTTTTATAAAGTTGTGTAGAGAAGCGATCTGTATCCGATGAAAGTGGTTGAATAATGCCCAATAGACGATCAGTTACCATAACATTTTCAATCATTTCAAGTGATTCTGGTTCAAAAATATTGAGTGATAAAAAACCACCGGGTAGTAAGAGTGCACCTTCTAAAGGAAAAAGAGCAATTTGTTTTGGAAGATCATTTTCGCAATTGTAAGAGATATTACCAGCTTTCATGAGTATTTTGTCACCTTTGTTCGGTAGTTTTAGTCTGTAAATAGTCGCTATTTATGACACTATTGAGAAAGCAGAAAACCTACTTCTTGTGCATTAAAATCATACTTATAAAATATTTGAAGTCCTTATTCTCAAAAAGAATATGAAACCCTATCTTTAAGGTTGAACTGCGCGCGAAAGAATATTGCTTTGCGATCTTTTTAGTGTGTGACGTTTTGCATGATTTTCAAGAGGTATTTTTGTTTATAGCTTTTGATTTTTGTCTTAAATTTCCTAAAATGTGTTCCTTGCAATTTTTGTAAGGTTCAAAAAAGGATAATATTATAAATCTTTTGAAGCAGCTTATGCAAGTTTAAAAATGAGAACATTTTCATCACTTTACTAATGACAGTGTGATGAAGATAGGCTATAGGTTTAAATATGCTGGAAAGAGCGTTATCGTTTCTTTCATTCTTTTGCGGGAGAGTGCAGATTGCAAATTTTCGCATTGCCGCCGAAGGGGAAATAGCCCATAATCTCTCAGGCTTTAAGGACCGTAAAAGGAAGAAGGCAGATCTGGAAAGTCGGGAGAACCCGCGCCGAAGGTGTAAGCGAAAAATCTTTTCGCGAGTCTCTCAGGTTGATGACAGAGGGGGCAGAGACGACCATATTCTATGGGCGTTAGCGCAGCTTTGGAGTTATTATGGGCACAGCACAAGAAACATCTTTTTTAAAAACACTTCCTTTATATGATTTGCATGAAAAAGCAGGAGCAAAATTTGGTGCTTTTGCGGGTTGGAACATGCCTTTAACTTATCCTCTTGGCGTTTTAAAAGAGCATCTTCATACGCGTGCACATGCAGGACTTTTTGATATTTCTCATATGAAATTGATTGCGGTTGAAGGGGCACAAGCTGTGGAATTTTTGTCCTATGCTTTTCCCATTGATGCAGCAGCTTTAAAGATTGGGCATTCACGGTATAATTATTTGCTTAATGAGCAGGCTGGTATTCTTGATGATCTTATCATTACCCGTTTGGAAGAGGGTCGTTTTATGTTGGTCGCCAATGCTGGGAATGCACAGGCTGATTTTGTAGAATTGGAAAAGCGTGCGGTTGATTTTGAATGTCAAGTGATTGCACTTGAAAGGGTATTGCTTGCGCTTCAAGGTCCTGAAGCGGCAGCTGTTCTTGCTGATGCCGATTTACCAGGGAATGAATTGTTCTTTATGCAAGGATTCGAACCACAACAGGATTGGTTTATAACGCGTTCTGGTTATACGGGAGAGGATGGTTTTGAAATTGCTTTGCCTATAGGGCATGCGCATATGTTGGCTGAAAAATTGCTGAGTGATTCTCGTGTTGAGTGGATTGGACTTGCCGCACGCGATAGCTTGCGGTTGGAAGCGGGGCTGTGTTTGCATGGAAATGATATTACCCCTGATACGACACCTATTGATGCGGCTCTAATATGGGCTGTTCCTAAAAGTGTTCGAGAAAAAGCACAATTTTATGGTGCGAAGGCTTTTCTTGAAGCACTGCAAAAAGGACCGGCTCGTTGTCGTGTTGGATTAAAACCGCAAACGCGTCAACCTATTCGTGCCGGTGCGGTGCTTCTTGATGATCAAGGTAATGAGATTGGCATTGTAACATCAGGTGGTTTTGGTCCTTCTTTTGATGGTCCTGTCGCGATGGGTTACGTTCCTGTTGATTTTAAAGTTGAAGGGACACAAGTCTTTACAGAACTGCGAGGCAAAAAGATTGTATTATCAGTTCATTCTCTTCCCTTTGTTGAACAACGTTATTTTAAAGGATGATTTTTTATGTCTAAAACTTATTTTACACATGACCATGAATGGCTTAGCGTTGAAGGGCAGGTGGTGACTGTTGGGGTTACGCATTATGCGCAAGAGCAATTAGGGGATTTGGTTTTTGTTGATTTACCACAAAGTGGAACAAAACTTTCCAAAGGAGAGGCGGCGGCTGTTGTGGAATCAGTGAAGGCGGCTTCAGATGTTTATGCTCCTCTTGATGGTGAAGTGGTCGAAATAAATGAAGCCTTGGCTGATAATCCTGAACTGGTAAACCAGAAACCCGAAACAGAAGGCTGGTTATGGAAAATGACATTGCAGGATGAGACACAACTGGAGGGGTTGTTAGATAAAGATGCTTATAAGGCTTTGATTGGATGAGTACCATGATCGAGCGTTCTTTTTCTTCTCGACATATTGGGCTGCGTCCTGATGAAACACAAAAAATGCTTGATGTTTTAGAGCTTGATTGTGTTGAGACACTTATTTCTCAAGCTGTTCCACACTCTATCCATTTGGGACGTTCACTGAATCTTCCAGAGGCTGCTAGTGAAGGACAAGCCTTGGAAGAACTCTCCAAGATGATGGAGCGTAACCATGTGCACAAAAGTTTTATTGGGCAAGGATATCATGGAACTTATGTGCCTCCGGTTATTTTACGAAATCTGTTTGAAAATCCTGCTTGGTATACTGCTTATACGCCTTATCAAGCAGAAATTAGCCAAGGTCGTTTAGAGCTTTTATTTTATTTTCAGACATTGGTTAGTGAACTAACAGGTTTGCCTGTTTCTGCTGCTTCCCTTCTTGATGAAGCAACTGCTTTAGCTGAAGCCAATGCCCTTGCTGTTCGCTTTTTCCGTGAGAAAAAAACAAAAATTTCTCTTCAGAGTCTTTTACATCCTCAGACTTTGAGTGTTGCGCAAACGCGTGCTGAAACACAAGGGATTCAGATTAGCCAAAATGGCGAAATTGATCCTGATACAGCGGCAATTGTTTTGTCTTGGCCAGATACAAAAGGCTCTTTTCATGATTACAGTGAGATCATAAAAGAGGCAAAGGAAAAGGGAGCTTTCGTTATCGTTGTAGCTGATCCTTTAGCGCTTACTCTTCAGGAGCCACCTGCTCAATGGGGGGCAGATATCGTTGTTGGCACTATGCAGCGTTATGGCGTTCCGATGGGATTTGGTGGTCCACATGCTGGTTACCTTGCCGTGAGTGATGCGTTAACGCGTCTTATTCCAGGGCGTATTGTTGGTCAATCCGTGGATACCAAAGGACGCGTTGGTTTTCGTTTAGCTTTGCAAACACGTGAACAACATATTCGGCGCGATAAAGCGACGTCAAATATTTGTACAGCGCAGGCTTTGTTGGCTAATATGGCAACCGCTTATGCTGTTTGGCATGGGCCAAAAGGCTTACAAGAAATTGCGCAGCGAATTCATCATTTAACATGTCGTTTTGTTGCTGGTTTAGAAGCCGCAGGGGTTCATGTTGAAGGGAAAAGCTTTTTTGATTGTGTGAGTATTTCTGTTAAGGGAAAAGCACGAGAAATTGCGCATCAAGCCAAAATAGGTGGGCGCCTTATTCGTGTTCTCGATGATGACACTATTGCAATCAATTTTGATGAATTATCAACAGAAGAAGATGCTGGTGCTTTAGCGCAGCTTTTGGGGGCACAACTCGTTGATAAGGTTTCTCCACGACTCTTTGGAAAAAAACGGGATGCTGCTTTTCTTTCTCAGCCTTTTTTTCATGCGGTTCATTCAGAGACAGATATGATGCGCTTTTTGCGTCGTTTAGCGGATAAGGATTTGGCGCTGGATCGCGCTATGATCCCTCTTGGTTCTTGTACAATGAAGCTTAATGCAGCTGCTGAATTGATGCCTGTAAGTTGGGCTAGCATGGCCAATATACATCCCTTTGTTTCACTAGAGGATGCAGCGGGTTATTTGGAGATGATCAACCAGTTAAATGCGTGGTTGTGTGAAATTACAGGATTTGCGCAAGTTTCTTTTCAGCCAAATTCTGGTGCTCAAGGTGAATATGCTGGGCTTTTGGCTATCCGACGATATTACCAATCACGGGGAAAACATCAACGTACAGTTTGTCTTATTCCTGCATCTGCGCATGGTACAAATCCAGCCTCGGCCCATATGGCAGGGATGGAAGTCGTTGTGGTAAAATGTTTAAGCGATGGTGATGTTGATGTAGACGATCTCAAGATGAAAGCGCAATTGCATAAAGATAAATTGGCCGCTCTCATGATTACTTATCCTTCAACCCATGGTGTTTACGAGGAAAGCATTAAGGAAATTTGTTCTATTATTCATGAAAATGGCGGACAAGTTTATTTTGATGGTGCTAATCTCAATGCCCTTGTGGGGCTTGCTCGTCCTGCGGATATTGGCGCTGATGTTTGTCATATGAATCTTCATAAAACATTTGCTATTCCTCATGGTGGTGGTGGTCCTGGTATGGGACCAATTGGAGTTGCTGCGCATCTCAAACCATTCGTACCAGGTCATGAACAAGATGGGACAACGCATGCGGTTTCGGCTGCTCCTTATGGAAGTGCGTCTATTCTTGCAATTACATGGATGTATATTCGAATGATGGGGGCTGATGGCTTAAAATATGCAACACAAATAGCCATTTTAAATGCCAATTATATTGCTGCACGTCTTTCAGCCGCTTATTCCATTCTTTATCGGGGCAAGCATGGACGTGTTGCGCACGAATGTATTGTGGATACACGCGTGTTGAAAGAGCAGTATGGGGTGAGTGTTGATGATATTGCAAAACGTCTCATTGATTATGGATTTCATGCGCCCACGATGTCGTTTCCGGTTCCGGGAACTTTGATGATTGAGCCAACGGAATCAGAACCAAAAGCAGAGATTGATCGTTTTTGTGATGCTTTACTCTCTATTGCTGAAGAAGCGAAAAAAGTTGGGAATGGGGTTTGGCCAAAAGACAATAATCCATTGGTGAATGCCCCTCATACAGTGGCAGATACTTTAGATGATGCTTGGGCACGACCCTATTCGCGACAAGAAGCTGCTTTTCCCAACAGTTCTCTTGATCCAGCCAATAAATATTGGCCTCCTGTATCGCGTATTGATAATGTTGCGGGAGACAGAATGCTCATTTGTTCGTGTCCGCCATTGGGAAATACCTATTAAATAACAAATATGTATTTAATTTGTTTATTTGCATAAACAAAAAAGCCCACACATTTTGTGTGGGTTTGTACTTGTTGATCATGTTACTATGGAATTATTTGTCTATTTTCTAGAATTTTGCATTGTTTTTTATAACATGAGCAAAATCGAAAAAGTCGACAAAAAGCTGTATTTTGTCGGCAATAGGCATGCTCTCCTTTGCTTTCTACCGTATGACATGGTTTTAGTGACTAGGCGGCATTGGTCTAGCCAGCTAATTCATGTAAACGAGAGTGAAAACCTATGAGGATAGGATCCCGTCTGTTGCATGTGTTGTGACATACTACTTCTCACTAAGGTGACGACGACCGGTTGTAGAAAGAATAAAATCAATTTTAGTGTTTTTGATGATAAAGACACGCGAAACTCTGTTGTTGCATCTTTTCGAGTCAAGAATTGTCTAAATATTTCTCTTTAATCTGCTTTTTGTAAATATGACGCAAAAATATGTAAAAACACCTGTTAGAATGAGAAAACGCAAAGTCAAATGTATTATGGGTGTTTTTTACAAGGTGTCTTATAAAAAGCCAGCACATCTTTCCACTTCATTGCAGGTCAGTTTGTAACTTTACGGCACTGTTTTCCTAAGAGCCCGTGTGCTTTAGCTGTTGCCTGTAAATCAACATCCAAACTTAATGCAGCCACATGTTTTGAGTCAGAGATTGAGAAAAAAAGAGCTTTATGAGTCGTTCCAGCTTTTGTCTGTCAGATGAGGGCGAGGGGATTGCGTATTTCTGTTGACGTAACCTTTGAAACTGGAAGACAATCCCATTTTGGGAAAATGTAAAGCCGTAAAGGTAAAACTCAATCCTCAGTTTGACATCTCCTTTTAATTCAGCTTTATGGCTTTCAAAAGCATTTAAAGCAATGTTTTTTTAATAATGGGGATTACACATTGCTCCATATTTTTATTTATTGTGTTTTTTAGTGGGGGCACGACCCTCATGTGAAACAGAACGCTCCAAAAAGAATATTCTTGTGTTGTTAATTCACGTGTTTGTTTTAAAGAGACATTTCGCTCCCAATCCCATTTCGCGACGGCGCTTGTGAATGGTACAACGATAAATCTATTGAGAGCTCCCCAATCTTTATGCTCTATGAAGAAGGAAGTTGGCACTATCATACACTTTGCCAGTTCGTGGGTGCTGCTTACAGCCTTTGGTATTTGAGGCGGTTCATTAGAAGCATTATTCTTTTCTTAAATCATTTTTATCTACACATAGTCTAGGTTGTGGTATGCAAGCGAATGATTTTAATTGGGAAATTAATTTTAAAAACTTTGTAGTAGATTCTTTTTTGTTAATTTATGGGGAAAGGCTAAGTTTTTGTATTTTAGATGAAAGCTACTTCCATAAAACAGTCCATCAACTTGTCTGTTTTGAGATTTCTGTGAATGTACGGTATCTATGACCATTCTATGTGGTTGATTGTTGTAAAATCTTTTGTAAAAGCCCCTCAATTTTCTAAAATGATGATTTTTATCAATTTATTTTTCTAAAGAGTTTTTATGTGTAAATGTATTTATAGCGGGAGCCAAGAGATGTTAGAATTTCATTGGGAAGGGTATCGGCATCTATAGATACTTTTTCAAGTGTTTGATGGGGACCAATGAGTTCTACCCAGTCACCAGTTTGAGGTTTTTGTTCAAGATCGGTCGTATCTACAATAATGGAATCCATAGAAACCCGCCCAACCATGGGAAGTTTGTGCCCGTTGAAATAAACAGTTCCTTTATTCGAAAGAGTACGGAGCCAGCCGTCTGCGTAGCCTATAGAAATGGTTGCAAGAGTGCTTGGTCTGTTGGTTATAAAGCTTTCTGCATAACCAACAGGTGCTCCTATATCAACAACGCGGCTTTGAATGACTTGGGCTTCAAGTTTTAAAACAGGTTTCAAAGGTGACGGGTGTTTTCCCCGCGGATCAACTCCGTAAAGTGCAATGCCTGGACGAACAAGATCAAAATAAAAATCTGATCCTAGAAAGATACCTCCAGAATTGGCAAAGGAAACTTTGCAAGCAGGCAATTGCGCAAGGATCGTTTTGAAAGAAGTCAATTGGGCATAATTTGATGGGTGGGTATCATCTTCTCCGTTAGAAAGATGACTAAGAATGTATTTTATTTCTGCTTTTTCGAAAATTGTAGGGTGTTTGATGAGTTTTTGTAATTCTTTTTGATCCAGTCCTAATCGGTTCATATGGGTATCGATTTGAACAATTGCTGGAAATTTTTTATCTTTTTTTTGACAAATTTTTTGCCAATTTTCAATGGCATTCCAAGAGTTTAGAACAGGAACAATACCAGATTGTGCGACAAACTCTTCTGCTAAGTGTGGAAGTCCATTCAGAATGGCAATTGTGACATTTGATGGTAAAATGCTTTTTAATTGGAGTGCTTCTCTGATTTGGGCAACAAAAAAAGTGCGACAACCAGCTTGGTAAAGGGCAGGAGCAATTTTGTGAGCTCCTAATCCATAGGCATTTGCTTTTACAACTGCTGAACATTGTGTTGGAGCTACACGTTTGGCTAAAGTAATATAATTGGCAACAATGGCACTGACATCGATGGTTGCTACAGCTGTATAGAGTGATGTATTTATTTCATCATTAACGGATTTGTTCATTTTAAAAGCTTATCTGTGTTCGTGAAATACGCAGTTTTCTTTGGTTATTTTATAGAGGTTGCTTATGAGAGATGAAAGATACTGTTTGCTATGGTCAAAATCATTAAGAAGCCTATGCTGCCATTAAAGTCGTTTTTTATGTAAAATGGTACTCTGGATATAAGAGATACTTTAGTTTTATTTGTGTTGTTATCAACATGGTATCTTCTAATGATTTGTAAAACATAGACTTTTTTACTTATTTTCCCTCGTTTAGGCATATAAAAAAATAAACATAGTTTATTGTATTGTATCATTTTGAAGAGTGCAATGTTAGACTATTATTGCTGGTGTGATTGTTGTGATTAAATATTGCATTGGCTTCTTATTTAGAGAAGGTAAAATGATTAAATTAACCACGTTAAGTCAATGTATTACAAGTTTTTTACCATGAGGGGGAAGATCACTCATCTGTGCAATTTTGGATGTCGTCTCATGCACTTAAAATTATTTTTATTGAATGGAAAACAGTGTGTAAACACTTTTTGATACATTAAAAACTGTTGATTTAGAAAACTCGTTGATTTGGATATTATTTGTTTTCAAGATGGATTGGGTATCCAGTATTTACTTTCTAGTCTTTGATTGGTTTTAAGTGAAATCAATTTTATCGCTTATAGAGCGCGCTAGACTCATTTATTTAATTTTGACATAAAAGTGTTAACCTTGAGGCTTTTGTGTTGAGAAAATTGTTGGCAGATGGTTGTGCAAGTACTATATCACGTCAAGGATTCGAAATTTAACGTTCAATAAAGATATGGGGAAGAGTATGAATACGTCTGCTACCAATGTTCCGTCAAGCATCAGCAGCGTTGCAAATTTTCCGATTCCTGAGAATGTGTTCGCCCTTACTGTCCAAGAGGTTTGTCACTATACAGATCGGTTATTTAAATTCCGTCTGAATCGTCCGGAAAGTTTTCGTTTTCGTTCGGGTGAGTTTGTTATGATCGGTTTGCCAAATGCAGAAAAGCCGATTTATCGCGCTTATTCGATTGCAAGTCCCTTTTGGGATGAACAGCTTGAGTTTTTTTCGATAAAAGTTCCAGGGGGACCTTTAACCGAGCATCTCCAAAAAATTAAAATTGGTGATACAGTTCTCATGCGTAAAAAATCTACAGGAACGCTGGTTCTTGATGCTCTTATTCCTGGAAAACGTCTTTATCTTCTTTCAACTGGGACGGGGATTGCTCCTTTTGCAAGCCTTATTCGTGATCCTGAAACTTATGAAAAATTTTCAGAAGTTGTCCTTATTCAAACAACGCGCGAAAAAAATGAGTTAATTTATGCAAAAGATCTTGTTTCCTCTTTGCAACAAGATCCACTCATTGGAGAGTATGCACAACAGTTGAGATTTTATCCTATGACTACTCGTGAAGCTTCTAAGCATATGGGCCGTATTACAACTGTGATGGAAAGTGGGGACTTTTTTGAAACAACAGGCCTTCCTAAAATTCATCCTGATGAAGATCGGGTGATGATTTGTGGTTCCATGGCTATGTTAAAAGATTGTGCAAGGATGTGTGAAAGCTTTGGTCTTGTTGAAGGGGCCAATAATGCTCCTGCTACTTATGTTGTAGAGCGCGCTTTTGTGGAGTAATGAGTGGGAAAGTTGATGCTTTATCTTCTTTCAAACCGGTACGGGGTTTTTCCTTTTGCAAGCTTTATTCGTGAGCCTGATATTTATGAAAAATTTTCAGAAGTTGTTCTTATTTAAATAACGCGCGAAAAGAATGAGTCAATTTGTGCAAAAGATCTTGTTTCCTTTTTGCAATAAGATCCACTCATTGTGGGGCATATGCACAACAGCTGAAATTTTATCCTATGACCACTCGTGAGCTTTCTGAGCATATGGGGCGTATTACGACTGTTATGGAGAGTGGGTGCTTTTTTGAAACAAGCGGCTTTGAAACAATAGAACTCGCAAAATTCATCCTAATGAAGATCGGGTGATGATTTATGGTTTTATGACGATGTTAAAAGATTGCGCAAGGATGTGTGAAAGCTTTGGTCTTGTTGAAGGGGCTGATATTCTTGCACATTACATTATATTGTAGAAAGAGCTTTTTTCGAGGGAGAGGGAAGTTGTGATGCGGTATATGCTAATGCAGTAATCGAATCCCAATCACTTATTGCAATGAGTTTTTGGGGCGCTATCCAAGAACCTCCAACGCAGAAGACATTGGGCAGTTGGAGCCATTGTGGTGCACTTTTTTGTGTAATACCGCCTGTTGGGCAAAACCGGATATCAGAGAAGGGAGATGCTAAAGCTTCGATGAAGGAAATACCCCCAGCAGCTTCAGCAGGGAAAAATTTAAGATATGAATAGCCTTTGTTTAATGCTTGCATGAGTTCACTTGGGGTCATTGCACCGGGAAGAAGGGGAATTTCACTATTTTTTGCACAATTGATTAGTTCATTGGATAATCCGGGGCTTACAATAAACTTGGCTCCAGCTTGTTCGGCTTTTTCGTAATGTGTTGTGTTGAGAATTGTGCCGGCTCCAACAATTGCTTCAGGGACTTCTTGTGTAATTTTCTGAATTGCTTTGAGGGCATTTGGTGTTCGCAAGGTGATCTCAATTGTTTTTAATCCACCTTTGACAAGAGCGCGTGTTAAGGGTACAGCACTTTGTAGATTGTCAATGAGTAAAACAGGTATAACAGTTTGTCCTTGGAGATATAATAAAAGCTTTTCTCTTTTTTGGCACATGATATTTTTTCTTCTTGGAGATGATATTATTTGTATCGTTTGATTAAGCACAATATGTTAAAGAGTACATGAATAAATCTTGAAATTGAATGAAACGCGCGTTATGGCAAAACACATGGAAAAGAATTTTAAAGTTGCTGCACTTTATTGCTTTGCAGATTTGAAGCATTATCATCAATTACAAAAACCTTTGCAGGATTTATGTCAAGCAAAGGATATCAAAGGCACTCTGCTTTTAGCACAAGAGGGCATTAATGGAACAGTTGCTGGTTCTTGTGCGGCAATTGAGGCATTGGTGGGCTTTATTATGGCTGAGCCAGCGTTTCAAACGCCGGAGATTAAATATTCATGGGCATCAAAAATGCCTTTTCATCGCATGAAAGTGCGGTTGAAAAAAGAGATTGTGACAATGGGGGTTGAAGGGGTTGATCCGCTAAAAGTTGTTGGTACTTATGTGGACCCTGAAGATTGGAATGCTCTTATTCAAGATGAAGAGACAATTTTGATCGATACGCGTAATGATTATGAATATGCGATAGGGAGTTTTCAAGGAGCGATTGATCCGCAGATTAAAACATTTCGCGAATTTCCTGAATGGGTGCGTAAACATGAGGCTGAGTTAAAGAAAAAAAAGAAAATTGCCATGTTTTGTACAGGTGGTATTCGGTGTGAAAAATCAACAGCTTATGTTCGTGATCTTGGTTATGAGCAAGTCTACCATCTAAAAGGAGGTATTCTAAAATATTTAGAAAAAATTCCAAAAGAGAAAAGTTTATGGTGGGGTGAGTGTTTTGTTTTTGATGAGCGTGTTTCTGTTCAACATGGTCTTGAAGAATGTGGACGCGAATTATGTCGCGCGTGTCGTTCTCCTCTTAATGCTGAAAGCAAACTATCGCCTCATTATGAGGAAGGTGTTTCCTGTGATGCTTGTTATAACACGCGTAGTGAAGCCGATAGAGAGCGCTTTCGTGAGCGCCATAGGCAATTTCAATTGTTGAAGTTGCGTGCAATTGATTCTCATCAAGGGACATAAGGATATCGCAGTGTAGAGTTTTAAGTTGTAGCGTTTTTCTCTTAAATTTAAGAGAGAAGAGTTTTTTAATATTGGTAGAAAAATATTTTATAAGACCGGATATTATTCGGTCTTTTTGTTTATGTTAAATTATTTGACTTATAAATAGTCATTATAGATTGTTCGCTCTCTTTGACTTTATAGGATTGAGTTTTCAGATACTTTTCATTTTAAAATAGAAAAGCCGTTCACCAACAGCGCAGAGGAGGGAGATTATAGTTTAAGAGAAAAGCGTATGAATAAGATGTGATTAGTAAGAGGAGATGAAAAAGCAGATGCTAGGGGGAAAAAATAAAATGATAATAGGAGTTTATGATTTCAGAATTTAATATAATACATTAATTTATAATGATAATTTATTATTCATTTGAATAAAAGAGTTCAATATTGTGAACTTTGTTGCTTTCAGATTAGATGAGAACGAATCGCGTAAAATTCATTCACTTGTACGTTGCAAATGGGAGCAACGTGTGGACAAAAATCATTTTAGATAAGGTGTTATGAAACATTTCAATGTAGGAGTTTCTGCAATATTGGGAGTTGGCAGATAGAATGGGAGCGTTTGTTTTTAATTTCATAAGTATAAAGAGGGTGAGATGTAGTTGATCTATATCATACAAGCTATATTATACGGGGAATTCTTCATGATATTTTGCTTAAGCGATGCTGTGAAATGAATGTGGAAGTAGGGATGTTTTTTAGGATGTAAATGAGAAAGATAATGGTGTTTTGTTGGGGGAAGGACACGTTATCTTTAAAGACTATGGTGCTTCAGTCGTTACTATCCTCAGTCTTCAATGTTGGTCATCTTTGCATTTGAGAGGATATATAAGAGGTACTCCTTTTTTCAATTGTTTTTTATTTGTGATGCGCAAAAGAATGATTTTAATTGATTCATTGTAAGAGGGTTGAAATAAGAGGATTTTATAATGGGATTTTTGTTTAAGGGTACAATAATAAATTATCATTATAAATTAATGTTTTGAGTAATTTATTTTGCGTTATTTTCTGCTGCAGATATTAGGAGATAGAATAGGGTAAAGAAACGAGGGGCTTTAAACGCAAGACAGTGATTTATGTTGTACGGATAATGTAAGGGTGTGATCTCATGAAAGCGGATGGATGGCTTTGTCTGGGGGAGAGTGTTGTTTTTTCGCATCATTTTATCTTTAAGAATTAAAAAATGTTTAAAATTAAAAAAATGATTGAAATGAGAAAGAATTCGTTTTATAGGATGCCTTGCCCAAAGTCGCACGTGCCTGTGGGTGTCCGCTGGTTCTCAAATGGTGAGATTAACCGGTACGGTACCTGGAACTAACCGCTCCAGTCATTCTTACAGCCAATTGCAAGAATGAGGACATCTTGAAGCAACGACGGTGCGGGCCTTTCTGGTGTCTTCCAGTTTTTAAATGCTGGGATAACTATAGAGGCACACCTCATTGCCTTCAGTGCGGAAGTGGTTTTCTCAACTCCAATCAAAAAGGCAGATAAAATAGAATAACGCGGTTTCGCGCTGTTCTTTCGCAGCATGCAATGCTAATTTCTGATTTTTTGTAATCAGAATGGGGATAGTTGTTGTGTGTTTTTTGTCCTTTAGCTTTTGGCAGCTTTGGCTGTCCAAGCATAGAGTGGGGGAGCTTTCCCTCAAGGAGAATTGCAGATGGCAACGCAACGTATTCGCGATTTTCTTGCAACACATCGTTCTGAAGGTCCATGCTTAATTGTTGACCTTGATGTTGTTCGTGACAACTATTTAAATTTTGAAAAAGCTCTGCCGCAGTCTCGTATTTTTTACGCAATAAAGGCAAATCCAGCTCCTGAAATCTTGTGTTTGCTAAGTTCTTTAGGATCTTCTTTTGATGCGGCTTCTGTTGCAGAAATTGAAATGGCTTTAAAAGCAGGTGCAACGCCAGAGCGTATTTCTTTTGGAAATACGATTAAAAAAGAGCGTGATATTGCACGAGCATATGCATTGGGAGTTTCACTTTATGCCGTTGATTGTGTTGAAGAAGTGGAAAAAATTGCGCGTGTTGCTCCAGGAGCACGTGTTTTTTGCCGTGTTCTTACCGATGGCAAAGGTGCAGAGTGGCCATTGTCACGCAAATTTGGTTGTGTTCCAGAAATGGCGGTTGATGTTCTAAGACGGGCACACCAATTGGGTTTGCAAGCCTACGGTGTTTCTTTTCATGTTGGATCTCAGCAGGTTGATTTGAGTGCGTGGGATCGTGCTTTATCAGATGCTTCTACAGTTTTTAAGCGCTTGGAACAAGAAGGTATTTCACTAAGGTTGGTGAATATGGGCGGCGGTTTTCCAACGCGTTATTTGAAAGATGTCCCTACAGAACAAGCTTATGGTACAGCAGTTTTTGATTCATTGAAAAAGCATTTTGGTAATCGTATCCCTGAGACGATTATTGAGCCAGGACGTGCGATGGTTGGCAATGCTGGTGTTATTCGTACAGAAGTTGTTCTAATATCTAAAAAAGCTGATAATGATAATGTACGATGGGTTTATCTTGATATTGGAAAATTTAATGGTCTTGCTGAGACTATGGATGAAGCCATTCGTTATCCTATTGAGACACCTCATGATGATAAGGTAATGGAGCCTTGTATTTTGGCTGGACCAACATGCGATTCGGCAGATGTTCTCTATGAAAAAACACCTTATCCGCTTCCTCTATCCCTAACGATAGGAGATGAAATATTGATTCATGGAACGGGTGCTTACACAACAACTTACGCATCAGTTGCTTTTAATGGTTTTGAGCCTTTACGATCATATGTGATCTGAGGTTTCCTTTTAACTATAGTTTTTTTAGACTTTTTGCTATGCTCGTCATGGTGCTATAAGAGGGCGGTTATAGAGATGAACATGATGAACTTTCAAACAAAAGATGGGGCATGTTTTACACTTTTATTGGAGCAAGAAGCCGATAAGCCTTATCGAGAAATTTTGCTTGATTCAACGATGGGGTATGGACGTAAACGTAAATCATCAGAGGCTTTACGTCGTGGACGGTTAGCTGCTCAAGGGCTCTCTTTTGTGGTTAAAAATGTGCTTGGAGAGCTTGTGGGAAGTGTCCGTCTTTGGCATGTTTCTTTTTCTAAAGGAAAAAATGAAACACAACATGCTTTACTTTTAGGCCCCTTGGCTGTTGCGTCTGAATGTGCTGGTATGGGAATAGGATCAATTTTAGTCCGCCATGCAATTGAAACAGCAAAAAAATTGGGATATGGCGCCATTTTGCTGGTAGGGGATTTTGAATTTTATCAACGTTTTGGCTTTTCAAATAGTTTAACAGAAAATTTGGCAATGCCTGGTCCTTACGAAAAGCATCGCTTTCAAGCGTTGGAACTGATACCACATTATCTTTCTGGGTGTTATGGCACTTTAGTTCCTAGTGGAGAACGAGAAGTTTCAAATCGTTTCCAGCATCATAAAGTGGCTTGAAGATATGTTTATTTTGTTTTTCAACAGCTGGTATTGAGGAGAGCATACTGTTTTGGCTAGAGCCAAAGTATTTAGCGGTACAAAGTTTTTGGGGAGCTCTATTGCGATTTTATTATGTGGCTGGTTTCTTATTTTTGATAATTTCAGTTAAGTGAGTAGGAATATATTTTAAGCTCATTTTTTGAAATAGCGTCCTATTTTATAATATTAAAGGAACCGGATTTTTAAGTTGTCTTGTGTTCTTTTAAAGTCGCTATCATCATACACTTTTCCAGTTTTCAATATTGTTGATAAATCTTGTATCGAAATGGTTGGATATTTTACTTTTTTCTTAAACAGTTTTTTTCTTTGCTTTTTATGTGCAAGGGAATGGTTTTGATTGATTCAATAGAGAGATATTTTGAGAAATTTTATACAATTTTAGCGCTTGTTGAAAGAGAAGGGGCTTAAGAAAGAAAAATATGCAGCAGTAGAATCAAAATTATAGGTATCAGCTTTTTTAAAAGAGTGTAAAAAAATAAAATTACATGTTTAAAAGCAGCTTTTTTGAAAAAAAATATGTCATTACTTTTTTGCTATAAAGGTAAATCGTTTTGCAATTGGCATGAGAGGATCAAATACAAAATGATTTTTTCATGTAAAATTTTGCATTCAGAATCAAAAAACGTTGTCCTACACATTATAAGAGAAATATGTGCGTGAATAAAAATCACAAGAATCATAAATCTTTTATGAATATTCTTGTAAGAATCAAAAGAGTAAAGGGCAAAGAATCTTTTAATCTTTTGTGCCCTATGGTGATAAATTAAAAATCTTATAGAAATGGCTGCTTTATCTTTATGGTGTGGAGCACTTTAGATAAGCTCTTTGTTTACCGATCATCTAGAACAATTTTTGTATGCGAGAAGTTGTTTTTAAGTGCGGAAAGAGCCCGCATTAAAAGAATTTTTATCAGAAGAATCATTTAGAATCATATGTTTATTTATACTGTCTCTTGAGACAAGATAAAGTGCATAGGAAACGAGGAAAGTGATAAGGATAAAAAATATTTCTCAATTTTAATTAAGCTTAGTGATTTGGTGGTGAATCCATGAGAGGTGGTATTTTTTTGAGAAACATTGTCATAAATGTTAAAACACCAAAAATGATGGTTATGATAAAGAAAATATCACTAATAGCCATAATGGTTGCTTGTATGCGTACCATACCAAACAATTGAGAAAGAGCCAGAGTATAGGAATCAAAGGTTTCTGTTTTGAATAATACAGTAAGATTTGAAAGCATTTCAGTTGCTTGTCTGTTTGCGTAGTTAAGAGTTTCGGCTATTCGTTCATGATGGAAGTCTGTGCGTTTTGTTATGAGAGTGTTGATAATGGCAAGCCCTACAGCCCCACCTAGATTCCGGGTGAGATTAAAGAGTCCAGAAGCATTTTGCATCCGTTCTGGTGGGAGTGTTCCCAGGGCAATATTATTAATAGGAACCATACATAACATTACAGAAGCACCACGGAAAACTTGCGGCCAAAAAAGCTGCCAAAAATCCCAGTTATCTGTGATAGAGCTCGCCATCCAAATACCTATTGCAAAACCAAAAAGTCCTATTGCCATCATTAAACGTGCATCCATTCGTGCTGAAAGAAATCCAGCAAGCGGGGCAGTTAATAACATGACGAATCCTGAAAGAAACAATGTTTCTCCAATCATGAGAGCATCAAAGTGGCGGATTTGGCTTAAATAGACAGGATAAAGGTACGTGAGTCCATAAAGGCCTATTCCCAATGAAAAGGAAAAAATGGATGCAGCTGAAAAATTAAAATTAGAAAAAGTAGAGAGATCTACAATGGGTTCTTTTACTGTAAAAGCACGCCAGAAGAATAAGGCTGCAGCAAGAATCATGGTAATGAACAAATCCCGAATCAGCGTATCACTCAGCCAATCATGACGTGCTCCTTCTTCTAGAATATACTCTAAAGTTCCCAAGAAAGTAGCCATAGAAATGAATCCTAACCAATCAAACTTCTTCATTAAAGAGGGATCAGCTTTATCAAAATCAATTAATTTCCAAGCGAGAATTGAGATGATAATCCCGCAGGGTACATTGATGAGAAAGAGCCAATGCCATGATGAGAGATGACAAATATAGCCTCCCACGGTTGGACCAATGGTGGGGGCTAATGTTGCTACTAGTCCAACAATAGGGGTAACAATTGGGCGTTTGGAAGGAGGAAAAAGAACATAAGAGGCGACAAAAACGCTTGGGATAATTCCTCCACCAATAAAACCTTGTAGTGCGCGATACAAAATCATCTCTCCAATAGATGTTGCTGTTGCACAAAGAACAGAAGTAATCGTAAACCCGATCGCTGATATGGTGAAGAAAACACGTGTTGAAAGCAATCTTCCTAAAAATCCAGAAAGCGGCAACATGATGACTTCAGCGATGAGATAGGAAGTTTGAACCCATGAAATTTCTTCAGAGCTTGCTGTAAGACCCGCTTGAATTTCAGCTAAAGAAGAGGAAACGATTTGGATATCTAATATTGCCATAAACATGCCAAAAGACATAGCTATAAAAACTATAATTTTGCGCATTCCTATGCGTTCTTGAGACTGTATGAGCTCTGGTATGGAAGATGTCATAGTAAGATCTTCTACTTTTTTATAAGAGACTTTTATCTTGTGGCTTTGTACGTGTATCAATTTTCACTGAAACACTCATTCCTGCTCGGATATGTCCGGTTTTTAAGACTTCTTCTGGAATAGAAATACGTACGGGAATGCGCTGGACAATCTTTGTAAAGTTACCGGTAGCATTTTGTGGAGGCAGAAGAGAAAAAACAGCGCCTGTTGCGGGCGAAATAGAAAGCACTGTCCCTGTAAAAACATCATTTTCGAAGGCATCAACAGAAATATAAGCTTTTTGTCCGGTATGAATGTCTTGTAGCTGTGTTTCTTTATAGTTTGCTTCAATATAAAGTGCATGTATGGGGACTAACGCCGCAAGACGTTGGCCATTTACAACAAAATCTCCCGTTTTTGCTGTTAAATTTCCTATAACTCCATCAAATGGCGCTCGTATAATGGTCGAATCAAGATCACGTTGTGCTTTTTTACGCGAGAGCTCTAAACTCTTTGTTTCGCTTTCTGTTTCACTTCGTTGCGCTTCTAGCACTCGGATATTTGCACGTGCTGAAGCCATTTTTGCATCCGCTCTGTTAACATTCGCAATGGCTTGTTCATAAGCGGATTTGGCATCATCAACATTGGATTGAGGAGCATAACGATTGGCTTTCAGTTCTGTTACACGTTTTAAGGTGAGTTGTGCATTGGTTGCTATGGCTGAAGCGGCTGCTTTTTGTGCTTTTGCATCATCTAAAGAACTACGAGCGGCTGTGATTTGCGCATCAATGCGTAGAAGTGTTTTTTTCTGTGTGTTAAGATGCGCTTCTGTTTGATCCAAGGCTATTTTATAATCACCATTGTCTAGGTAAAATAAAACATCGTCCTTTTTTACAACTTGGTTGGCTTTAATGGCAATTTTTTCAATATACCCATTTAATTTAGTCGCAATAGCGGCTATATCTCCTTGCACATAGGCATCTTCAGTGGACAGCATATAACGCCATTGCGTCGTCCACTTATAGCTAAACCAAAGTACAAAAAGCGCAAAGACGATAAGAAGAGCCTTGATTACTTTTTTTCGTTTCATTTTATCGAGATTTTTTGTTGAAAAAATGGTCTCAGATACGGACATGATTTTATACTTTCAATATTTATGTTCTAACGAGTATAATAAGCCTCTCACTCTAGGGTAGGGTGATATATGCACGGATGATAAGAGCTTTTCCAACAATAAGGCGATCCCTGCTACATAATACTAAATATATAAACTTGCAAGTTAGAGATCTTATTTTCAAGTTAGATGTCTTATTTTATTGCGCATTTTTTACAAAGACCTCGTACTTCTAGGGTGCTTTTGTGTGCTTGGAAGCCAACCGCTTGAACCATCTGTTTTAAACTTGATACAATCGTTGATTTTGTATTTCGTTGACTGTGCCACAGTTTAGGCATCTTCAGTGGACAGCATATAACACCATTGCGTCGTCCACTTATAGCTAAACCAAAGTACAAAAAGCACAAAGACAATAAGAAGAGCCTTGATTACCTTTTTTCGTTTCATTTTATCGAGATTTTTTGTTGAAAAAATGGTCTCAGATACGGACATGATTTTATACTTTCAATATTTATGTTCTAACGAGTATAATAAGCCTCTCACTCTAGGGTAGGGTGATATATGCACGGATGATAAGAGCTTTTCCAACAATAAGGCGATCCCTGCTACATAATACTAAATATATAAACTTGCAAGTTAGAGATCTTATTTTCAAGTTAGATGTCTTATTTTATTGCGCATTTTTTACAAAGACCTCGTACTTCTAGGGTGCTTTTGTGTGCTTGGAAGTCAACCGCTTGAACCATCTGTTTTAAACTTGATACAATCGTTTGATTTTGTATTTCGTTGACTGTGCCACAGTTTTCGCAAATTATAAACGTTGTAAGTTCATGTTGACAGTTTTCAGGGTGTAAACAGACCATAAAGGCATTTACACTTTCAAGACGATGAATACACTTTAACTGTACGAGTTTTTCTAACGCACGATAAACTTGGAGAGGTGCGCGAAAACCTTCTTCGCGTAAGTGATTGAGAATCGCATAAGCACTTAAAGGCCCTTTTGCATTTTTTAAAGTATTTAAAACCAATGTTTGGTTACGCGTCAGTTTAGATGACATTGACATCTTCCTTTTGCTCCCATGGAAAAGCATAAAGCGTGTAAGATATTTATGCAATGGTGATTATAGAATATGTACTCTATCTTTAGCCTTTTACATGACATCCTTGCGATATGTAAGACAAGTTGCAACCGTTGTGAGGGGAGGGTATTATAATCTGAAAGCCGCTGCTATCCAGCAAGAAACTTTTATACGCTTCTTATTTTTCCAATAATGTTTTGAAATAGGATTTTTTGTTCAATATTTTATTGGTAAAGTTTGGGTTATTTTATTTAAAA
>NZ_JBHIRL010000013.1:0-44014 GCF_042197145.1 Bartonella sp. AA56HLJMS | reverse complement strand
TCCATAAAACGAACAGCAAATTTCACTATTTTGCTGATTTTACCTCATGTCATGGGCTGTGGATAAGCAGCATTTAAAAAACCTTTTGAAAAAAATTTATCCGCTTTTGAATGACTTTACCTCTTCTGATACTCGCTATTTATTCTAAATGGATTTAATTGAATTCATTATTAAAGCATTAAAAGATTTTGCTGATATCAAAACAGGTACCTTAGGCGGCTTTATTGAAAAGGAAGATAACTTCTCTCATGAGGGCAATTGCTGAGACTATGATGAGGCTCTTGTGTTTTAAAATGGTCACGTTTATGAAAATGCTAGGGTTTATGAAAATGCCAATATTCATGGCATTGCTGTTATTCGTGAAAATGTCGGCAGGTCTACTAAAATAAAAACCTATACTGAACCTCTCTCTCCTTATGGTGAATTAGAGATTGTCTGGGTCTAATCAATAAAGCGGTGTAAATGAAAGTACAGGCGTGGCGGGGGCGCTCCTCTTCCAAATTTTAGCAAACGTTTATCATATTAGATTGTGAGGGTATCTTTATGTGCAAAAAATACCAATTAACAAATGAAATCAAACAAATTAAAGATAGAATTACTAAGAAAATTACAAACCTTTATCGCATTAAAGCTTTAAAAGACTTTGATGATGTCAAAGTAGGTGATCTGGGAGGCTATATCGAAAAGGAAAGTAACTTATCCCATGATGGCAATTTCTGGGTGTATGATAATGCGTGGGTTTATGGCAATGCCAAGGTTTCCTATCATGCCAAGGTCTGGGGTAAAGCCTATGGCAATGCAAAATTAAACAGTCAAAGTAAAGTAAGTGTCGTTCCAAAAAAATGTAAGGTTTATGAAAACGATAATGTTGTCAATATAACTGATAAAACAGAATAAAAATAGATATGGGGGGCGTGCCTTTTTTATGGTGTATAAACGCATATAAAACGCATTGCTATAAACATATCATAAAAGAGAGAGTAAAATAAAAAAAAGCCGCGCCAAGTGATATGACGCGGCTTTCAAATAGCGATTCTTATTGATTAAAATGAATCATCCACAATGGAGTAATCAGTGCATATATACAAAACGTATCATATTGCAAGTGCTTTATGAGAGATATAAAACTTATCAAAAGGAATGTAAATGTTGCGTATGATCTTTAATCACTCATTTGAATTACAGAGCCTATAAACGCTTTTATGGCTATCAAACAAATTACTCAACATGGCAAAATTGTATGGTATGTACGTATTGGTCACGGTAAACGCATTAGAATACGCGGTACCTATGGAACGCAAGAGTTTGTTGATAACTACAAAAGCGCACTTGCCGAGTTACAAGGGCTTATACTTCCTAAATCAAAAACCGGTAAACTTGTTGAAGGTTCATTTGCATGGCTGCTTAAACAATACTTTAACAGCTCTAATTGGCATAGCTACTCTAATACTACAAAGAAACAAAAAGAATACATTCTTATGAAGATATGCGACTCCATAGGAAACATTCCATACCAAGCAATTGAAAAGAAACATATCATAGCCGGTGTTGAACGGCGCAAAGAAACACCAGCAATGGCTAGAAACTTTCTGAAAGCCCTTAATGGACTTTTTAATTGGGCAATTGATCAAGGTCTTTTGGAAAATAATCCAACTTTAGGCGTCAAAAAACCTCCTCTTAAAAATAAAAGCGGCTTTCCTGTTTGGACAGAAGAAGATGTTGAGAAATATTATCAAAGATGGTCCCATGGTACCCATGAACGCGTTTGGATTGATATTCTTCTGTATACGGGCTTACGTCGTGGTGATGCGGTTCGCATTGGCTGGAAAGATGTCAAAGACAATATTATTCATCTCAAAACAGAGAAAAGTAAATTCCAAACAGATGTCTTTCTACCTATTTTACCGGAATTAGCCAAAACGCTTGAAACTGGTCCTATTGGAGAAGAAACATTCATTTGTGGTAAAGAAGGTAAAAAACTAGTTAAAGAAAGTTTTGGCAACCTTTTTCGAGAGGCTTGTAACGTAGCAGAAATAAAAAAATCAGCACATGGCTTAAAAAAATTAGCAGCAACACGCGCAGCTAACTCTGGTGCAATAGTACCACAACTCAAAGCAATTTTTGGCTGGACAAATGATGCTATGGCATCTCTTTACACAAAGAGCGCAGATCGCAAAAGGTTAGCTATAGAGGCGATAAAAAAGCTTCAAAAAGATGAGGGATAGAGGCAAAAAACTCAATAGAATCAAGATTCACCTATTCCCTTATATTAGACATAACTATTTTATTTTACTTGCTTTTTATTTGCCTAATGAATATACTAACAACTTCATGACATTGGTAAAATTATCCGGCGGGTTATTATTAAAAGAATCAGAAAGTTTTTTGTAAAATTCTTTCCACAAACATTTTTTCCAATAAAGCCACCTAATTCATCAGCCTTAACTTTAGCAAAGATATAAGGCATGTGTTTCATTTATTAAAGCAAATTCTTTTCTTTAAAAAGGTTATAGCCTTCTATCTAACAGCGTTTTTGCTGTAAAATTCAAATTATCTATCTGCTCAACTAAAGAACTTTTATTGTTTAGCTTTTGTGCTTTTTTCAAAGAGATGTGGGCTTTCAAGAATAAGCTTTTCTCGTGCTTTTTGTAACTGTTTAATGACTTCATCAATCTTTGACGGAGAACAAAAAGATTCTTGGCTATTTAACAAATGCAGCCTCTCCTTTCCCTCATATAAACATTGCATCTGAGATTGAAGTATTCTAACTTCTTGAAAAAAAAGACGTCCTGTTTCCTTAAAACCATTATTAAGTGCAAAAAGTTGATCAGAAATGGATAGCAGAATTTGTTTTAAAAAACGCTCATTTTCTTGGCGTTTACGATATTCTAAAATAAGAGCATGGCTTATCTCATCTAACTGTTTTTTTGTAGAATCAATTTGACGCAATAAATTTGGTTTTTCCCCCATATCACCTTTTCTCACCTTCACAAGCATAGCATGAATGTCTAATAACTTAATTGCGGAATGAGACAAATAATCAACAACTGTAGGCGTATTAACATAGCATTTACGTGCAATCATCACAAACTCACCTAATGACTGTTTTTTACATTCATCCCGCTATTTATTTTTCATTTTACAAGACCATTCTAAAGAAAGTGCTAAAAAATATTACCTCCAATACATTATTCGATGGAGCCCCTTCTCTCTTTTCACGATCAACGTGGAATCCGTGGAGAGAGAAAACGTACAGGTGTATAAAGGATAAGATGTGTTGTTTTTTCCAATACACTACTACCATCAGCAAGAAGGGCTTGACTAGGTGACAATTCTGTACCTTGCATAATTGTGGAAGCCAAAGAACCTTCTCGAGAAAGAGCCATCAACGTTGGCGAAGATGCAAAGACATTGTGTGCTCCCCCATCCACATGAGAGAAATCAAGAACAGCTATTCCATTTTTACGCAACATTTCAATATCTGAGCCATCGCCCACACGATGATGTCCACCCGTAAGACGTCCTGAAACCGCAAGAGCTTTATCCGCTCTGGATACTAAAATAGCGGTTGGCTGCGGGAGTTTTTTTATATCATTAAGTTGTCGCTCAAATACATCAACATCAATATCTGGTGCAGCCATTAATAAACTTGTAATACGACGAATAGGCCTATATTTTCCCTGTAACGCTAACGTTCTAAATGCTTCCATTATAACAAAATTGCCCATAGAATGTGCAATAACCGAAATTTGATCAGCATTGGTTTCACTAATAAGTGTTAAAAGCTCTATCAATCCGTCACGGGCAAAATTAGCACTGTCACGATCATAAATATAAAGAGGAACTGATCCGGCCGAAGGCCAAGAATAATGCACAGCGACAACATTTAAAGAATAATCGTGTGTAAACTGTGCTGTACGAAATGTACCATCTGCAAAATTATTATTATACCCATGGATAAAAAGAAAAATTTCTCTTTTTCCTTTTGGCTTTTTTGCTAAAGCAGCATTTAATTGCTGTGTAAACTGTTCTTTATTATCGTATTTTTGCAATGCTACTGCTGCAAAATACTTATCATGCGTAGGTTTATAGGCATTTATTTCAACAACTCCCTTTACATGTTGCTGAGGAATTCCTACGTCAACACGATTATAATGAACTTTATTTGATCGCTCTGCACCATAAGGTTGAGCGTAATTATTTTGCATCATACGACTCGTTGCAACATACACTGGAACGATGGCTTTTGGAGAAACTGGTTTCCCTTCAACTTCCCTTTCTACGGCAGTCATAGAAGGTGTTGCATGCACCCCATGCCAAAGTACAGCACGTGAATCACTACACGCTGATAATAAAGAAATACAAATAAGAAGTGTTAAATATCTCAGAATCATTATACTTCTCACTGCAACTTCAACCCACCTTATAAAAATATAACATTTCAAATGCATAGATAAAGTAATAAAAAACGAAACATTATTGGCAACACACTAACAAATAACATACAAAAAGATTTTTCTATAATGCCTATAAATCCCCTCTCTCTAACATAACTTCATCTCACTATGGAGAGACTCACTGCGAACTGGTGCGGTCGAGAAGACTCGAACTTCCACGGGTTGCCCCACAGCGACCTCAACGCTGCGCGTCTACCAATTCCGCCACGACCGCACGTGGAAAGAAAAAATCTAGGTTTTTAGCCTTTAACAAATCATAAAGAAAGGTACAAGCCAATTTTCTTTTTCTCATAATTTATTTTATCGGGATGCTTTATAACTTAATAGAGATTACGAGAAATATGGGCTTTACTATGACCTTTGAACCATCATCATAAAATGTGCTTGTGCCGCTTGATCTTTTTCATAATAACCATGAAAGTTTTTTGTAATTGTTGTAGAGCCTTGTTTTTGGATTCCTCTCATAGCCATACACATGTGCTCAGCCTCAATCAATACTGCTACACCATGAGGCTTCAGATACGTTTTTAACGCGTGAGCCACTTGCGCTGTCATAGCTTCTTGAGTTTGTAAACGACGAGAAAAAATATCTACAACACGTACAATTTTTGAAAGACCAACAATTTTTGCATTAGGAAGATATGCTATGTGTGCTTTCCCAATAATTGGGATCATGTGATGCTCACAGTGTGAATAAAAAGGTATATTCTTTACGATTACGGCTTCATTGTATCCTGAAACCTCTTCAAAAACTGTACCTAAGGTTTCTTTAACCGATTGACTATAACCATTAAAAAGCTCGCGATATGCCTTGGCTATACGTTTTGGAGTATCTAAAAGCCCTTCTCTATTTGGATTTTCCCCTATCCATAAGAGTAATGTACGAATCGCTTCTTCCACCTTTTCAATACTCGGACGCTTTTCTTCAGATAAATTTGTGTCTTCTTTAACAACATTACGCATTCAAAAACTCCAAGCTTACTCTATACAAAGCATTTGCTCCATACCTATCTCATTTTGTATAATCTCTATATAAGCGAATTAAAAGTTTAAACAATCACGACTTTCAAAATTTCAGGCAATAGCGCATGATTGATACTATCTATAATGATAAAATACTTAAATATGCTGCACATATAGGCAAAATTGGGCGTCTTAATAATCCTGATGCAACATCAAGAAAACATGCACACCTTTGTGGTTCGACAATCACTGTAGATTTAAAAATGGAAAATGGTATTATTACCGATTTTGCTCACGAAATACATGCATGTGTGCTAGGGCAAGCTTCAGCTTCACTTTTAGCATCTCATATCATCGGACAAACAACTCAAGATCTTAAAATATTGCGTGAAGTTGTCTACCAAATGCTAACGCAAAATGGTCCTTCTCCTCAAGCTCCATTTGAGGATTTTTCTTGCTTACAGCCCATTAAAGACTATAAAGTGCGCCATGCAGCAACACTACTACCCTTTGATGCAATGATAGACTGCATTCAAAAAATTGAAGAAAAATAAATGTTCAAATCACAATCTAGACAAAAAAAGTTGACTCGGAATTACACAGGCACTTGGCAAAAAACACCCGGACGATTATTGGGTATTTTCTTAATACGTTTCTATCAAATAACACTTTCGAGCCTTATAGGTAATCAGTGCCGCCATGCTCCGACTTGTTCAGAATATACATATGAAGCGATTGCACGCCATGGGCTTTGGGCTGGTGCATGGATGGGACTCTTTCGTATCATGCGTTGTGGGCCCTTTGGAACAGATGGCTTTGATCCAGTCCCTCCATCGCTTGGAAATTCTTGCTGTTTTTATAAACCTTGGCGTTACTGGAAAATTTCTGACAAACACAACAAATAATCCTTTTCTTTTTTCACATGTATTGATAAAAAATTAGTCTATAAGCTTTTTACTCAATTTTCACGAAACCATCCGCAATCGTTAGCGGAATTGGATTAAAAGGGTGTTTTTATGTCTTGCTCTATTTCTCTTTTTTTTCCCGATGGTTCAAAACGTAATTACCCCGCCGAAATGACAGGCTTGGAATTAGCAGAATCTATTTCTAAATCACTTGCAAAAAAAGCAGTCGCCTATAGTCTTGATAGTATCACGCGAGACTTATCGGATCCATTGGGACAATCTGGTCAAGTAGAGATTATTACCCGAGAAGATTCACGCGCTCTTGAGCTCATAAGGCATGATTGCGCCCATGTCCTTGCTGAAGCAGTGCAAGAGCTCTTTCCTGAAACGCAAGTAACAATAGGTCCTGTCATTGAAAATGGATTCTATTATGATTTTGCACGCCAACAACCTTTCACATTAGATGATCTCACCGTCATTGAAAAGAAAATGCGTGAAATTATCCAACGCAATAAACCTTTTAGAAAAGAAATTTGGTCTCGTGAAAAAGCAAGAAAAGTTTTTTCTGAGAAAAAGGAATTTTATAAAGTTGAACTTATTGATAGCATTCCTGAAAATCAAGATTTAAAAATCTATTATCAAGGGGAGTGGTTTGATCTTTGTCGCGGACCGCACATGCAATCTACAGGGCAAATTGGGAATGCTTTCAAATTAATGAAAGTTGCA
Source organism: Bartonella sp. AA56HLJMS (assembly GCF_042197145.1). NCBI lineage: Bacteria > Pseudomonadati > Pseudomonadota > Alphaproteobacteria > Hyphomicrobiales > Bartonellaceae > Bartonella > Bartonella sp. AA56HLJMS. Next base: position 36,963 of record NZ_JBHIRL010000013.1, on the reverse strand, counting down.
GGAGCTTATTGGCGTGGCGATGCCAATAATCCAATGCTCACGAGAATTTATGGAACAGCATTTGCAAATGAAAATGACTTAAAAGCCTACCTTCATATGCTAGAAGAAGCTGAAAAACGTGATCATCGCCGCTTGGGACGTGAAATGGACTTATTTCACTTTCAAGAAGAAGGGCCAGGAATGATTTTTTGGCACAAAAAAGGTTGGAAAATGTTCCAAAATTTGATCAGCTATATGCGTAGACGCATTGATGATCATCAATATGCTGAAGTTAATGCACCACAAGTTCTCGATAGGTCACTCTGGGAAATATCTGGCCATTGGGGTTGGTATAAGGAGAATATGTTCAAAGTAATTTCAGCAGAAGAAGATTCAGATCATGGGAATGTTTATGCCCTTAAACCAATGAACTGCCCTGGTCATGTGCAAATTTTTAAACATGGTTTAAAATCTTATCGTGATTTGCCTATTAGACTTGCTGAATTTGGACTTGTTCATCGTTATGAGCCTTCAGGCTCTTTACATGGTCTTATGCGTGTGCGTGGTTTTACACAAGATGATGCGCATATTTTTTGTACTGATGAACAATTAGCCGATGAATGTCTCAGTATTAATGATCTTATTTTATCAACTTATGCCGATTTTGGTTTTAAAGAAATTAGTCTTAAGCTTTCAACCCGTCCAGAAAAACGAGTTGGATCTGATGCATTATGGGATCATGCAGAAAGTATCATGGAATCTGTCCTTAAAACGATTGAAACAAAATTTGCAGGACAAATCAAAACAAGCATCCTTCCAGGTGAAGGAGCATTTTATGGTCCAAAATTTGAATATACATTAAAGGATGCTATCGGTCGTGAATGGCAATGTGGAACAACACAAATAGACTTTAATCTCCCTGAACGTTTTGGTGCATTCTATATTGATAAAGATTCAGAAAAACGTCAACCTGTTATGATCCACCGTGCTATTTTTGGATCAATGGAGCGTTTTCTTGGTATATTAATTGAAAATTTTGCTGGACATATGCCACTTTGGCTTGCTCCTGAACAAATTGTTGTTGCAACAATTACATCCGAAGCAAATGAATATGCCCAAAAAATAACAGCAAAACTTAAAGCTGTTGGGCTTTCCGCAACAATAGATCTCCGCAATGAAAAAATTAACTATAAAATACGAGAACATTCTTTACAAAAAGTCCCCGTAATTTTGGTATGTGGCAAACGTGAAGCTGAAACAAACAGCGTAAATATGCGCCGCTTAGGAAGTACAAATCAAACCCTTTTATCTGTAGAAGATGTGATTAAACAACTCTCAAATGAAGCAACACCTCCAGATTTGCAACGTGTAATAAATGCATAATATCACGGAAGATGGTAATACGTTAATTTTTTACTATAAATTTTCAGTTTTTGTACAAAATGAAATAATTTGATATTGTAGTGTGTTTTTGTTTCATGCACAATGACCTGTCACCAGAAAGAATAACGTGCTCTTTCTCTACAAGGTGGATTGGTGAAAAAGTTGAATATAAGCTATGAGCTGTTTAAATGCAAAAATCATAGACAATTGAATATTAATAATAACATTAATCTTTTACCTTTATAATAAAAAAATTCTGCTATTATGATGGATAGATCATTACAATAATTATAGAAACATCAAGCAAGAAAACTGAAAACAAGATTATATTTATTAATAAAAAATATGTAAAATTAGCTGAACAATGATATTTCTTATTCGTAAGATAAGCCCTTATAAAAAGGACAATATATTGATTTATAATGATAATATATCGTTATTCATATTAAATAAGGTTTCGAATATCATAGGCTTCTCTTATTTTTAATATGTTTATGTTGAATCTATCAAAATCATTTGCTTGCACGAAACAAGCGGAATGAGTGCGTGGATAAAAATTATTGAGAAAGGACTTTTAAAATGCCTACAATGAACCGCCTAAAGTGCTAAGAATTGTTGCAGTCATTGAGAACAGGCTATAATTATAATGATGATGCCGACTTGAACCTTCATAAGTATAAAAATAGCGGTACTCAACGAGTTTACCATTAATCATTCACGAGGCATTATGGTAAAATAAGATTAAGAAGCCTTAAGAAACATCTCTTTAAAACAAGCACATGAATTGGTAAGCTAATGGCATTCTACATCCCGCAATCTACACTGATGAGATATTGCCTTAATTTTTATAAAGCCAAATCAAAAAAATGGCAAAACTCAGCGTTTATTCTTTCTCTTCTTCATGTTTTACCAAATGAAAAACTCTTATAAAAAACTCGTTAAATATACACATACGATATATGACTACTCGCTGAACGTATAAAATTCTGGGCACATCCATAAAACATCTAAATATCTACAAAACACATATAAAATAAAAAAATATTATTATCGTGCTCTATCAAGAACACGCTTACATTCAATGAGTTCAAACAGAATTTCTTGTAACAATGCTTTATCAGTTTTATCTTTGTAAAGATTCACAGAACCGACAGATGTTTCTCCCTCATTTCTCATGAAACTCAAAAGCCCAAAAGAAGATTTCTTAGGCTTATTGCTAGCATTTTCAGAAGTTTGTCCTGCATGTTTCTTCTCTATAACCACATTCATAGCATCAAGATCACCATTACCCAATGCAGTCACAAAAGCAACACCATTTTCTTTCAAAAGGCGTTGCACACCTTTTATCGTATAACCCTGATCATATAGTAACTGCTTAATACCATTGAGCAAATCAACATCGACCGGACGATAATAGCGCCTTCCTCCCCCACGTTTCATTGGTTTAATCTGCCTAAAACGTGTTTCCCAAAATCTTAAGACATGCTGCGGAAGCTCCAATAACTCCGCTACTTCGCTAATTGTGCGAAAAGCATCAGAGCTTTTATCCATTTTGTAACACCTTATTTAAAACAAAATAAATTACTTCACAATGACTCATTCTGTCTCAATTTCTCAACAAGATTAGTCAAAAATAAGACCATCATTGATACCTTACTCACCAGTCTTTTTCTAAAAAATAAAGACCCTTATTTTATACATTTCTTTAACAAATACCAAACATACCATGGCATTTATTTATGAGATATCATTTTTTCTGTTTTGCACGATGCGAATCTAAAATTCTCTGTTTAAGGACATTGGCAGCCTTAAACGTCACAACACGTCGCGGCGGAATCGGTGCTTCAACACCTGTTTTTGGATTGCGTCCAACACGTTCATTTTTACTGCGAACCTGAAAAGTTGCAAAAGAAGATAATTTAACCGCTTCACCTCTTACAAGTGAGTTGCAAATCTCATCCAAAACCAATTCGACTAAAGCTGCTGATTCAGTATGTGACAAGCCCACTCTTTTACAAACTACGCTCGCTAAATCTGCACGCGTTACTGTCTTACTTGTCATTATAACCACCTATTAAAATATTAAAAATTACAAAATGACTTATACGTTTTCTTGAAATATGGTCAAGTAGCCATAATTTACCAACGAATAAGAATTGCTCCCCATGTAAATCCACCTCCCATGGCTTCTAACATGATAAGATCTCCTTCTTTTATTTTTCCATCGCAAACAGCTGTTGTTAAAGCCAACGGAACTGATGCAGCAGACGTATTACCATGTTGATCAACGGTAATCACAACTTTATCTAGTGAAATTCCCAGCTTTTTAGCAGATGCTTCAATAATGCGCTTATTAGCCTGATGAGGTACAAACCAATCTAGTTGTGAAGAATCCATACCTGCAGCTGCAAAACAATCATCAACCACATCCGTTATCATACCAACAGCATATTTAAAAACTTCTCGTCCTTCCATACGCAAATAGCCTGTCGTTTGTGTTGTTGAAGGTCCACCATCAACATATAGCTTATCTATATAAGCACCATTAGAACGCAATTTCGCAGACAATATACCACGCTCAAAAGCAGTATCACCCTCAGTTTCTAGTGCTTCCAAAATAACAGCACCAGCACCATCACCAAACAAAACACATGTCGTACGATCTTCCCAATCTAAAATTCGAGAAAATGTATCGGATCCAATAACTAAAATTCTTTTAGCCCCTCCACACCGTAAATAAGAATCTCCTGTTGTTAAAGCAAAAATAAAACCAGAGCAAACAGCTTGAATATCAAAAGCAAATCCATGGCTCATTCCCAAAGCATGCTGAATTTCAACAGCAGAAGCAGGAAAAGTACGATTCGGGGTGGACGTTGCTAAAATAATACAATCGATGTCTTTTATTGTTAAACCAGCATTTGTAAGTGCTGCTTGCGCAGCCTCAACTCCTAAAGAAACAGTTGTTTCATTTTCACTGGCAATATAACGTTGGCGTATTCCTGTACGCTGAACAATCCATGAATCTGACGTTTCAACAAACTTTGCAATCTCATCATTTGATAAACTTCTTTTCGGCAAAGCACTTCCTACACCACGTATAATTGACCGAATCATTCAGCTCTTACCTTTTCTTCAAATTTTTTATTTCTATTATAAGAGCTTATCATAAGGACTCTCCATTCATCACCGCTTCATCTTCTTGGTCAAAAAGTGTTGCTTTATTTTCATGAAATCGCCGTAAATCAGCCGTTATTTTTTGTAAAAGTCCATTATTAACCATTTTATAACCAACGCGGATAGCAGAAGCAAAACCATTAGCATTAGCACTGCCATGACTTTTTATAACAACACCATTCAAACCTAAAAGAACTCCTCCATTCACCCTATCAGGATCCATTTTATGTTTCAGTATACGAAAAGCACCCCGTGATAAAAAATAACCAAGAGATGTTAAAAAAGAACTGCGCATTGCAGAGTTTAAAATCTCTCCTATCTGTCGCGCGGTTCCTTCTGCAGTTTTTAAAGCAATATTACCAGAAAACCCCTCTGTCACAACAACATCGACTGTTCCTTTTCCAATGTCATTGCCCTCAACAAATCCTTTATATTCCAATCCTTCTAATTGCACTTCACGCAATATCATTCCTGCTTTTTTTATTTCATAAAGTCCTTTAACCTCTTCCACCCCCACATTTAAAAGCCCAACACTTGGTCTTTCAGTGTGATATAAAGCGCGAAACATACCTGCTCCCATAACCGCCAAATCAACCAACTGACTAGCAGAGGCACCAATTGTTGCTCCAATATCTAAAACAATACTCTCACTGCGCAGTGTTGGCCAGATACCCGCAATACCAGGACGTTCAGCCTCTGCAAGCATTTTCAAACAAAAATAAGACATGGCCATGAGTGCACCCGTATTACCAGCAGAAATGCAAGCATCAGCTTCACCATTTTTTACCGCTTCAATGGCGTACCACATTGATGATTTACCACGTCCATTACGAAGTGCTTGGCTTGGCTTTTCATCCATGCGTGTATAACTTTCTGTCGGGCAAAAGCGCGATACAGAATCCAAACAGGGATATTTTTTTAAAACCGGACGAACAGCCTCCTCTACTCCATAAAATAGAAAATAAATATTTGATAAATATTTTTGTACAATTGCTGCTCCTGCAATAGCTGCTTCTGGACCGTAATCACCGCCCATGACATCCACAGAAATTCTAATCACGCTTGCATATCCCACATCTTTTCATTTACATCTTTAAATACATATTATGATTTTTGGCTCCTGAATACTCACACAGCACATCTTGCGAAAATCGCTCCGCAGAAAATACCGTTTAGCATACAATAGATATTTTTTGTATGTTTCTACAATCACTTCCAATTTTTCAAAACAGAAAATGGAGAGAATTTTCGCTCTGCTTCTTCTAAATTTTCACCCATATTCATCTTTATCCCTTCTTTACGTGGATAATGATTAATAGACAACTCAAAAAACTCTTCCATGATTGCGCCAATATCAATTTTATCATCATAAAACACTTCAGGAGTATCAAGCCCCTCCACATCTAAAAACAATTCCCCTGTATCCTCTGATATTTTTGGCTTCATCAAATTTGAATCTTCAGGAACAAAAACAACCTCAATATTTTCACAAAGGATATTTTCTAATGGTTCTAATGTAACAACACATAACTGTAGTATACGCGCTTGCAACAGACCTTTTATACGCACTCCGCGTTTTTTCCACGGGAAAATATGGAATTTTCCCTCACAAGATTTTACTTCAATTAAATCATGGTTCTGGGCTAAATGTGTACATTCTTTTTTGTTTGCACAAAAATGAACCCTTATACCTTTAGCAGGTAGAGAACGTACAGATATTGGATAAGCCAAAGCAAATGTCATTTGAGGAACATTTTGAACATTCATTGACAACTCCCAAACATAAAAACGCGTAAAGCACTATGTTTTTATTTATCTCAAGTATTTATGCATTTTTTTCTTTTCTAAAGAAATTCTATATGGCATAATTTGCTTTATAACAGGGAAACTCAGTGTAAGCTACGGTAGATTAAGTTAAAATTAGAAAAAACTTGAGGTTGCCTTCTTGTCCTACATCTCAGTATAAAAAGGAGATACCATTGTTTCAAATGCCTCACATAATAGCCTTAATCAAACGTAAATTATTGATTGGTCTATCAATAGCAAGCATAGGAATGCTTGCTGGGTGTAGCCTTCTTGATTCTTCAGGTTCGAGCCAAATTTATAGAGAGGGCTATGTTCTTGATAAAAATGCTCTAAGTTCTATCTCTATTGGCTCAAGTCAAGAGCAAGTTCTTTTAACTTTAGGGACCCCTTCATTAAAAACAAAATATGATAATGAAGTTTTTTATTACATCTCACAGACACGTTATCGTGGGATGCAGTTTATGAAAACAAAGATTATTGATCGCAAAGTTTTAGCCATTTACTTCAGTAAAAATAATCAGGTTACAAAAGTTGCAAATTACGGATTACAAGACGGTCAAGTGTTTGATTTTATTACACAAACAACACCAACTGTAACGAAAGAACATCCTTTCTTAATTCAAATTATAAAAGGCCCTGCGAATTTGCCACCCCATAACTAAATTATATAGTCTGCATACCGTTTCAATATTATAGGTCTGATAATATCAGATCTATAATAGGGGGGGATTTGTAACTCTTAGAGGCGGACTTTTTTTGCCATACTGTCGAGAACTGCATTAACAAGTTTTGGCTCATCACCTTCAAAAAACGCCTTTGCTATGTCAACATACTCATTCATGACAACTGCAACGGGAACATCTTTACGGTTGATCAACTCCCATAAACCTGCTCGTAAAATTGCTCGCAATATAGAATCAAGACGTGAAAGAGACCACTCTGCAGAAAGCTGTTGATGAAGCAGCGGATCAAGCTGCTTTTGATCTTTTACAACACCCGTTATAATAGCCAAAAACCATTGAAAATCAGCTTCAAGATATTGGTCTCCATCAATATCTTTTCCCAAACGATAAGCCTCATACTCAGCTGCCGTTTCCATCACCCCCGAACCCACGATATCCATTTGATAGAGTGCTTGAACTGCAGCGAGTCTTGCTGCTCCACGTTTATTGGCTGAACGCGGAAAATGTCTGCTTTTTATATCAGCCATATTTAACGATTATCTCCAAATCTCTTTTTTAGAGCGATCATACATAAAGCAGCTTCAGCCGCAAAACCACCTTTATTTTTGTCATCTAGTTTTGCACGCACCCATGCTTGTTCTTCGTTTTCAACAGTCAAAATACCATTTCCAATAGCCAAGTGCTGATGAACAGTTAAATCCATCAATGCACGACAAGAATCATTAGCAACAATTTCAAAGTGATATGTTTCACCCCGAATAACACAACCAAGAGCAACATAACCATCATACGATATCTTGTTTTGTTCAGCAAAAGCTATTGCACTTGGTATTTCTAATGCTCCAGGAACCGTTACAACATCATAACTTGCTTCAGCTTTTTGCAAAGTATTCACTGCACCTCTCAAAAGTGCATCAGAAATCCCCTCATAAAAACGTGCCTCAACAATCAATACGTGAGGCTTTTTACCTATCTCTTTCATCATAATGGAATTCCACAAAAAACGAATCAAAAAAATCAAAGTTATAAAGCATAAAATTCTGAAAACGATCAATAGAGTGTTGGCTTATTCATCTTCTCTTTTTAAAGCAAAAAGTTTTGCAGCATAACGAGCAAGTTGATCAATTTCCAAATTGACCCGATCTCCAATTTTAGCTTGTCCCCACGTTGTCATTTCAAGTGTATGGCGAATAATAAGAACATCAAAAACACAATCCTCAACACCATTAACAGTCAAAGATGTCCCATTAAGTGCAATAGATCCCTTATTAACAATGAAAGGCATAAATTGTCTTGAAACTTTTAAATAAAAGCGAATTGCATCCCCTTCATTTTTTTGATCAATGATTTCAGCCAAACCATCAATATGACCAGAAACTAAATGTCCTCCCATTTCATCACCTAATCGAAGCGAACGTTCCAAATTAACAAAAGTTCCTTTTATCCATTGTGCAAGATTCGTTAAACGTAATGTTTCTTCCCACGCCTCGACAACAAACCAATTGGAATCTTCTTGCTTTAATCCTCGCTCTACAATTGTCAGACAAATTCCTGAACAAGCAATTGACGCCCCAATTGCTAAGCTCTCTATAGCATAGCGGGTAGAAATCTTTAAACGCATCCCCTGCTTTAAAGGTTGAACATCTTCAACACAACCAATATCCGTTATAATTCCTGTGAACATAATGTCTTACGTCTCCACTTATAAAAACGGTCATTTCCAAACATTCTTGTCTCAATCTCATGAAACTGCGAGAGATAATTTCCAAAATGAGGGGCTTCAATACGATTTTTGCCTAAAACAATGGGGGTATGAAAACATATCAAATGATCAACACAACCAGCATTCAAAAATTTTTCCCCTGTCTTGACGCCCCCTTCCAATAAAACACTATTAATCCCATGTTTATAAAGCATCTGTAAAAGAGCAAAGGGTTCTACACAACCATTGTTCATCTCGACCGAATAAACAGACACACCATATTGCTCCAATGCATTTTTTTTGCTTTTCTTTGAAATATCCACATCACAAATAACCCATGTAGGAATTTTTATGGCTGTTTGGACAACTTTTGCATCAAGGGGGATAGATAAATCTGCATCCAAAATAATACGAATTGGTGAGCGCATCTCCATCCCTGGCAAGCGGCAATTGAGTTGTGGATCATCTGCTAATATAGTACCAATACCAACGAGGATAGCATTATTTTGAGCACGTAGAATATGCGTATGGGCATGAGAAAGTGTTCCACTAATTTTTACGCTGCCCTTCTCTCTTTTTCCAACACCATTATCGGCAGAAATTGCCATTTTAAAAGTGACCGCACAGCGTTGTATCTTCCTTATGCACCAATGCGTCCATAAGGATTCAAAAGCCTCTTCAGCTAAAATGCCCTCAACCACTTCAATACCCGCCTCTCGCAAAAGAGCAATACCATGACCATCAACACGCTTGTCACAATCAGTCAGCGCAACAACAACTCGAGAAACACCTGAATCAATAAGCGCATTCACACACGGCGAAGTTTTTCCATAATGCGCACAAGGTTCTAAAGTAACATAAGCAGTCGCTCCTTGAGCCAAAGAACCTGCCATGTGTAAAGCTTGCACTTCCGCATGAGGACTCCCATGAATAGCTGTTACGCCATAGCCAACAATAAAAGCCCCCACAGCACCATTATCGTTTCGCACAATTAACGTACCAACGGAAGGATTCTCACCTGTAAGACCGACATGACGTTCTGCTAAACGAATAGCTGCAGCCATAAACCGTTCATCTTGCACTTTTTTATTCATCAAAACGAGATTCTGTATCCGCGATACCATTTGACAATTCATCTATAACATCGTGAAAATCGCTTGCATTACGAAAATCTCGATACACAGAAGCAAAACGAATATAAGCAATATCATCAATTCTTTTCAATGCTTCCATCACAAGATGCCCAATTTTTTCTGAAGAAATCTCTGGTTCTCCCAAACTTTCAAGCTGGCGTACAATGCCAGAAATTGCTCGTTCAATATGATCAGGATCAATATTGCGCTTACGTACAGCCACATCAACTGATCGCATTAACTTATCACGATCGAAGGGTTCACATCGTCCACTTTTTTTAGCAACCAAGAGCTCCCGCAACTGAACACGTTCAAAAGTTGTAAAACGACCAGCACAAACAGAACAAACACGGCGGCGTCGAATCACTGCCCCCTCTTCTGCAGGACGCGAGTCTCTAACCTGTGTATCCTCATATTGACAATAAGGACAGCGCATCTCTTTTATATCCTTAACAAGCGCTGAGATAAGAGTAAAGAGGAAATTGATTTGTTATATCTTCCACCTTTTTCTTAACAGCCATTTCAACAGCATGATTATCTTCATCACTTTTTGCACTCCGAAGAGCATCAAGAACTTCTGAAATCAGATGACCAACTTGAATAAACTCTTTTTCTAAAAAACCACGCGTCGTGGCAGCAGGTGATCCCAAACGAATTCCCGATGTTATAGATGGCGTTTCAGAATCAAAAGGAATGCCATTTTTATTGCAGGTAATATGAGCGCGTCCCAAAGCCAATTCAGCACGTTTACCTGTTAGATTTTTGGAACGTAAATCAACCAACAACAAATGATTATCTGTACCACCAGAAACAATATTAAAACCATTACCCTGTAATGTTTTTGCTAAAGTTTTCGCATTAGCGACAACATTGGCACTGTAACTCTTGAAAGAGGGACGCAAAGCCTCCTCAAACGCAACAGCCTTTGCGGCAATCACATGCATTAAAGGACCACCCTGAAGACCAGGAAAAATTGCAGAATTAATTTTTCTGGATAAAGCCTCATCATTTGTCAATATTAAACCACCACGAGGACCTCGAAGCGATTTATGTGTTGTTGTTGTTACAATATGCGCATGTGGAACAGGTGAAGGATGCACGCCACCAGCAACAAGACCAGCAATATGAGACATATCAACGAGTAAATGAGCACCGATTTCATCTGCAATTTCACGGAATCGTTTCCAATCCCATAGCCGTGGATAAGATGAGCCCCCTGCTATAATAAGTTTTGGCTTACGTTCTTTTGCAAGCTGCTCAACCTCATCCATATCAATAATCTGATCTTCTTGACGCACACCATAGGAAACAACATCAAACCATTTTCCTGACATATTAACAGGTGAACCATGCGTAAGGTGACCTCCAGCATTTAAATCCAACCCCATAAATGTGTCACCAGGCTGAAGTAAAGCTAAAAAGACAGCTTGATTCATTTGGCTACCAGAATTAGGCTGTACATTCGCAAACGCAGCACCGAAAAGCTGTTTTGCCCTTTCAATAGCTAAATCTTCAACGACATCAACAAATTGACACCCACCATAGTAGCGCTTTCTTGGATAACCTTCTGCATACTTATTGGTTAAAACAGACCCTTGCGCTTCAAGGACCGCTCTTGAAACAATATTCTCTGAAGCAATCAGCTCAATTTCATGTTGTTGACGCTCAAACTCCCCTCTAATTGCGTCAAAAATTGCACCATCAACAGTTTGTAAATTATCATTAAAAAAGCGCTTTTGTGCGTCATTTTCTTGCTGAGTCATAAAACACATTCCTAACATAAAAAAATAAAGTCAAAGAACGATAACACAGCAAACCATGCAAACCAAACATTTTAAACTACTTACACTCAAAAATAATAATGAGATTACATTTCTTTTTTTACACTCTTATTTGTTTACACCTTTTACAAAAAATATCTATAATCTAAAGAAATTCAATAATTTAATGATTAAAAATAATTTATAATGTGAAAAGCTGAATATAATAGGCAAAGTTAATACGAAGGCAAATAAGAATGCTAACCAAAGTTTTTATTGATGGTGAACATGGCACAACCGGACTACAAATACAAAAACGCTTAGAAAGGCGTACAGATTTAAAACTACTCTCTCTTGCTCATAAAGATCGCCATAATGTTCATCTGCGACAAGACTATCTTAATCAAGCCGATATTGCTATTTTGTGTCTTCCAGATGATGCTGCACGCGAAACGGTTCATTGGCTTCAAAAAAATAAAAACATTAGGATTATTGATAGCTCGACAGCCCACCGTGTTGCACCAGACTGGGTTTACGGTTTTCCTGAAATGACAGCAGGACAAAGAAAGCGCATCCAAGCAGCACATTATATAACCAATCCCGGATGCTATCCTACCGGTGCCATTAGTTTGATTCGCCCACTCCGTGAAGCAGGACTGCTAGACGCCGATTATCCCATCTCGATTAATGCAATCTCCGGCTATACCGGTGGTGGAAAACAGTTGATTTTACAAATGGAAAATCAATCTCAACAAAATATTCAGGGCAATTATTTTATCTATGGTCTTAATCTTGAACACAAACATGTGCCAGAAATCAAGATCTATGGACAAATCAATCAAACCCCAGTTTTTATACCAAGTGTGGGTCGTTTTCCCCAAGGAATGATTGTGAATCTTCCTCTGCATCGCCATTTATTCACAAAATCAGCAAACTGTTCTGATTTGCGCGAAATTCTTGCAAACCATTACGATGGACAAAATACCATTTTAGTTGCATCACAAGAAGAAACTGTTTCACTTGAAAGACTTAATCCAGAGTGTTTAGCCAATAAAGATGGTATGAAACTGTTCGTATTTGGAAATGATCGTGAAGGTATTTTTAATCTCAGCGCCATATTCGATAATTTAGGAAAAGGCGCATCAGCTGCAGCTATCCAGAACCTCGATTTAATGCTTGCAAGCGACTAAACCTCCCTACCCACAAACTTTTATTCAACAACGCGATATGCCCCTTTCGTTGCTCGCCAGTGTGCAACCGCAAAACATAACACGGCTAGTGCCATACTTTGATGAATGAGCCCTAAACTTATCGGAACCTCATGTAACACTGTTAAGATACCCAAGACTGCTTGGATAATAATCATAACACAAATAAGAAATGCACGACGAGAATGAGTTGAATGTGGAACATTTTTTTGTACATAGAAAGCATGAACAACTGAGACAATAAATAAAAAATAAGCAAAAAACCGATGAATAAATTGAACCATTAAGGAATTTTCGAATAAATTGAGCCAAACAGGACGATGCTGCAACAATCCATCAGGAATAATCTGCCCATCCATAAGCGGCCATGTATTATAGACTTTTCCAGCATGAAGCCCTGCAACCAAAGCTCCGAAATAAATCTCTATCAAGACGAGAATAACAAGCCATGCCGCAAAATATTGCACCTTTTTATTTGCTGGCTTTTCTGAATATTCTGCAAGCCCTCGAGATAAATAAGTAACAAAAACAATAACAAAACATGCCGTTATAAGATGAAATGCCAAACGATATTGGCTCACACTTGTTAAATTACTTTGCCCAATCCCTGAAGCAACCATCCACCAACCAATAAAGCCTTGAAAGGCGATAAGAATAGGTACAACAATAAGCGGGAGTAAGATATTTTTTTCAACACGCTTAGTCGCCCAAAACCAAATGAGCCCCAATAAAGCGACAAGACCAACAAGACGCCCAAGAACACGATGCGCCCATTCCCACCAAAAAATGACCTTAAAAGCACTTAAGGTCATATCAGGATTAAGCAGCTTATATTGTGCTATTTGTTGATATTTTAAAAATTCCTCTTGCCATTGATCCTCACCAATCGGTGGAATAACGCCGTGTATTGGCTTCCATTCCGTTATAGATAATCCTGATCCCGTCAAACGAGTAGCGCCACCTACTAAGACAATTGCCAAACAAAGCAATAAAATAGAGTAAAGCCACACCTGTATATGTTTTCTATTTTCCTTTTGCACAGGCGTTAAAATGCTATTGTTTAATCTCTTTACTGCCATATCTGATTGCCCCACGCTTCTCTCCAACTAAAATGCATTTTAAAATTTAAACATTAACTCTTTGTCTATTTTAGTATGTACTACAATTTTAGCAAAAAACAAGCGTACCACTATAACATGCGATACATATTTCTTTTTTACGAAGCTTATGATGCTACAACGCGATAAACAGTCTTTGGAAAGCTGTCTACCATACGCATCATCCATTCTTGTTCATTAAGAACAGTATTACAAATATAATAGTCTGTTAGCTCTGCAAATTGCTCAACCCCATATTTTGGTTCGCTTGCCATCTCTAGGATGATAAAATCATATTCTTTTTTAAATTCTTGTAATATATGAAAAATATCATTTGAAAAATCTTGTGCTGAAATAGCACTTGTTAACCCCTGAGGAAGAATATCAACCCCCGTATCATAATCACGGTAAATAACATCATGCAACTTGGCATTGCCCGTTAAAATATCACTCAGTCCGCGATGTGGGCCAATGACTTTCTCTATTTGTTGACCAGAAATATCGACCAACAAAATTGTTTTGTTCTCTTTTGTGAGATGAAGTGAAAGCTTTGCCGCTGTCCGTGCAGCTTCTGGTCCAATGATTGAAATAATGGTTGAAGCACGCCATTTCAAAACATCAGATAATCCCTCTATCGTAATAAAAGCTTCAAAATTTTTCATTTCTTGAGAGACTAAAATACTCTCATTCTTCTTAAGACCATTTTCTTTTGATCTCAAATCCTCTTCTGAGATTTGGTCTTTTTTCCTTTTAAAGCACGGATAGAATAACAATATTCCTAGCAAAAGAGTAAGGAAGCTGGCCAATGCACTCACAAGAATATTTTTTCCATAAAGAGCCATAAAAGAAATTGGTGCTAACGTTGTTGGCACGACCACGTGGATATTTGTATTTTGTAAGAGAAAAGGATCATCACTCAATCTCCGATATGAATCAATAATTTTTTCTCTTCGTTGAGCAGACTTGCTCATCGCTTCATTTTGGGCATCGACTGCTGCTTTTATTTTATTTTCAAACTCGTTAAATATTTCATTCAAAGATTGGGATTGATCTTTTACAAAAAAGTTCATTCTTTTTTTGAGCTGTTTTTCTAATTCCGTTGCAATAACCTCATCTGAATGAACTTGATAAACGATTTGTAAAATTTTATTTTTTAATTGATGAGAAACTGTCTCTAATTCTGCAGTCATCGCTTTAATTTGAGGATGTGTCCACCCTAATTGTGCAGCCATATGTGCTCTTTGTGTTTCCAAGAGATCACGTTTAGATTCCAGAGCAGCAATTGCTGAATTGCCTGCAATAAACGATAAAGACAGTAAAGACTGTCCATTTTCACGCATCATGTTAATCGTTGAATTCAAACTTGTTAAATGAATACGCTTTAAAGTTGCTTGCGTTAATTGCATCGAAAGATCATAAAGCTCTGTTTGTTTTACACCACGCTGAATAAAAAAATCAATAGATTTACGAAATTCCTGCACGATATTAAGGATTGCAATATTATCATATTGTTTGTCTTCTAATTTATCATTTAACAAGAATTGTTTCTGTTTTATGATTGCTTGTGAAAATGCGGAAAACCAAGTTTCCAACCCACGTTGAGCTGCTTCAAGTGTCTCGGCTTCAAAAGTAAGATCGATAAAATCACCATGACGCGATAAACGGATATTTTCATGATTTTTTTTCTTATAAGAAGCACTTAAAGAAAAATTCGAATCATTGAAGAACATAGGCTGTGAAAACAAAAAGGCGATAACATTGTCTTGCTTTTTAATTGGTAATAGCTTTCCTACAGAATCAGATAATGAAAATGTTAAAGTTGCTTGGTAACCACGGGGCTGGACAAAATAATACAACCAAATCAAAGATACACATAGCATTTGTAATAG
This sequence comes from Bartonella sp. AA56HLJMS, assembly GCF_042197145.1. Classification (NCBI taxonomy): domain Bacteria; kingdom Pseudomonadati; phylum Pseudomonadota; class Alphaproteobacteria; order Hyphomicrobiales; family Bartonellaceae; genus Bartonella; species Bartonella sp. AA56HLJMS. The sequence goes on along the minus strand of NZ_JBHIRL010000013.1, from coordinate 21,149 downwards.
CAAAACAATCAAAATGCTTCGCCATACGGTACGTACGAATAGTCTTTTATTACATGTAAGACTCATCTTTATTTTAACCAGCAAAATACTTCTTCATATTGTTTTATTAAGAGAAAGTAGTAACTATCCTCTTAACTTGCTGTCATATTATTTTGAGATAATAAAAATATAAAATTTAAGCACAAATGTTCAACAATAGCTTTAAAGAACTTAATTCATATTTTTTTTGAGGCTCTCTAGTTGTTTTTTTGCTTCAGAAGTAACAACCGCTCTAATGGTAATAGACCCATCATCATGCCCTTCTTGCACTATTTCCGCAGAGTTTTTATAAAACCAATCAATAAGCGACATTTCATGAGGTTGTAAAAGATATTCAATGCTTTGCACCTCTCCAAAAATTCGCTTTTCAATGGCTCTTAATAATTGATCGAGTCCATCCCCCTTAAGTGCTGATACCATGAGAGCAGGATTTAATCGCGTCTTTGCGCTTGTTTGTAAAACATTCAATGCTTGCTCATCTAACATATCAATCTTATTCCAAACTTCTATGATATGCTCCATATCATCAATATCGATATCAAGACTTGAAAGCACTTCTAAAACATCTTGGGCATGTGCTCGATGATCAAGATCTGACATATCTCTTACATGAAGAATGAGATCTGCTTCAACCACTTCTTCAAGGGTTGCTCTAAAAGCTGCAATCAAATTCGTTGGCAAGTTAGAAATAAACCCTACAGTATCAGACAAAAGAACAGTTTTTCCATGGGGAAGCACAACTTTGCGCAAAGTCGGATCAAGCGTTGCAAATAACATATTCTTTGCTAAAACATCTGCACCGCTTAAACGGTTAAAAAGAGTTGACTTTCCTGTATTCGTATATCCTACCATTGCTACAACAGGATAAGATGTTTTTTTCCTTTTTGCTCTATGAAGTGCACGTGTTTTAATAACCGTTTGCAATTCGCGGCGAATACGAATAATTTTCTCTTGTAAAAGACGCCTATCTGCTTCAATTTGCGTCTCACCAGGTCCACCTAGGAAGCCACGCCCCCCGCGTTGCCTTTCCAAGTGCGTCCAACTCCGCACAAGCCTCCCTTTTTGATAGGACAAACGCGCTAACTCTACTTGCAAAACTCCTTCTTTTGTTCGTGCACGATCCCCAAAAATTTCAAGAATCAAAGCCGTTCTATCGATAACTTTGCAATTCCATAATTTTTCTAAATTACGCTGCTGTACTGGCGTTAAAAAGTGATCTACAATCGCAAGCTCAATAGAATATTCATCTATATAACAGGTTAACGCATCTACTTTACCTTTTCCAAAGAGATTCGCAGAGCGAGGCGTTGCAATATTAATCGTTTCATAATTAACAACTTCTAACCTTATAGCACGCGCTAACCCCAATGATTCTTTAACACGAGAAGATATAGAACACTCTCTCAAAGAGCTTTCACTTCTATTTTCTTGAAAAATCGGTATCAGAACAAGTGCGCGCACCTGTTCTGTATTCTGCGAAAATACCCCTCCTAATCTCTCATTTTCATTTATCATAGCAATCTAAGTACTTTTAAATGGGATAAGAGGTCTATCTTAAAATGATATGTTTACTCAGGACTTTCACCCTCAAACATCTGTACAGGCTGTCCAGGCATAATCGTAGAAATAGCATGCTTATAAACCAATTGCGCGTGTCCATCTCGGCGCAAAAGAACACAAAAATTATCAAATGAAGTTACAATACCCGTGAGTTTAACGCCATTGACAAGAAAAATTGTAAGGGAAATTTTTTGCTTACGCACCGTATTTAAAAACACATCTTGCAGGTGTTGTGATCGCTCTGCCATTATTCTTACACCTTTATCTAGATTGCATAAAAATATTCGTGCATGCATATCGACTGAAAAATATCCAATTGTCAACGTAGAAGCTTAAAAATTCAGCAACAAACAACTGAAATTAGAGAAAAAACGGCTCTTTAAGACAATAATAAAGTACAACTTACGAAAAGCTATATTAAATTAAAAATTTTTCCACGTTTACTTTTTTATGAGCTTACAATTCAAAGGCATACTTTTATACATCCTAAGCTATTACGGACTATATGTGATGATGAATCTGCTTCGTTTAGAATCAATAAAAGTAAGCGGACAACAACATTTATTAACGATTATCGATATTAAAGAAAGGCATTCGCACCTTACTGTATATATAACTGCTATTAAATTGTCCTTATTTCAAAGACTGCCGGCTTATAAAGCTTTTTATAAACACAAGTTGTAAACAGTATTTTTGTTGTTGTTAGATTTAAATAATAAATTGTTTTTACTATATTTTATAACATTTTTAAACAGGGTATAAGAAACTGCGTTAACTTTATCTTGATAAGTTTTTAAAATTTTTCCCTAAGCATATTCCTTTCTAAATAATTAACAGCTAGTATATAGAAATTATGTGGAAGAGGACGTATCCCTTTTCCGGCTGTAAGAGTACGAGGCGAGTATGGCACGCAGAACCAAATTGCAAACATTTGAAGTTGAAGTTGAAGAAGCCCTCACAAAAGCTATGAACTTTGATTTCGATGACACAGGATTTGAAACAATATCATCCAATAATTCTGAAAATGTTGTTAATGTCGATGATCTGATTCAAAAAATTGCAATGGCAGAAGAAGAATTTTTGGCTGAAAACGGTACGTCAACTTTTGTTTCTAATATTCATGATGAAGCTGTTATTGATAAATCCGTTGTTGAACAGCTTTTTGCTCCAAAACCTTCACCTGATATTTCAGGTGGAACTGTTCATAATACATTATTGCCTACAAAACTTCTTCCTGCAAATGATGATATAACAACCCCTGTAAATTTTGGACCATTCAAGCAGCGTTCTTCCTCTCGAGTCTACTGGTATACAACAGCGCTTAGTGCTTTATGGGCAACGGGAGGAGCTTTTATTGCGCATAAGCTCGCACCTACCGGACTCAGCTCCTTATCCAATATCAGCACTTTTGTTACATCCCCAACAGGACTTGCTGTAGCAGCCGGAACAGCAATTCCTATCCTTATATCTTGGGGCGTTGCTCAATTAACAAAACGTTCAAACGACTTGCATAATATTGCGCTTCTTATGACCAATGCTGCACAGCGCCTTAGTGAACCACAACATCTATCTGAAAAACAAGCCATTGCTATAGGGCAAACCATTCGTGAAGAAGTAGCGGCAATGAACGAAGGTATTGAACGTACCCTCGGACGTGCTGTTGAACTTGAAGCAATCATACAAGGTGAAGTTCACAATCTAGAACAAGCCTATGCTGAGAATGAATCACGCATTCACACATTAATCAAAGAACTGAGTAATGAACGCATAGCCATTTTGAATCACGCAGATCGCGTACAATCAACAATTAAAGGAACCCAAGAACAACTGAGTGATGAATTTGGTTTGGTTACCTCTAACATTGTGACCAATGTTGAAAAGCTTGCACAAACCCTTTCTCAAACTTTACAAAAACAAGGTGAAGACCTTGTTGAAAAACTTTCCTATGCCGGTGATGGCGTAACAAATCAACTTGTTGAAAAATTTAACAAAACAACAACACAAATTCAGCAGAAAAACACGGAATTTTTTCATGAATTAGGAAAAAACTTTGATGGTTTTGCAAAACGATTTGATCATAATGAAAAACAAATAGAAAAAACCTTTAATGAAACAGCAGAAAAAGCGGAAGTACATGTTGCTAAAATTGCAACACATATACAAGCAGTAACAGATCAAACTTTGCACGCTGTCGATGAAAAGTTTAAAGCCTTGGATAAAGCTCTTATTGATCGTAATAATCAATCTCTACAGAATTTTGATGAGAAAATCTTAAAACTCGACGACCAAGCACATAAACTCTCTTCTAAATTTGATAACGTAACCTCGCAAGCAATTGGAGCCTTTGAACAACGTTTAGCAACTGTTGATCTTTCTCTTAAAGAACATAGTGATTCCATCATTGATTCCTTTATAGAACGCAGTCAGGCTTTAGAGGATAATGCTGAAAAACTTGGTAACTTCTTGGAAGCTCATGTCTTGAAAATAAATGAGAACCTCCAAGAAAAAACAGCAGACATTACCCATGCATTTACAAATGGACGTGAAGCTATTCTTTCTGCAATTGATAAAAGTAAAGAAAGTCTGAGAGAAGAAATTCAATATGTCGACAATGCCATTGTTGATATCATACAAGAACGTTCACAAGATTTTAAAGTACAACTTTCTGATCAACGAGCTCTTATGGCAGACATGCTCGATAACGAGAAAAATAAAATTGCGGATACATTAAGAAATCAAATTGATGTTTTGTCCCAAAATACTTCTCATATTGAAAAAGTTTTGGCTGATAATGTTCAAGTCGTTGATAAACAAGCTGAAAATCATATTACAAACATCATTCAATGCACTGAAAAACTACAAGATGTCATTGTACAAAGCTGCAATACAACCCAAGATGCTTTAGAAGCACAGGCGAGAAATATTGATATCCGTGCCGATGCTCTGCGCGACTCTTTAGCGATTAATAGTTTTTCTCTCAATGAAGTTCTTGCCGATCAAGCACGCACACTTGAGCAACGCATGGAAACAATCCATAACCTCATTGCAAAAAGTGATATACGTGTCGATGTTGCATTGAAACAACAAATAGATTTAGTTGAGAGTGCAATTGTCGCCAACAATAAAAACATTACTGAAACGGTTCAAGATCATATCAGAAACCTTGAAAACCATGCCGAAATTTTAAAGAATACTCTCTCTCAATCGAGTGGTGTTTTCTTTGAAACCCTTGAAACACGTATGGAATCATTTGATACAGATCTAGAAGATCGTGCCCACAAAATTTTTGAAAGGACAACGACGCTAGAGGAAACATTATCTGAAAAATTCAGCCAAATCTGTGAAGCCATTGATATGCAAACATCTGTTATTGAGGAACGTTCTGACACGTTAAAAACGTCTCTCATTCTTAATAATGAGCAAAGTCAGATAATTCAACAAGCGCTGGAAAGCAGTGTTGACAATATGCGTGTAACCTTAGAAGACTCTGTTAATACAGTTACAGATAACCTGCATAATAAGATTATAAAAGCTTCTGATATTCTTTCTTCTACGAGTGAACAAATTCTTTCATCTGTTACAAATGTTACTGCACAAGCAGAAAATATTCTCTCAGAATCAGGCAATCGCATTGTATCAAATGTCAAAAAAACTGTTTATGATACCAGTGAAAAAGTTCTGTCCGTTCTGTCTGAACAAACAGCGCATACTGTCGAAGCTTTCGCAACAGCCAGTCATAATGCACAAGCATTATTGAATGAAACTATTCACACATCAACAACAGCAATAGAGCAAGTCCTTAATGAACGCTGTGATGTTCTTCATCACTCTATGCAAAATCTTAAAAATAATTTAGGATATCAGCTCTCTGATGTCACGAGCCGTCTGGAAGATGCTGGAAATCAAACAACAACACAAATTTCACAACATGTTGGAAAAATAACAGAGCTTACAAATCACTTAAATCAAGCAGCGCAAAATACGACAGAATCAATTGATTCTTTAACACAGCATATCGGTGAACAACTCTCTCTTTCCACACAAGATGCTGAACAAAGAATTTATGCACATAATGAATCTTTAGTGAATAGCTTAACCAAAGCTAACTCTGAAACACTTCAAACAATAACGATTATGAAGGAAGAGCTTGTTAATAATGTCTCATCCATCTTAACACAGTTGAATCAATCAATTCACAATTTTCAAGAAAATAGTAATGTTTTATTATCGGCTGTTCAAAATATTGATGGGCAGTTTAATGAGAGTACGAATAATTTTTTCCGCAACACGGACCAAGTAGCAGAGCGTTTGTCAGCCTCAAATCAAGCGCTCAATACTAATGTTGAAATTCTGCAAGGACTTTCAAAGGGTACCTTTGAACAAATTAATCATATAACGAGCAGTTTTGGTGAACATGCAAAGACACTTTCCCAAACTATTCATGTTCTTGAACAGTCTGAAAATTCACTTAGTGCAACACTTGAAGAAAAACATCATACGCTTTCTGTATTAAGCGATGCTCTTGTTTCAAAGTCTCATGAAATTAATCAAATGATTGGGCATTATGAAAAAATCTTCAACTTAGCACTTGAACGCTCTGATAAGAATGCGCGTAACTCCACAAATTCATTCCAACAATCACTTAATAAGCTTGTTAGTGAAGCATCAACACGTTTTTCAGAAGCAGCAGAAGATATACGTCGCTCCGCTGATGAAGTTCGTTTAGAGCTTTCAAAGATTAATAATGATATCAATGAAAATGTAAAAAAACTTCCAGAAAAAACAAAAGAAACAACGCAAACAATTCGCACAGCTTTGAATGAACAGATTACAGCGTTACAAGATTTAGTCAGTGTTATACAAAATGATCAGAAGAGCGCACAAAAACAGCTAATATCAGCATTTCCTACATCATCAATGTTTAATCAAAAAAGTGACAGTTCCACTGAGTCTGTTAAAAAGATTGTGCCACCTAAGCCTATTTTGCAACAAGATCAAAGCAAAAAAAGACCAAATAAATGGGTATCAAATCTCTTAGAAAGAGCTTCACGTGAAGAAACATTTTATGATGCTCCCCCTAGTGATGATGTTTTAACATCAGTGCAAACAAAACCATCTCCTGCAAACTGCTCTCTTAATTCATTAGCTTCTGGTATAGTGCAAGCTATTAATCACAATGCCATTGTTGAGCTATGGGATCATTATCAACGTGGACAAAAAAACATCGTAACAGAACGCCTTTATACCTTAAATGGACAAAAAATATTTGAAATGATTAAGAAGAAATATATGAGCGATTTTGGGTTTAAACGTTCAGTGAATCAATATGTTACAGATTTCGAAAAGCTCTTACGTGATATATCGCGCAGTTCTGGCTCTTCCAACTCAGTTCGCAAGTACTTGATATCAGATACCGGAAAAGTTTACACTATGCTTGCTCATGCAAGTGGTCGAATCCAATAACAAATAAGAAAAGTGGAAAAAAATATTTTTTCCACTTTCTCTCTCTCCAGTTGTTTTAATGGCTTATCATAGAGTGCTTTTCTTTCAATTGTAGCTTTGTACTTCAAAGGTTGGGATAATTGGCATGCGGGTTTTCTTTGATATCCTAAGCAATAACCCTAAAGAAGCCTAATGGCTTATCAAACAACATATCATTCTAAGAATGATAAAGCATGTTTTCTATTTCCTTATCTTTTTCTTAACTTCTTTATTTTTCATAGTTTCATAAAGGTACAAAATCGGTAATAATTATTTTTATTAATTGTGAAAAAAATTCATGCTTTTGTATTAAAATAGCTCATAGAAACACTTCTATTTATTTTTTTTAATGTTTTTTATCCACATATTACTCTCGTTTGAATTATGTAAGTAAATATTTTTTATTATATTAGATGAGTTTGAGCTAAAAGAATCTTATTGTATTCAAATTTCTCATTCAACATACGAGATGATTCATTATAAATTATAAAGTTTGCATTATTAAGAGTTCAATTGAATAATAAACAAAACAACTCCTATTTTTAAAGTTCCAATTTCCTTTTAAATAGCTGCAAAAATAATTTATAAATTGCAAATTGTTATTTAAAATTCCTTCTACCTCCCTATAGAAATTTAAATAAAGAAGATGAAGTTAATAGAAAACACTCTTCTTTTCTTTCCTTAAGTTGTAAGCATTGCAAAAAAAATAATGGCTTGGTAATGTAATTATTAGTAATATTTTATTCGTTTGTAGACTAATCAATTTTTACGCGTTTTATTAAGGAAAGAAAAAACTAATCGTGCTGCTATCAATGAAATTATTCATGCACACAAACAAAAAGAATCATCAAACTAGGTTTTACGATCTAGAAGAATTTTCTCATACTCATGCATTTTGATATTCAGAGAAATGAGGATTTATTAGTGGACAAAACCTTATCGTAGATGGAACATCTCATATACACATACGCTAACTTGGATATCATAAAAATGTCTAGAGAACGAAATAGTGATTTCAGTTCACCAAAAGCTGAACTTGACAGTGCCGCACTTTTTTATCACCAGTACCCTAAACCTGGAAAATTGGAAATACAAGCAACAAAACCTCTTGATAATCAACGTGATTTAGCTCTTGCTTATTCTCCAGGTGTTGCTGCACCATGTCTTGCAATTCATGAAGATCCTAATCTTGCTGCTCAATATACCTCCCGTTCTAATTTAGTCGCTGTTATATCCAATGGAACTGCTGTTCTTGGTTTAGGAAATATTGGTCCTCTTGCTTCAAAGCCAGTTATGGAAGGTAAAGCCGTTTTATTCAAAAAATTTGCGAATATTGATGTCTTTGATATTGAAATTGATGCATCCGATATAGAACAAATGGTACAAACGGTATCGACTTTAGAACCTACATTTGGTGGTATTAATCTTGAAGACATTAAGGCTCCTGAATGTTTTGACATCGAAGAAAAGCTTCGTGCTAAAATGAAAATTCCAGTTTTTCATGATGACCAACATGGAACTGCCATTATTGTTTCTGCGGCTGTATTAAATGCCTTAAATCTTTCAGGAAAAAAAATTGAAAATGCAAAAATAGTTACCTCAGGTGCAGGTGCTGCTGCCCTCGCTTGCCTTAATCTTTTGGTTCGTCTTGGGGCAAAAGTTGAAAATATTTGGCTTAGTGACTTAGAGGGAGTTGTTTATGAAGGTCGCAAGACCCTTATGGATCGTTGGAAAATCAATTACGCACAAAAAACGGACGCACGAACTTTATCTGATATTATTGATGATGCGGATATTTTTCTAGGCCTATCTGCAGGTGGTGTTTTAAAGCCTGAATATCTTAAAAGAATGGCTCAAAATCCACTCATTTTAGCACTGGCTAATCCAGTACCAGAAATTATGCCTGAAGAAGCACGCTCTATACGACCAGATGCAATGATCTGCACAGGACGCTCTGATTATCCCAATCAAGTTAATAATGTCCTTTGTTTTCCCTATATCTTCCGTGGTGCATTAGACGTAGGTGCTAGTGCAATTAATGAAGAAATGAAAATGGCCGCTGTTCATGCGATTGCTGCCCTTGCACGTGAAGAAACTTCAGATGTTGTAGCACGTGCATACTCAAAAGAACCACCCAATTTTGGACCAGACTATCTAATCCCCTCTCCTTTTGATCCGCGTTTAATACTGCGTATTGCCCCCGCTGTTGCTAAAGCAGCAATGACAACTGGTGTCGCCATTCGTCCCATTGAAGATATGGAGGCCTACTATGATATCCTCAATCGATTTGTCTTTCTTTCTGGTTTAACAATGAAACCTGTTTTTGCTGCAGCAAAAACAGCAAAACGTAAACGCGTCATCTATGCCAATGGTGAAGATGAACGCGTCCTTCGTGCAGCACAAGTTGTCATTGAAGAACAAACAGCAACGCCCCTCCTTATCGGCCGTCCACATGTCGTAGAAGCAAGATTGAAACGCTTTGGTTTAAGAATTCGTCCTGGTATAGATTTTGAATTAACAAACCCTGAAGATGATCCACGTTTTCGTGATTATGTTAATTTATTTTTTCATTATACAGGGAGGCGTGGTGTTACGCCTGAAATGGCAAAAACAGTAGTGAGAACATCAACAACGGCTATTGCTGCCCTTGCCGTTATGCGTGAAGAAGCAGATGCAATGATTTGCGGCTTAGAAGGACGCTTTGAACGTCAACTTGAATTGATTGAACAAATTATCGGTCTTGATCCTCATGTTCACCGTTTTTCTGCTATGAGTTTGCTTATCTCTCAACAACGTACTCTTTTCCTCACAGATACTTACGTCAATGAAAATCCTTCTGCAGAAGAAATCGCTGAAATGACTGTGTTGGCAGCTCAAGAAGTTGAAGCATTTGGAATAACACCAAAAGCAGCCTTATTATCACACTCAAACTTTGGTTCTAAAAACACAGAAAGTGCGCGTAAAATGCGACGTGCAACAGAAATTCTTGCCAAATTACACCCTGATTTAGAAGCAGATGGTGAAATGCATGCTGATGCTGCCCTTTCCAAAGTTTTTCGTGATCGTGTTTTTCCTAATTCTCGTCTTAAAAGTGAAGCTAATTTGCTTGTCTTTCCAACACTTGATTCAGCCAATATCACGCTCAACACTGTTAAAAGCCTCACAAATGCACTCCATGTTGGTCCTATTCTAATCGGGGCAGCACGTCCCGCCCATATCTTAACGCCTTCAGTAACTTCTCGGGGAGTTGTTAATATAACAGCCCTTGCTGTCCTTGCTGCCAATAGAAAAAATAGTCTTGTAAAATAAATGCGCAATAAAATTTCAAAGTTTTTTAAATATTGAGATATAGTATTTCATGTACTGTAAACCTCTTTTCTCTATAGATAAAGACAGCTATATTCTGGATTAAGTCTTTTTTTTAAAGAGAAAAAAGGCTAGAAGAACAATATTAAATGTATTTTGAATTTACTAACTCTATAATAAGGAATCCGTACATTGCCTTCCACGTTTGATAAAGTTGCTGATATCATTGCAGAAATCAGTGAAATTGATCGCAATACAATTACACCTGAGAGTCATACAATTGACGATTTAGGAATCGACAGTCTTGATTTTCTTGATATTGTTTTCGCTATTGATAAAGCTTTCGGAATAAAAGTCCCTCTAGAACAATGGACACAAGAAGTCAACGAAGGTACCGTTGCAACAGAAGAATACTTTGTTCTTAAAAACCTTTGTGCAAAAATTGATGATCTCGTTGCCTTAAAACAGGCAGAGTAGTTTTTTCGCCATGCATGATCAATCTGTATTCATCACTGGTATAGGTCTCATAAGCTCTCTGGGGGAAGGAACTGATCAACATTGGAATCTCTTAAATGATCCAATCCGTACACCAAACCTAGATTATACAACTTTTTCACCTTACACGGTTCATAAATTGCCCGAAATTGATTGGAGTTTACAAATTCCTAAAAAAAGTGATCAACGGCAAATGGGAACATGGCAGCGTCTTGGTACCTATGCGGCTGGTCTTGCTCTTGATGATGCCGGCATGAAAAATAATGAACAACTCACTTCAACAATGGATATGATCGTAGCGGCAAGTGGGGGAGAACGTGATATTACTGTTGATACACAGATTCTTTCTAAAGCGCGCGCTGTTGCCGATCATGCTTCTATGTTAAATGTTGCTCTTTCAACTGAACTTCGTCCAACATTATTTTTGGCACAACTTTCAAACCTTTTGGCAGGAAACATTTCAATTGTTCATAAAGTCACTGGATCATCTCGTACATTTATGGGAGAAGAAGGCAGTGGTCTTTCTGCACTTCAAATTGCTGTAGCTCGTATTAAATCAGGTCAAAGCACTCATGCTCTTGTAGGAAGTTCCTATAATGCACAAAGTTATGATATGTTGTTGGCGCATGAGCTTGGTGGTCTTTTAACCCATAATGGATGGAGCCCAGTGTGGGATCGTGGAATCTATCCAGGCGGCGGTGTCATAGCAGGTTCTGGTGGGATCTTCCTAGTTATTGAAAGTGGAAAACATGCCAAAAAACGCAATGCACGTGCTTATGCTGAAATTAGCCAAATTATTACAGACCAAACAGATAGAACCAAAATTCCACTTAGAGATTCAATTGCAACAATGTTAAAAACTGCGGGCGCTAAATCTGCCTTAGCCATTTCAGCAGCCTCAGGAGCTCACGAAGCAACAAAAGCAGAACAAAATGCTCTTGATAATGCTGATCTATCTTACCGTGGCATTACAACATTATTTGGTTATATGCGGGAAGCACAATTTCCTCTAGCTCTAGCTCTTGCAGCACTTTCAATTGAAAAAAAACATTGTTTTCCAGCGTTAAGTCCTCATGAAAAACCTTTTTCTAAAGAAGTACGTGAAATATTTGTTACAACTATTGGTATAAAAAGAGCTGAAGGTATTGTGCGTCTTACAGCTGTTTGAAGGGGAATTTCTATAGTGAAATATCATGATCATTTTGGGCGTCCACTTGTAGCAATAACTGGTGCAGGCATTGTCACATCACTGGGACAAGGGAAACATGAAAATTGGCAAAAATTAACAAGTGGTGTAAGTGGTATCCACAAAATAACACGTTTTCCCGTTGAAGGATTAAATACATATATTGCTGGAACAATTGATTTTCTTAAAGAAAGTACACTTGGTGCTTCAGCTCTCTCTGAGAAGCTTGCATATCTTTCTGCTGAAGAAGCTTTAGAACAAGCTGCTATTGATAAAAAAAAATTTAATGGACCACTCTTTCTAGCTGCTCCTCCTGTTGAACTTGAATGGAAAGCACGTTTTAGTCTTGATCAAGAGGAGGAATTCAATAATGAGCCTTCTTATGCACATCTTCTTAAAGTCTGTAAGGATAAACTCCATGAGACGCTTTTTGAAGCCACACAATTTGGTGCAATTGCAGAAAAACTTCAAAAAACATTTGGCACAAAAGGACTTCCTGTTACACTTTCCACTGCCTGTGCATCTGGTGCAACAGCAATTCAATTAGGTGTTGAGTCTATTAGACGGGGAGAAACAAATCGAGCTCTCATAATTGCGACAGATGGATCAGTTTCAGCAGAATCTCTCATCCGTTTTTCGTTACTATCTGCTCTTTCAACTCAGAATGAGCCTCCAGAAAAAGCAGCAAAACCCTTTAGCCGTGATCGAGATGGTTTTGTTATGGCAGAAGGCTCAGGCGCTCTTGTTCTTGAATCTCTTCAAAGCGCATTAAACCGTAATGCTACAGTTTTAGGAATTTTAGCTGGCTGTGGAGAAACCGCCGATGACTTTCACCGTACACGTTCAAAACCCGATGCATCACCAGCAATTGAATCCGTTCGCAAAGCTTTAAACGATGCAAAAATAACCATCAATGAAATTGACTATATTAATGCCCACGGAACTTCAACACCTGAAAATGAGAAAATGGAATATCTTGCATTATCAACAGTATTCGGTGATCTTTTAGAGCATATTCCTGTCTCTTCTAATAAATCAATGATTGGGCATACATTAACTGCTGCTGGTGCAATAGAAGCGGTTTTTTCGCTTTTAACCATTCAATCGGGAATACTCCCACCAACAATAAATTATGATAATCCTGACCCTACTATCCCCTTAGATGTTGTTCCTCATCATAGCCGTAAGTCCTGTGTCAATGCGGTTTTGTCAAACTCATTTGGATTTGGTGGTCAAAATATGAGTCTTGTTATCACTGCATATAAAGGATAATCCTGTAATAATAAAATTTTATAACGCTAACCAATAATATATTTAAGGGGGATGATAATGCGTGCACTGCAACTCTTCGATGATCGTCGGCTTGAAATCACCAATATTTCCCCGCCATCTTCACCTAGTATAGGTGAAGTAACTGTGCGGATAAAAGCCGTTGCTCTTAATCATATTGATGTATGGGGATGGCGTGGCATGGCTTTTGCGAAAAGAAAAATGCCACTCATCATTGGTGCAGAAGCCTCTGGTGAGGTTATACAAATAGGAGATGGCGTTGAACATCTCCAACTTGGACAGATTGTCTCAATTTATGGTGCACAAACCTGCGGAGTATGCCAAGCTTGTCATGAAGGACGGGATAATCTTTGCAGTAATGTAAAGGGAGTCTATGGTTTTCACCTTGATGGATTTGCGTGTGAGCTTGTCAATTTGCCAGCACGTTTATTAGTTCCATCACCTCCCCAATGTGATGAATTGCAAGCAGCAGTTGCTCCAATTACTTTTGGTACCGTAGAACATATGCTTTTCGATAACGCAAAACTACAAGCAGGAGAAACAATCCTAGTACAGGCTGGTGGCTCAGGTATTGGTTCTGCAGCCATTCAACTTGCAAAACACATGGGCTGTACAGTTATCACAACTGTAGGTTCAGATGAAAAAATTGCAAAAGCGCACTCTCTTGGGGCAGATCATGTGATTAATTATCGTAAAGATCGTTTTGAAGGTGTAGTGCGTAAATTAACCCAAAAAAAAGGTGTTGACGTTGTTTTTGAGCATGTTGGTGTCGATACATGGAACGGTTCTCTGTTATGTATGAAAAAAGGAGCACGCTTAGTGACTTGCGGTTCTACCTCTGGTGTTTCAGCACCAATAAATCTCATGCAATTATTCCAGCAACAGCTTAAGATATTCGGTTCATTTGGCTGCCGTATGGAAAATATGAAAAATGCCATGCAAAAAATGGCACAAAAAGCCGTACACCCTGTCATTGATACAATTGTTGGGCTGGATGAAATTGATACAGCTTTAAAACGAATGGAGAGTCGTGATGTTTTTGGTAAAATTATCCTTAAAATCGATTAAATCATGATGAAGCTTTCTCTTAAAAATCTCATATATCGTATTAAAATTATAGCTAAAAAAATATCCTACTTGTTATGGGCATATCTACTCTTTGGTTCTTTATTTATTCTAAAATGTTTTCCAGCCAAAATGGGAATTTCTTTTTTTGCTTGGTTAGCAAAAAAAATTGGTCCCCTTGTACATCGTCATCAAATCACACTTGCAAACCTTAGGAGTGCATATCCAGAAAAAACAGAGCAAGAACTCCGTGCGATTGCAATAGAAATGTGGGAAAATATAGGACGTTTCCTAGCTGAATATATTTTTCTTGATAAAATTTTTGATTTTGATCCTCATGCAGACGAGCCAGGTTTCATTGAGGTTAAAGGCATTGAAATATTTGAGCGATTAAAAAATGAAAAAAAACCACATATTTTTTTCACCGCACATACTGGCAATTTTGAACTTCTGCCTATTTGTGCACAAAGTTTTGATCTTAATGTTACGGTATTATTTAGACCACCCAATAATCCCTATGTTGCCAAACGAATCCTTAAAGCACGACAAACTTCTATGGGACATCTTGTTCCCTCCAAGGCCGGTGCAGCATGGGCATTAGCAGCCAAATTAGAAGAAGGTGAAAATGTTGGTATGCTCGTTGATCAAAAATTTCGCCGCGGTATCATGGGAACATTTTTTAACAGACCTCTTAAAACAAACCCCTTAATTATAAAACTTGCTCGACAATATGACTGTGATATTTATCCAGCACGTTGTATTCGTTTGCCTAGTGGACGTCATCGTTTAGAGTTATATGAACATGTAGAACTTCCACGTGATGAAAAAAATGATATCGATATAGCTGCTTCTACACAAAAATTAAATGATATTGTTGAATCTTGGGTCCGTGAATATCCTGGACAATGGATGTGGTTACATAGACGTTGGGACATCTAACATAAGCTCTATTGCTTACAAAGGAAGTGCAAAATGTTGGCCTCAAAAGATATCAAAGATCTCACTGCAATTATCACTGCATTACGAAACTCTGATAATGGTTGTATCTGGCATAAAAAACAAACTTTTGAATCCCTCATACCCTATATGCTCGAAGAAGTTTACGAAGTCATTGATGCCATTGAACGAAAAAATCGAAAGGATCTCTGTGAAGAACTTGGGGATCTTCTTTTACAAGTTGCCTATCATGCTACCATAGCACAAGAAGAAGGCAGCTTTACTTTTGAAGATGTTGTTTATGCAATCACGGAAAAAATGATTCGACGCCATCCTCATGTTTTTGGAAATGCCGAGCAAAAAAAACGAGGATTTATAAAAGAGGAGTGGGAATATATAAAAAAAAGAGAACAGGTTGAACAAAAAAGAATGTGCGAAGAAAAAAACAACAATTCCTCCATAAGCATACTCGCAACAGTAAAACAAATCCAGCCAGCAAACCAAGAGGCACTTGCTTTACAAGAAACAGCAGCTAAAGTAGGTTTTGATTGGCAAAAAAGTGATAAAGTTTTTGAAAAAATAGAAGAAGAACTGGAAGAGCTCAAAGAAGCCATCAAAAATAAACAAAACTCAGAGATAGAAGCAGAGTTTGGAGATCTCTACTTTATACTTCTTAATCTCGCGCGCCACTTAGCGATTGATTCACAAAAAGCATTAAAAAAAACGAATATAAAATTTCGAAATCGTTTCGCCTATATTGAAGAAAAGCTATCCACTCAATCTAAAACGCTCACTGACGCATCCTTGAATGAAATGGAAGCACTTTGGAAGCAAGCTAAAAATGAACGATAAAAAATAGTAGATTTCTTCTACCTAAAAGAACAAGCCCCTCTAAAATTACTAAATTATAATTTAGCTCAGCTCAATTTGTTTTATATTGATCCTGCGTAGCAGGACGAAGTTCCACCGATTCGCCACACCCGCATGCTGATACTTGATTAGGATTTTTAAAGACAAAACCAGACCGAAGCGTTGTCACTTCATAATCCATCTGCGTCCCTAATAAAAATAATACCGCATCATGTGCTACAAAAACACGGGCACCATTCACTTCAACAACATCCGCATCTATCCCCTTTTCTTTGACAAGAGTAATTGTATACTCCATCCCTGCACAACCACCTTTTTTGATACCAACAAGAATACCCTGTGCATCTTTTGCATCCATAATCGCTTTAACACGATCCACTGCTGCTTGCGTCAAATTTATTACCGAAAAACGGCTCATCCTTTACTCTTTTCTTAGTTCAATAGACACTTTGAAAGTTTTTCCTCTACAATATTTTATCTGATATTTTAGAAAAAAAAAAACAACAAAACATGAATTAAAGCATTCTGATCTTGCTTATTTCGGTAAAAATACATACCCGTAAAATGAGATTTGTGATTATACAATCCAGAACTTACAATTTTTTATCCATATAAAATGAAAATACCTCGTCTATAAAACTCTAAAAAACGAAAACTTTTCAAAACCATACATTCACTCCTCTTCTTTTGAAAATCTTTATCTTTTTAGAAAAGTAACGATTAGGTAAGAAAAAAATATACCTTCAGCACTCATTTTCTCCAATTCATACCCCTAAATTCACCAATCTTACCCCCTCCTCACAATCTCAAAAGTAATTAAATGCATACATCTATTAACTATAGAGCTAAAAATTTAATGATCACAAAGAATTTTACAAATTCGTTGTTTATCTTGAATTAACAACAAAATATTGATGTCCAAAAATTTTACTTTCAAAAGCTCTAAGTGCAAGAGCATTTTAGATTTTATTCTGTTTATTTTTTCTCTTGCCTTTAAAGAAACAGTCATTTAATCGTTTTACACGAACTCGGAGCGTAGCGCAGCTTGGTAGCGCACTTGACTGGGGGTCAAGGGGTCGTGGGTTCAAATCCCGCCGCTCCGACCATTTTTAAAATGCTATAAATAAGCTTACTTAAAAAGTGAATCATTATGCATTTCAATTGCACACACATGAACTTTTTCTTCAACGTAGAATAATGTGCAATGATATTTTATCATAAATTCGAGATAAGCTTTTTTATTAAAATGCGCTTCGTTCTTAGGAAAACACATACGAAACGCGAGACCTTTTGCCTCGCGTTTTTTATTTTTCAGAAAAATTTATAATTATCCGATCTCATATTTTCTAAATTTTCTTTACACGATAACGTCGCTGTTATCATTTTTTGTAATGGATGGTGACATCTGTACGGTTATCTTTTTGGGTTTTAATTCAGCTGGCATTTCCCTTTTAAGCTGAATATGAAGAAGCCCATCTCCAAGTTCTGCCCCAATAACCTTAACATGATCAGCCAAATGAAAACGCCGTTCAAAAGCACGCGAAGCAATGCCTCGATAAAGGAATTCTCGCTCTTCATCATCATTTTTAGACTTTCTGTCTCCCTTAACGATCAGCTGGTTACAATGCGTTTCAATATCAATTTCATCTTGAGAAAAACCAGCAACCGCCATAGAAATTCTATAAGAATCTTCAGTTAAACGCTCGATATTATAAGGGGGATAAGAAGAAACTTCGTCTGGTTGTGTTCTAGAATCAAACCAGTTAAAAAGATGATCAAAACCTACTGTGGAACGATAAAATGGTGAAAAATCTACTTGACGCATAATATTGCCCTCCTCTAGAGCGACTATAATTTATAATTAATTCACAAAGTTCCCATATGGCAAACTTACTTGTGAACCTGCGGCCCCATCATGGCAACCGCATTATATTATCTAGTAATCGTTTTTCTTTATTTCAACTCTTTGGGACCTAAATTGATAAAAACTATCTAAAAAGCAATATACCCCTTTTTTAATCCTCTTTCTTCATTACATAAATGTCAAAGCACTAAGCGGCAAATACACTGTAAAGGATTTCAATTGGAAACACCTCTTTATCCCATAGACTGGGGTTCCACTTTTCTTAATATCCATCATGATACTCTTAAAATAGCAATAGATCACGAAATTCGTTTTGCTATAACATATCCTGAGGTGGAAAAATCTAAGGGAACAATTGTTATTCTCAAAAGCTACGCAAATACTTTAGAAAAATATTTTTTATTAATAAATGAAATTTCTAAACGCGGTTTTCATACAGCAATATTTGACTGCTTTGATCAAGAAAAAACATCCTTCAAGATAAGAAAACAAAGCCGACATCATTGTTTTGATATAAATAATGATATTAATGACTTATATAAATTTCTTAAAAGTATTGTTTATCCTAATTGTCCGCCGCCTTACTCTATGCTCGCCTATGGCATAGGTGGATTGATAGCACTTAGCGGATTAGATCTCATTAATCATCAGTTTAATAGATTGCTCTGTGTTTCTCCCCTTTTTGCTCCATTCGGCAATAAAACGAATAGTTTTCAACATAAATTAACACAATTTCTTTCTGATATAGGTCTTGGCTTTATACCAGTGAAAGATGGGAAAAAATTAAACAAGACAAAACAAAAAAATATACAATTGGGATACATAGATAAAGTGCCGCTCCCTTCCATTAAGCCCCCAACATCCCAATGGATGGCTTCAGTATTTAATGCGATTGATTCTATGAAGAGAAATGTACTTCATGGAGATTTACGAATCCCAACACTCTTTATTCTTGCCAATCAAAACAATATTGCAAACAACATTGAAGTGCGGCAATTATGCCAACACACACGTCTAACAGAAAGTATTACTATTACAGGCGCTAAACTGGATACAATTATGGTTAACGAAGATTATAAAAAGCAATTTTGGGCTGCATTCGATGCATTTATTCCCGATAATGTATCTGTAAAATAGCACTAAACCTTAATTTCCGCTCCGCCCCATCAAAAAAGAATTTTTCTACGAGCATTGGATCTACAAAAACTTTTAAATATAATAGATTTTTCTTTCCAACCACTCATATGATTCGTTTTCTAGCCTCTACAGACAAGCCATGACCTAAATATTCACCATGCATTCTAATAAAAAAACTAATATACAAAGTATATCATTACATTAAACAATATTATTTTACATCATAAAAAATAACTTAATAAAAAAACTATTTATATAAATAAAAATAATAAATTTATCTTAATATAACATGATACATATTTACAAATAAAGCATCAAAATACTATTTTTGATCTGTTATTAAGTGATAATTTAATATTATATCTAGGAAAACAATAGTTTTCATCTATTTAAGGAAAAAACTGGAAATAAAGCACATTTATAATATTTATTACAAATCTCTATAAAAACAAATAACTATAAAATTTCTATTTCTTAGGAGAACTTTTTAAAAACAATAAATTAACATAATATTCTTTTAATTTCTCGATATAGGAAGTCCCTACAATAACGGTTTTCATAAGTTTTTTAATGGAATTCTGATAATAATCAGTAACTTTAAAAGAAAAGATAGTAATGAATCATCTTAGTAGTTTTAGAGAACCCCTTCTTTTTTCAAAATCACATATATTTCGAATTTAACCAACTCACAACGAATATGCTGTATTTTGAATCAGAATGTAAGAATTAACCATTTTGCCATTCATTTCAATTATGAGCATTTTACCATCTTTTTTATAAATACTCTATATTGTATAATTGATGCGGCAAAACTCTGACAAATGGAGCCATTGGAATATAATCATGAAACGAATCCTGCTCGCAGAAGATGATAACGATATGCGTCGCTTTCTCGTAAAAGCCCTAGAACGTGCAGGCTACGAAGTCGCCGATTTCGATAATGGTATTAGCGCATATGAACGTTTACAAGAAGAGCCATTTTCCCTTCTCCTGACTGATATTGTGATGCCAGAGATGGATGGAATCGAACTCGCACGACGTGCTACTGAGATTGACCCTGATTTACGAGTAATGTTCATTACGGGTTTTGCAGCGGTAGCACTCAATTCAAATAGTGATGCCCCTCCTGATGCAAAGGTTCTCTCTAAGCCATTTCACTTACGTGAACTCGTCAATGAGGTTGAAAAGATCCTTATCGCTGCTTAAAAAGTATTTTTTAAAGTTATTTGCATCTGTTGAAAGAGAAAATAAAATTAGGCATTGACGTTTGGCATTCTATATGGTGTATGCAACATCAATGAATGGGCGTGTAGCTCAGCGGGAGAGCACTACGTTGACATCGTAGGGGTCACAGGTTCAATCCCTGTCACGCCCACCATTGCATTTTATATCAACAATAATTTATTGATTTTACATATGTTTTTTTAAGTGAGGGATACCTTAATAAAGTTAAGGGAATAGGATTTTTAACATTTCTCTATAAAGCACGCTTCGCACAATGTTTCTAATGTTTCTTTGAAGTCTGCTAACGCTTCTTGATGTAAGCCATCTAAAAGTCTCATAAACGCAACAACAGTTTCACGTTGCAACGGAGTAGAAGGCTTTATGATGATGCTTTTTCGATAAGAATAGGCTTCTTTTTTTAAGAGAGAAGCCATAGCTTTATCTAAACCATAAAGCTCTATGATCTTTTCCTCCAGTCCTACAGGAACAGATTTTTTGCCAATCTCGACAGAAGATAAAAATGCTACAGATATGTCTAATTTCTTAGCCATATCTAAGAGGCGTTCTGAGTGATCAATGCGAAGTTTCCGTAAAATTTTACCAAAAGATGTAACCATATAAAAAGTCCTATTAGAGAAGAAATATTTTCTTCTGATTCTAACAAATCTTTTTATGATTTTCTTCAATTATTGCGAA